>JASJCA010000092.1 GCA_030066215.1 Rhodobacter sp. | reverse complement strand
AGTTCGATGTTCTCCACAGGCAGGAACAGCCGGTCGCCGCCGGCATATTCCAGCGCCACACATTCATGCGCGGCCCCCATGGCGGTGATCACCTCGAGCCCGGCGATCTGATCGTGCATCTCGATCACGGCATCGGCCGATATACCGGGCTCGAGGTGATCACCGCCATGGGGGCCGCGCATGAATGTGTGGCGCTGGAATATGCCGGCGGCGACCGGCTGTTCCTGCCTGTGGAGAACATCGAACTCCTCAGCCGCTACGGCCACGAAGAGGGGCTTCTGGACCGGCTCGGCGGCGGCGCCTGGCAGTCGAAGAAGGCGCGGCTGAAGGAGCGCATCCGCGAGATCGCCGACCGGCTGATCCGCGTCGCCGCCGAACGGCACCTGCGCCGCGCACCGATCATGGAGCCGCCCGAGGCGATGTGGGACGCGTTCTGCGCCCGCTTCCCCTATCAGGAGACCGACGACCAGCTCGGCACCATTGCCGACGTGGTGGGCGACATCGCCGCCGGCACCCCGATGGACCGGCTGGTCTGCGGCGACGTCGGTTTCGGCAAGACCGAGGTGGCGATGCGGGCGGCCTTCGTCGCAGCGATGAGCGGCATGCAGGTGGCGGTGATCGCGCCGACGACGCTGCTGTCGCGCCAGCACTACAAGAGCTTCGCCGACCGCTTCCGCGGCTTTCCCGTCGAAGTCCGGCAGCTGTCGCGCTTCGTCTCGGCCAAGGACGCCGCCGAGACCCGCAAGCGCATCGCGGACGGCACTGTCGACATCGTCATCGGCACCCATGCGCTTTTGGCCAAGACCGTGCGGTTCAAGGAACTGGGGCTGCTGGTGATCGACGAAGAGCAGCATTTCGGCGTCGGCCACAAGGAACGGCTGAAACAGATGCGCACCGATGTGCACGTATTGACGCTGACTGCCACGCCGATCCCGCGGACACTTCAACTGTCGCTCACAGGTGTCCGGGATCTCAGCATAATCGGCACGCCGCCCATCGACCGGCTGGCGATCCGCACCTATGTCAGCGAGTTCGATGCGGTGACCATCCGCGAGGCGCTGCTGCGCGAGCATTACCGCGGCGGGCAGTCGTTCTACGTCGTCCCGCGCATCGCCGATCTGCCCGAGATCGAGGCGTTTCTGCGCGAGCAGGTGCCCGAGGTCACCGTGGTCACCGCGCATGGCCAGATGGCCGCAGGCCAACTCGACGATAAGATGAATGCGTTTTACGACGGCAAATACGACGTGCTCTTGGCGACGACGATCGTCGAATCGGGCCTCGACATCCCGACGGCGAACACCATGGTGGTGCATCGGGTGGATATGTTCGGGCTCGCGCAGCTCCACCAGATCCGCGGCCGGGTTGGGCGCTCGAAGACCCGCGCCTATGCCTATCTGACCACCAAGCCCCGGGCGAAGCTGACGCTGACCGCGGAAAAGCGTCTGCGGGTCCTGGGCTCGCTCGATTCGCTCGGCGCCGGGTTTACCTTGGCGTCGCAAGACCTCGACATCCGCGGCGCGGGGAACCTTCTGGGCGAAGAGCAGTCGGGCAACATCCACGAGGTGGGCTACGAGCTTTACCAGTCGATGCTGGAAGAGGCGATCGCCAAGATCAAGGCCGGCGAGTTGGAGGGGCTGACCGACCGCGACGAACACTGGGCGCCGCAGATCAATCTCGGCGTTCCGGTCCTAATTCCAGAGGCTTATGTGCCCGACCTTGATGTGCGTCTGGGGCTCTACCGGCGCCTCAGCGGTCTGCACAGCAAGGTCGAGCTCGAAGGCTTCGCGGCCGAGTTGATTGACCGGTTCGGCAAGTTGCCGAATGAGGTCAACATGCTGCTTCTGATCGTGCGGATCAAGGACATGTGCAAGCGCGCCGGGATCGCGAAACTGGATGGCGGGCCGAAGGGGGCGACGATCCAGTTCTGGGACGACAAATTCGCCAATCCGGCCGGACTGGTGGACTTCATCCAGGCCCAGAACGGGCTGGCGAAAGTGCGCGACAACAAGATCGTGGTGCGGCGCGACTGGAAAAAGACCTCCGACCGGATCAAAGGCGCGTTCGCGATTGCCCAAGACCTGGCGCGGTTTGCGAAACCGGTGGAGGCGGCACAGGCCTGAGGCTGGGTGTCCGTGGGCGGAGAGGTCCCGGTGAGGGGGTTAGCCTGGATCATCCTGCCCCCGGCGCGGAATCAAGGCGCGCAGCGCCGCCGCGCCATCGCCGACCCGTCCCGGAGGGGCGGCGATTTGTCGAAGCTCGTCCACCGCTTAAGGTCCTACGGACTCCACAGCCATAAAGCGCTCCCGAACAATCGTCGGATCGCCACCCGCGGGTCGGCGATGGCGCGGCTCATGGCAACGCAATCAGCGTCTCGCTCAGGAGATCTCCACGCCTTTGCGCCGACCCCACCGACCCTCAGGTCTGCGCTACCGGCTCGCCTGGTCCGAGCAAATGCATCAGCCAGATCCCGAGCCCGCAGCACAAGGCCGAGCCAAGTGCCAGTGGCAGCGGCGTGCCATCGAAAGCCAGACCGATCGGGATTGCGATCGCGACCGCCGCCACGGTGGCCACTGACCCAATGATCGAGGCGGCAAGGCCGGCGAGGTGACCCAGCGGCTCCATGCCCAGAGCGTTGAGGTTGCCGATGGTCAGTCCGGCCATGAAGAAGATCGTCGTGGTCCAGATTATGTAGAGGGCGAAAAAGACGGGCCCGTGGGCGCCGCTCAGCGTAATCAAGGCCATTAGGGCGGACAGTCCGAGCTGCGTGCTGAAGGTCAGCCGCACCACGCGGCGCATGCCGAGGCGCATCACGATCCGGGCATTGAGCAGGCTGCCGGAGCCTGAAATCAGCGCGATGACGGCGAACCAGTAGGGAAAGCTCGCCGCCTGACCGAAGCTTTGATCGAAGACCTGCTGTGTCGTCGAGAGCGTCGTGAAGAGCACCCCAAAGGCCAGCGACAAGACGCCCATGGTCAGCACCACCTGGCGCAGCGAGAACACCTCTGCGATGCCAGCGGCGATGGCGGTTGCGCGGAACGGGCGGCGGTTCTCGGGCGCCAACGTCTCCGGTTGCCGCAGCGCCAGCCAGAGGTTGGTGACGAGCACAAAGAGGATGAAGGCGATGAAAATGCCGCGCCAGCCGGCAAGCCAGATGATCCCGGCGCCGATCAGCGGCGCGACCGCGGGGACCAGGGTGAAGACCAGCATCGCAAATGACATGACCTGCGCCATGCGGCGGCCCTCGTAGAGGTCGCGGACGATGGCGAGCGCGGCGACGCGTGGCCCCGCGGCGCCGAGGCCCTGCAGCACGCGGGCCAGGAGGACGAGTTCCAGCGACGGCGCGGCCCAGGCCAGGATCGAGGCAAAAATGTAAAGCACCGCGCCGCCTAGGATCACTGTCTTGCGCCCGAAGCTGTCCGACAGAGGCCCGGTGAACAATGTGCCGAGCCCCATACCAAGCACGAAGCTGGTGATAATCAGCTGCGCACGGTTCGGTGCATCGGGCGTGATCTCTTTCGCGATTTCGCCCATCGCCGGCAACATCGCGTCGATCGAGAACGCAACGGTGGCGAACATCATCCCCATCAGGGCGACGAATTCGGGCAATGAGAGGCGGCGGGCGGGGGGCATTGGATTGCCCTATCACATGCGCGGAGGAAGGACAGGCCGGTCGGGCGACACGCGCCCGGCCTGGTCGCAACCTAGGAGAGCTACGCCTCGGCGCCGGTGTCTTGCGTGGCGATTTCCGCGATCACCTTGGCCCAAAGCTCGGGCGGCTGGGCGCCCGGCACCGCGTGTTGCTGGCCAACGACGAAAGTGGGCACGCCGGTCACGCCATGCTCGCGCGCCCAGGCGTCGCGGGCGCGGATGTCGTCTCGGTCGGCGTCGCCTTTCAAGAGCTTGCGGATCATTGCTGCGTCGAGTCCGGCGGCGTCGGCAATGTCGGCAAGGACGTCGATGTCGCCGATGTCGCGGCCCTCTTTGAAGTAGGCGCGGAACAGTGCGGCGACGACGGGGGTCTGGCGGCCCTCGATCCCGGCCCAGTGGATCAGGCGGTGGGCGTTCAGCGTGTTAGGCGTGCGGGTGATGGCGGCGAAGTCGATGTCTAGGCCGGCCCTTTCGGCGGCCTCGACCACAGGGGCGTAGGCGTTAAGCGCGCCCTCTTTGCCGCCGAACTTGGTTTCCAGGTATTCGCGGCGGTCCATGCCGTCCTCTGGCATGTCGGGATTGAGCTGGAACGGGTGCCATTCGATCTCGAACGGCGTGTCGCCGGCCTGCTCCAGCGCGCGGTCGAGATTGCTCTTGCCGATATAGCACCAGGGGCAGATCGGATCCGAGATGATGTCAAGTTTGACCATGGGTCTCCTCGTAGGTCTCGCGCAGGACCCGACGGAGGATCTTGCCGTTGGCGCCTTTGGGCAGCGCGTCGATGCGGTGGTAGATACGGGGGTTTTTGTATCTTGCAAGGCTCTGGGCCGCGAAACGGTCGAGCGCTTGGGGGTCGAGGTCGCTGTCGGCAACATAGAAGGCGGCGATCACGGTGGTGTCGGCCTTCACCGCGACTTCCGCCGCGGCGCATTCGTGGATTTCGGGATGGGCGTTCAACGCGGTCTCGACCTCGATCGGCGAGACCCGGATGCCGCCAGCATTGATCATGTCGTCGGCGCGGCCGAGATAGGTGACGGCACCGTCCTTGGCCATCGATACGGTGTCGCCGGTCAGAAACCACTCGCCGCGGAACCTGGCGCGGGTGGCGTCTACGGCGCCCCAATAGCCCAGCATCAGCCCGGGGTCGCGGCGCGAGACGGCCAGCGTGCCGGGGCTGCCGACCGGCACCGGGCCGGCGTCACCCAACACCGCAAGCCGGCGGCCGGTCTGCGGGTAGCCGAGGGTGCCGGACGGGGCCGGTCGGTCGGGCGCGCCGGAGACGAAGGTCGAGCATTCCGACATGCCGTACGCCTCGTGCACCGGCGTGCCGGTGGCGGCCTCCCAAGCCGCGCGGGTTCGGTCGGGCAGCTTTTCGCCGGCCGAGAGGCCGTGGCGCAGCTTCGGCAGCGGCGGCAGGTCGTGGCGCAGGAGCTGGCGGTAGACGCCGGGGGCGGCGGCGAAGATGGTGGCATCATGGCGCTTCAAGAGCAGCGGCAGCTGCGCCGAGGTGACGCCGGGGCCGGGGATCAGAGCGGTGGCGCCGCGGGTCCAAGGGTCGAGCAAGCCCGTGCCGAGCGTATAGGTCCAGTTGAAGGCACCGGCATGCAGCAGGCGGTCCTGTTGGGTCAGCCCGTACCAGCCGTCCACCATCATCGCCCGCGCCCAGATTGCCCGGTGGGCATGGGTGACCGCGCGCGGCTGGCCGGACGTGCCGGAGGTATAGATGACATAGCCTGGGCGTTCTGGGTCGCCTTGGGCATAGGCGGCCGGGGGTAGGGCGTGCATGTCGGCAATCTCGCCGGCGTCGAGGATCGGGCAGGGCAGGGGGTCGGGCAGGGCCACGCCCGGCTCGGCGACGATCAGCGCGGGCGTCATTTCGGCGGCGATCCGGCCGACCTCCGGCGCGGTCAGCAGTGCCGAGGTCGGCACCGGGATCAGATCGGCGGCCAGCGCGGCAAGATAGGTGATCGGGAAGGCGACGGTGTTGCCGAGCCGCATGAGCACGCGGTCGCCGGGGGCCAACCCGTGGCCGAGCAGCCCGGTTGCGGTGGCGCGCACGGCCCGTTCGAGTTTGTCGTAGCTCCAGCGCTCGGCGCCGGTCGGGGTCAGAACGGCGAGGGCGATCTTCGAAGGGGTGTCACGGCCGGCCGTCAGGACGTAGTCGGCCAAGTTGAACGGCGCCGGGCAGGGCGGCGGCGGGCCTTGGTCGAAGATCGCGTCCATCGCGTCCTGCTACGCCCGCCGCGGTACGATGGCAAGCCGGCGACGCCGGGCAAATCTTCGACGAAGATTTGCGGCCAGAGTTTCGTCGAAACTCTGTATTCTAGCGAAAGATGCTGCGCCCGACCCAGACCGCCAGCGCCGCGCCGACGAGCTGTGCCGCGATGAAGGCCGCCACGTGGGTCGGGTCGATACCGGCGAAGGTGTCGGTCAGGCCGCGGGCGATGGTCACGGCGGGATTGGCAAAGCTCGTCGAGGCGGTGAACCAATAGGCGCCGGTGATATAAAGCGCGACGAGCGTCGGCACCGCCTCGGGCCGATGCCGCAGACCGCCGAGGATGACAAAGACCAGCCCGAAGGCGGCCACCACCTCGGCCAGCCATTGCGGTGCGCCGGTGCGGGCGGTGGTCGAAAGCTGCAGGATCGCCAGGTCGAACATCGCATGGGCCAGCCAGACGCCGAGGATGCCGCCGACGATCTGGGTCGCGACGAACGCCACTGCCTCGCCCGGTGCGATCTCGCGCCGAAGCGCGAAGGCGAAGGTGACGGCGGGGTTGAAATGCGCGCCCGAAATCGGGCCCAGGATGGTGATGCCCACATAAAGCACGCAGCCGGTGGCGATGGCGTTGGCCAAGAGCGCCACGCCCAAATTGCCGCCCGACAGCGCCTCGGCCATGATGCCAGAGCCGACGACCCCGATCAGCAGGAACGCGGTGCCGATGAATTCGGCGGCAAGGCGGTGGGTCATGGGGCGGTCCCGATCTCGGTCAAAAGCGTGGCCAGCTCGGCGCGCTCCATGGACTCGATCGGGTGCGAGAGCAAGGCCTCGGCGCGGGCGCGAAGCGGCGCGCCGGGCCAGATCGGGCAGGTCTCGCCCGCAGCACGGCCGCAGACGGTGATCACCGCGTCCATCTCGGGCGCGTCATCGGCGCCGAATTCGTCCCAACTCTTCGACCGCAGGCCGCCGGTCGCATAGCCCTTTTCCGCAAGCAGGCGCAGGGCTTCGGCATGGACCCGCCCGGCAGGCTGCGAGCCGGCTGAGAACGCGGTCACGCGCCCCTCGCTGAGGTGGTTGAGGAGCGATTCGAGAAGGATCGAGCGGGCCGAGTTGCCGGTGCAGAGGACGAGGATGTTCATAACCGCCGCGGTAGGGCCAATGTGTAACGGCGCTGTGACGGATCCGGACCCGCCCGGGCACCCTATTCCTCGTACCACCAGACCTCGGGCTGCCAGACGAACCAGTCGCCGTAGATCGGGACCTGGTCGGGATAGCGCAGCTCTTTGACATGGGCGAGCCGCGAGACGGTGAACTGGTAGATCGGGATCACGTAGCGCCCGGTGGTCAGCACCCGGTCGAGCGCGCGCGTGGCGGCGATGAAGTCGTCGCGGCTGGCGGCGTTCAGGATCTCGCCGATCATCGCCTCGGCCGCGGGCGAACACATGCCCATCCAGTTGCGCGTGCCCGGCGCCGCGACGCCGTCGCAGCCCCAATAGAGGTTCTGCTCGTTGCCGGGGCTCAGCGACAGGCCGCGGCGGTAATAGGTCATGTCGAAGTCGTACTCGGTGGTGCGTTCCTTGTATTGCGCGCTTTCGACCGTGGCGACGGTGGCATCGATGCCAAGCCGCTGCAGCGCCTCGACATAGATGTCGACGATCGCCTTGTTCTCGGCCGAGCCCTGGCGCAGCAGAATCTCGAAGGTGAAGGCGTCGCCGGCCGCGTTGCGCAGCACACCGCCTGCATCGACGGTCCAGCCGGCCGCTTCCAATAGCCCGGCCGCCGCGCGGATGTTGGCGCGGTTGCGGACCGAGCCGTCCGAGACCGGCAGCGCGTAGCCGTCGAGCGCGCCGGGCAAGAGCTCCGCCGCGAAGGGCTTCAGCAAATCGCGCACCCGGCCTTCGGCAGGGCCGTCGCGCATCCCCAGCACGGAGTTCGAGAAATACGAGGTGATCCGCGGCTGCTCGCCCCCGGTCTGGGTCTGGTTGATGAATTCGAAGTTGAAGGCGTGGATCAGCGCGTCGCGCACCCGCCAGTCGTCGAATGGTGCGCGGCGGGTGTTCATCACGAACCCGGTGATGCCGCTCGGCCTTTGGTGCGGGACCAGAGACTTCAGCACGTCGCCGGCGTCGATCGCCGGAAAATCGTATTGCTGGTCCCACTTGGCGGCGTTGAATTCGCGGTTCGAGGTTAGCTCGCCCGCCTTGAACGCCTCGAACATCGCGGTGCCGTCGGTGTAGAACTCCATCCGGATCTCGTCGATGTTGTGGGTGCCGCGGCGGAACGGCAGATCGGCGCCCCAGTAGTTGGGATTGCGCCGCATCGACACGAAGCGGCCGGCCTCGAAGTCGTCGATGACGTAAGGCGCGCTGGCGATCGGGATCTCGTCGAGCCCCGATGCGGTGAAGTCCTTGCCCGCCCACTGCGCCTTTTTCAGGATCGGCCGCATGCCGATGATCAGCGCCATCTCGCGGTCTTCGGTGTTGAAGGTGAACCGGACCGAACGCGGGCCGGTCTGTTCCATCGCGGCGACCTTCTTCCAGGCGCCGTGATAGCGGGGGTGGCCGACGGTGCCGAGGGTCTCGTAGGACCACATCACGTCGGCAACGGTGACCGGGCTGCCGTCGGAGAATCTGGCCTCTTCGCGCAGGGTGAATTCGACCCATTCGCGATTCGGACCGGTCTCGACCGATTCGGCCAAAAGCCCGTAAAGCGTGAACGGTTCGTCCCAGGATCGGCCCATTAGGCTCTCGTAGCCGAGAAATCGAAGCTGCCAGGGTACGGTGCCCTTGCGGATGTGCGGGTTGAGGCTGTCGAAGCTGCCGGTCTCGCCGGTGACGATGCGTCCGCCCGTGGGTGCATCGGGGTTGACATAGGGCAGAGACACAAAATCGGGTGGCAGGGCAGGCGCGCCATACATAGCTATGCCATGGGCGGGCTCAGCGTGCCCGTTAACCGGTGTAAACAGAATCGCCGAAATCGTTGCTAAGGCGCACGAAACACACCGAATTTTCTGTTTCATTTCGGCAACAAACCCTCTGCTCAGCGATTTTCTTGGCCTCAGTCCTACCGGCGCCCCTTAAGCATTTCAAACTTTTAGCTTGGAGCCCGGCCTCGGATTGCGTATAAAGGATGCACTGCTCGATAGGTTTCTTGCCTGTATGAAACCTGCCTCAATAACTTAACGCCCGCCTTGTGCGGGCGTTTTTTTGTCTGCGGCATCGAGGGCGCTGGTTTCTGCGAATGCAGCATGTAGGATGCTGCAGGTGCAGAAACGGGGGGCAGCATGACGCTCGGCGGAAAGACGGCGGTGATCACCGGGTCAAACTCGGGAATCGGGTTGGGGATTGCGCGCGAATTGGCGCGGGCAGGCGCGGACGTGGTGCTGAATTCCTTCACCGATGCGCCGGCGGATCACGAAATGGCGGCCGGGCTGGCACAGGAATTCGGCGTCGACGCGCGTTACGTCAAGGCGGACATGTCGAAACCCGAGGAGGCTCGCGCGCTGATCGCCGAGGCCGGCGCCTGCGACATTCTGGTCAACAACGCGGGCATTCAATGCGTCGCCCCGGTCGAGGAGTTCCCGATCGACAAATGGGACGCGATTATCGCGATCAATCTGTCCTCGGCCTTCCACACCACCGCGGCCGCGCTGCCGCTGATGCGGGCGGCGGGCTGGGGCCGGGTGGTCAACATCTCGTCGGCGCACGGACTGACTGCCTCGCCCTACAAGGCGGCCTATATCGCGGCCAAGCACGGGGTGGTCGGGCTGACCAAGACCGTCGCGCTGGAGACCGCAGAAGAGCCGATCACCTGCAACGCGATCTGCCCAGGCTACGTGCTGACGCCGCTCGTGGAGGCGCAGATCCCCGAGCAGATGCAGGTACACGGTATGGATCGCGAGACCGTGCTGCGCGAGGTGATGCTGACGCGCCAACCCAGCCGCGAGATGGCGAGCGTCGAACAGATCGGCGGGACGACGGTGTTCTTGTGCTCGGACGCGGCGGTGCAGATCACCGGCACGACGATCAGCGTGGACGGCGGCTGGACCGCGTTGTGATGCCCCGCATCACAACGGGCGCGGGAAAGCGGTTTTCGAAGAGAATTGCGGCCGCGCACCCGAGAAATTGAGGTGATGGGCCTGATATGACCGAACCCGCCAATTCGACCAAGAGGGATTGCGCCGCGCGATGCGCGTCGCGGGGGCGGACGCCGCGAAGGGGCATCGAGCCCCTCTGCGGCGTGCCTCCGGCGGAGATATTTGGAGCCAGATGAAGAGAGCCCGGGGCGGGCATGAGCGGAGAAGGACTTTGAGATGACGAAACGGATCAATTTAGCCCTGCAGGGCGGCGGCGCGCATGGGGCGTTCACCTGGGGCGTGCTCGACCGGCTGCTCGAAGAGGACGACCTGGAAATCGCGGCGATCTCGGGGACCTCGGCCGGCGCGTTGAACGGTGCGGCGCTGAAGGCCGGGCTGGTCGAAGGCGACCGCGAGACGGCGAAGGAAAACCTCGACTGGCTCTGGACGCAGATGGGTGCGCTGGAGGACGAGCGTATGCCGGACTGGATGGCGGCGTTCCTGCCCGCGCCGGGGCTGGTGTCGAAGATGATCGAGATGTCGCCCGCCTTCACCATGGCCGACACCGCGAGCCGTATCTTCAGCCCCTATATCTACGGGCCGTTCTACCAGAACCCGCTGCAGCGCATTGCCGAGCGGTTCCACTATGACGCGGTCTGCAACGCCAAGAAGGGGCCGGCGTTCTTCGTCTGCGCCACCAATGTGCGCACCGGCAAGATCCGGGTGTTTTCGGGCAAGGAGATCCACACCGACGTGATCCTGGCCTCGGCGTGTCTGCCGACGCTGTTCCAGGCGGTCGAATTCACCGATCCCGAGACCGGCTGCGTCGAGGCGTTCTGGGACGGCGGCTATACCGGCAATCCGGGGCTGTTTCCGATGTTCGACAAGGAGTTCCCGCGCGATATCGTGGTGGTCAACATCAACCCGCTGGAACGCCGCGAGCTGCCGACCTCGCCGCAGGACATCCAGAACCGAGTCAACGAGATCAGCTTCAACTCATCGCTTCTGCGCGAGCTGCGCGCCATTCAATTCGTGCGCGAGCTGATCGCGGACAAGCGGGTCGAGAAGGGCAGCATGAAAGACGTGCTGGTCCATATGATCGCCGACGACGCGCTGATGAACGAACTGTCGGTGGCGACCAAACTAGTGCCGACGCCGCATCTGTTGGGCGAACTGAAAGAGGCTGGACGGGCGGCGGCGGGGCAATTCCTGGCCGACCACAAGAAGAAGCTCAACAAGGAGTCGACCGTCGATCTGGAGGCGATGTTCGGGTGAGCCGGCGATATGGGTTGGACTTCAAGCTTGCCCGGTTACTCGTTGGGATTGCACCAGAATTGCAGTTTGGGATGCGAACGGGAAATCAGGCGCTGAGCTTTTCGCGCTCCGGCTCCGGCAGCGCCTCGGGCTTGATCTCGGGCACTGATCCGTTGGGATAGACCAACCCGGCGGAGATCACCAATTTGGCGCAATCCTCGACGCTCATCGACAGCTCGATTACGTCGCTTTTCGGCACGAATAGCAGGAAGCCGGATGTCGGGTTCGGCGTGGTCGGAAGGAACACCGACATCAGTTGCTCGTCGCGCGGAATGCTACTTTGAATCTCGCCCTTGGCGGTGGTCGAGATAAAAGCGATGGCCCAAATCCCCTCGCGCGGATATTGCACCAGGCACGCGGTGTCGAAGTTGGTTTCGGACTGCGCGAAAACTGTTTCCGCAATTTGTTTCAACCCGTTATAGATCGACCTTACCACCGGCATCCGGTCGACCAGGCTTTCACCCCAAGAAATCAATGAGCGCCCGATAAGGCCCTTGGCGATCCAACCGACGGTGACGGTGAAGACCAGGAACACGACGACGCCGAGGCCGCGGATGTTGACCGGCGCCTCGATGCCGAAGAACGTGTCCAGGATGTTTTCGGGCTGATAGGCCTCTGGCACGAAGGGCAAGACGAAGCCATCGATCCAGCCGATCACGGTCCAGACGAGCCAGATCGTCACGCCGATCGGCGCAATCACCACCAGCCCGGTCAAAAAACTGGTGCGAAGACCGCCAAACAGCACACGCTTGGGCTTCGGCGTATCCTGCAAATGTTGGTCGAAGGGCGTTGTCATTGCCGTTTAGCACCGGGCGTCATCGCAGGAACATAGGGAGTTTCGCGGCCTGTCACAACAGAGCGTTCGAGGCGGGCGCGCAATTACTGGGCGATCGTGCCCAATTCCTTGGCAATTCTGGCTGCGAGGCGTGCATTGTTGAGCACCAATGCAATATTGGCCTCGACCGACCGACCCCGGGTGAGCGTGTTGATCCGGTCGAGCAGATACGGCGTGACAGCCTTGCCGTGGATACCCTGACGCTCCGCCTCGGACAGGGCCGTGGCGACGGCCTGTTCGATTTCGGCACGCGGGATCTCCGCGTCGGCGGGGATCGGGTTGGCGACGAGTTGACCGCCGGGAAGGCCGAGGTCGGCGCGGGTCCGGTGACTGGCGGCGATGTCCTTGGCGCCGTCGAGGCGAAGCGGGGCGGCAAGGCCAGAGTCGCGTGACCAAAAGGCCGGAAAAGCGTCCTGTCCAACCGCGATGACTGGCACGCCTTGGGTTTCCAGAACTTCCAGTGTCTTCGGCAAATCGAGAATGGCTTTGGCTCCGGCGGCGACGACGGTGACTGGGGTTTGGGCGAGTTCGTGCAGGTCGGCAGAGATGTCGAAGCTGGAGTCCGCCCCGCGGTGCACGCCCCCGATCCCGCCGGTGGCGAAGACCTCGATCCCGGCAAGCCGTGCGGCGATCATCGTGGCCGCGACAGTGGTGGCGCCGGTGGCGCCGGTGGACAGCGCCACGGCAAGGTCGGCGCGGGAGAGTTTTTGCACGTTTTGCGCGGTGGCGAGCGCGGCGAGTTGGCCCTCGGTCAGGCCGATCCTCAGGCGGCCGCCCAGGACGGCGATGGTGGCGGGGGCGGCGCCTTCGGCCCGAACTTCGGCCTCGATCAGGCGGGCGATGTCGAGGTTCTGCGGATGCGGCAGACCGTGGGTGATGATCGTCGATTCGAGCGCGACGAGGGGCGTGCCTTTCGCACGGGCCTCTTCAACCTCGAGGGAGTTCTCAAACGGGATCATCATGAATGAGGTCCAGCAACGTGGTCGGCGGCAGCGTGCAGGGCGGTGTCGAGGGCGCGGCGGGGTCTTTCGCCCCGCGCTTCGGCCGCGATATGGGCCGCCATGAAGGTGTCGCCGGCGCCGGTGACGCGGGTGACTCGGACAATTGGCGGAGCGGCCTCGAAGGAGCCGTTTGGGCCCGCTTCGGCCGCCGGACGGTCGCGGTCGGTGACGAGGACCCGGGCGGCGCCGCGGGCACAGAGCATATCGGCGGCCGCGGCAGCATCAGCGAACCGGGCGTCACATAAGAACCCGGCCTCCTCTCGGTTGACGTAAAGCGTGGCGCGCGGGTGTTTAAGAAACGGCCGCAGGCGGACGACCTTTCCGGCACTTGCGGATGCGACCCGCAGATCGGCGGCGGCAAAGGCAGCGCTTTCGGCGATCTCGGAAAGCAGACCGCCTGTGAGGTTGCCGTCGAGCGCGATTCGGCCAGGGTAGGGGGCTCGGTGACTGCCGAGCGGTCCCTGGGTGAGGGCGGACAGTATCTTGGCTCCGGCGGCCTCGAGCGTATGGGCGTCGGCGATGGCGGCAATCAACCCGTTCCGGCCCTCGACGGCGATGTAACGATCGGTGGGCAGTTGCGGCGCGCGATGCACATGGGCGGTGTCGAGGCCGAGCGCTTCGCATCGGGCGATCAACTCGGCGCCCTCGGGATCGTCGCCGATGGCCGTTAAGAGGGCTGGGGCCATACCGAAACGTTTCAGCGCCATTGCGATGTTCATCGCCACGCCGCCGGGCAGGCGCGTGATACGGCCCGGCACATCCTCGCCAAGCGACAGGTCACGCTCTGCCCGGCCAATCACATCCCAAAGGACCGAGCCGATGCAAAGGATGTCGGGGGCAGGGGGCATGGCCGCCTTCTTGGCAAGCACATGGCCGTGGAGCAAGCGTTTATCGCCCACTGGACGCTCGGCGCAAAGAGGATCGCCAGGACCGATGAACGTCGCTGGATGGGGCTTGCCAAGGCGGTAACGATGCCATAGACCGCGCGGACTTCACAGGCGTGGCTTGGGCCCTCGGGGGAGACATCCCCGCAGAGTCCACCGGTTGTCCCACCCGGGACCTCATGGCTGCGCCGAGGATATGAAACCGGAAAGGACAGCGCGATGGCTCTGCCAGAGTTCACGTTGCGCCAGCTGTTGGAAGCGGGCGTTCACTTCGGCCACCAGACCCAGCGATGGAACCCCAAGATGGGCGAGTTCATCTATGGCGATCGGAATGGCATTCACATTCTCGACCTGACCCAAACGGTCCCGATGCTCGACGCCGCGTTGAACGCGGTGCGCGAAGTGGTGGCCAAGGGCGGGCGGATCCTGTTCGTCGGCACCAAGCGGCAGGCGCAGCGGCCTATCGCCGACGCCGCCGAACGTTGCGCGCAGTACTACATGAACCACCGTTGGCTGGGCGGCACGCTGACCAATTGGAAGACGGTCAGCCAATCGATCAACCGGCTGAAGGCGATCGACGAACAGATGGCCGACGGCGCCGAGGGTCTGACCAAACGCGAGCGGCTGTCGATCGAACGCGACCGCAACAAGCTGCAGGCCTCGCTTGGCGGTATCCGCGAGATGGGCGGATTGCCGGATCTGCTGTTCGTGATCGACGTCAACAAAGAGGACCTGGCGATCGCCGAGGCGAACAAGCTGGGGATCCCGGTGGTGGCCGTGGTCGACACCAACTGCTCGCCGGCGGGTGTCGATTTCATCATCCCGGGCAACGATGACGCGGCGCGGGCGATTGCGCTTTATTGCGATTTGGTCAGCCGTGCGGCTCTCGACGGGATGAGCGCACAGCTTGGCGCGGCGGGCATCGACCTGGGCGAAATGGAAGAGGCCCCGGCGGAAGAGGCGGTGGCCGAGGCCGCTGCCGAGACGCCTGCCGATGCGGAACCGGCGGCTGAGGCAGCCAGTGGCGAAGAAGCTGCAGCTGACGCGCCTGCGGCAGAGGAACCCGCGGCGGAAGAACCGGCTGCGGACGACGCCAAGGCTGAGGCCTAGGCGCCGTCGGCGAACTGACACCGGGGCGGGCCAGGCCCAGGCCCCGGACCCACCCGAACGGAGTGAAGGAGAGCCAAAAGATGGCAATCACCGCTGCATTGGTGAAAGAGCTGCGCGACAAGACCGGCGCAGGCATGATGGACGCCAAGAAGGCGCTGACCGAGAACGACGGCGACATGGAAGCCGCCGTCGACTGGCTGCGCACCAAGGGTCTGGCGAAGGCCGCGAAGAAATCCGGGCGCAC
>JASJCA010000094.1 GCA_030066215.1 Rhodobacter sp. | reverse complement strand
GCGGTACACGGCGGGGCAAAATCCCGGGAGAGCACTGCGACGGTTCGGCCGCGTCTCTCACATCTTCCATCGGTCGGACGGATCAAACCGGACCTATGGGGGTAGAACATGAAACGCGCGATACTAACGACCGCTCTGGCTTTGGCGCTGGCACCAAACCTGGCGCTGGCGCAGGAGAAAGACAGCTTCAAGGTCGCCTGGTCGATCTATGTGGGCTGGATGCCATGGGGCTATCTCGAAGAGTCCGGCATCATGGACAAATGGGCCGACAAATACGGCATCGATGTCGAGATCGTGCAGATCAACGACTACATCGAATCGATCAATCAATACACCGCGGGCGCCTTCGACGGGGTCTCGGCGACCAACATGGACACGCTGTCGATCCCCTCGGGCGGGGGCGTGGACACCACCGCACTGATCGTGGGCGACTATTCCAACGGCAATGACGCGGTGATCCTGAAGGGCGAGGGCGATCTGGCCTCGCTGGCGGGCAAGCCGGTGAACCTGGTGGAGCTTTCGGTGTCGCATTATCTGCTGGCGCGCGGGCTGGACTCCGTGGGGCTGGCAGAGCGTGATCTGGGCGGGGTGATCAACACCTCGGATGCCGACATGATCGCGGCCTTCGTGACGCCCGATGTCGAGGCGGTGGTGACCTGGAACCCGTTGGTCTCGACGATCCTGGAAGAGCCGGGGGCGACGAAGATCTACGACAGTTCGGACATCCCCGGCGAGATCATCGACATCATGTGGGTCAACACCGAGACGCTGGCCGCAAACCCCGATTTCGGCAAAGCGCTGGTCGGTGCGTGGTACGAAGTGATGGGCCTGATGGCCGCGGGCGACGAGGCAGCGCTGACCGCCATGGCCGAGGCGTCGGGCACGGATCTTGACGGCTACAAGGCGCAGCTTGCCTCGACCGAGATGTTCTATGACCCAGCCAATGCGGTGGCCTTCACCTCGGCGGAGGCGCTGAAAGAGACGATGGTCAACGTGGCCGAGTTCCTGTTCGACAAGGGCATTCTGGGCGAAGGCGCGCCGAGCGCGGATTTCGTCGGTGTGGCCTATCCGGATGGCACCACGACGGGCGATCCGAACAACGTCAAGATGCGCTTCGACACGACCTATATGCAGATGGCCGCGGACGGCGAACTCTAGGCGATCCCGCGCCCCGGACCTGATCCGGGGCCTCTGCGCCGACGTGGAGGCCCCGGTGCGAGGACCGGGTCGGGAAATGTGACCGAGGCAATCCAAGACATGCGCTGGATCAACCGACATCCTGGACGGGCGCTTGCACTGTTCTTGACGATGGTGCCGTTCGTGCTGGTGCTTCTGGCCTATGCCATGGGGTCCGAGGCGCGGCGCGCGGTCAATCCGGCGGACAAGCTCTTGCCGGCGCCGGCCCAGATCGTCGAGACGGCGGCACGCTTGGTGGCAGAGCCGGACCGGCGCTCGGGCATCATTCTGTTTTGGCAGGATACTGCGTCATCTTTACGGCGATTGGCGCTTGGGGTGGGGATCGGCGCCGGGTTGGGGCTGCTCTTTGGGCTCGCCATCGGGCTCTTGCCGCTTGTACGCACGAGTTTTTCGGGGTTCGTCGCGGTGCTGTCGATGGTGCCGCCCCTGGCGATCCTGCCGATCCTCTTTATCGTGTTCGGCCTCGGCGAGGTCTCGAAGGTCGCGCTGATCGCCATCGGCATCACACCGTTCCTGATCCGGGATCTGTCCGCCCGCACCTCCGAACTGCCCTTCGAACAACTGGTCAAGGCGCAGACGCTCGGGGCCTCGTCGCTGGCCATCGCCCTGCGGGTCGCCTTGCCCCAGATCATGCCGCGGCTGATTCAGGCCGTGCGCCTGTCGCTCGGCCCCGCCTGGCTGTTCCTGATCGCCGCAGAGGCCATCGCAAGCCAGGACGGGCTCGGCTACCGCATCTTCCTGGTGCGCCGCTATCTCGCGATGGACGTGATCCTGACCTACGTCATCTGGATCACGGTCATCGCCTTCGCCCTGGATTGGCTACTGGCCCGGCTATCGCGGCGTCTTTACCCTTGGGCGGAGGTGCGGGCATGAGCTTTGTCGTGGTCGACAACATCTTCCAGCACTATGGGCGCCGTCCGATCCTCGAACGCGTGTCGATCACCGCCCAGGAGGGTGAATTCGTCTCGATCGTCGGTGCCTCGGGCTGTGGCAAGTCGACCTTCCTGCGGCTGCTTCTGGACCAAGAACGCCCCACCCGTGGCCAGATCACCGTCGATGGCCAGCCGCTGACCGGAGAGCCGAACCGCAGCCGCGGCATCGTGTTCCAGCGTTACTCGGTCTTTCCGCACATGACCGTGCGCGACAATCTGGTGGCGGCAGAGGCGCTGGGGGCGAACCTGTTCGGCATCTTGCCGTCGCCCAAGCGCCGCGCCGCGCGCGAGCGCGCGATGGCGTCGCTCGACCGCATCGGCCTGGCGCATGTGGCGCATCAGTATCCGGCGAGCCTCTCGGGCGGCATGCAGCAGCGACTGGCCATCGCGCAGGCGCTGGCCGGCAAGCCGCGCATCCTTCTGCTCGACGAACCCTTTGGCGCGCTCGACCCGGGCACGCGCGAGAAGATGCACGCGTTTCTGATGGACCTGCGCGCCGAGACCAAGATGACCGTCTTCATGGTCACCCACGACTTGCCCGAGGCCTTCAAACTCGGCGATCGCGTTCTGGCCTTCGACAAGGTCCGCTGGGACCCGCATGACCCCGAGGCCTTCGGCGCCACCATCACCTACGATTTCGATGCCCGCGACGGCGGCATCCCCTACCAGAGGATCAAGGAGGAGACCCATGTCCTGGATGCCACCGACGAGACACCGCCGCTCGCATCATCCGGCTGACCAACGCCACGACGAACGCCGATTTCATCACCCCGACCTGACCAAGCTCGGCGGCTGGAAATCGATGCAGGCCGAGGCCGACATCCCGGACGCCGAATGGGAGAAGGAAAAAGCCTGGGCGCTGCGCATGGGGCTGACGGCGGCGGACTCGATCGAGGACCGTTCGATTCCCACCTTCGCGCGGGGCGAGCTGCCGCACTATGCGGGCATCAACACCTTCCTCAAGGCGCCCTATACCGAGGACGTGACGGAGGTGGGCAACTATGACGCCACGGTGCTAGGAGCCCCCTTCGACGGCGGCACCACCTATCGCCCCGGCACCCGGTTCGGACCACAGGGCCTGCGCAAGATCAGCGCGCTCTACACGCCCTATAACTACGAGCTGGGTATCGATCTTCGCGAGCAGATGAGCCTCTGCGACGCGGGCGACATCTTCACGATTCCGGCGAATATCGAGAAGACCTTCGACCAGATAAGCCGCGCCGTTTCCCATGTGTTTTCGTCCGGCTCGATGCCGATCATCATCGGCGGCGACCACTCCATCGGGTTTCCCTGCGTGCGAGGCATCGCTCGATGCACATCGAAAAAGATCGGCATCGTGCATTTCGACCGCCACGCTGACATCCAGGAAAAGGACCTCGACGAGCGCATGCACACCACGCCGTGGTTTCATTCCACCAACCTGCCGAACGTGCCGGCGAAGAACCTCGTCCAGGTGGGGATCGGCGGCTGGCAGGTCCCGCGCGAGGCGGTGAAGGTGGCGCGCGAGCGCGAGACCAACATCATCACCATGGCGGATATGGAGCGCATGGGCGTCGACAAGACCGCCGAAATGGCGCTCGAGATGGCCTGGGACGGGGTCGACATGGTCTATATTTCCTTCGACATCGACTCGATCGACTGCGGTTTCGTGCCCGGCACCGGCTGGCCCGAGCCGGGCGGCTTTCTGCCGCGCGAGGCGCTGGCGCTGGCCTCCAAGGTCGCCGCCGAGGGCATCTGCGGCATGGAGCTGGTTGAGGTCTCGCCGCCCTACGATACCAGCGATATCACCGCGCTGATGGGGACCCGCGTGATCGTGGACGTTCTGGGCGCCATGGTCTCGGCCGGCAAGATGGGCGCGCACAAGCCGCATATCGACAAACCCGTCAGCCTGCCGATGGGCGACTACGACCCCGCCCGCGACGGCCGTCGCTGGACCACCCCGGCGAAAGGCGCCTGACATGCCGCATGACATCGTTAACGGCCATATCGGCCACAACCATGGCCCAGATCACCTGCATTCGCATCTGAAGCCCGAGGACGAGGCCGCGGACCTGCAGGTGCTCTGCGAGCAGTTCATCGACGGCTTCCGTACCGCTAAGGACAAGGCCGCGTTTTTACGCATCGCCAGCGTGCCGCTGGAGATCCACGATCAGGATGGCGGGCCGTCATTGAAACTCGTCGACGTCGCTCTGCGCACCGAATGGCAGGTCGGCACTGCGTCGCCCTCGTTCGGGTCCCGCGAACTCAGTTACCTTGCCTTCCCCGGTGAGATGATCTCCGAGCGCACCAACTTGGCCTTCATCTACGTCTCCAGCGAGCGCAAGACAGAGATAGACCTTCGGAGGTTTTTGGTTCGAGAGGACAAGAAACACAATCCTGGCATGTGAGCCGGCAAGCTCGACGGGTTCCAGCAAGAGACGTGCGCGCTCAAGATTCGGGAACGAGACAAACGCAATTTTCTGACGAAAGTCAGCGACTTGGACAGTCTACCGCTGGCGGATTGCGACTCTCCACCGCAAAGGGTTTCGTCGGCGGATTGACAGAAGAGCCCTCTGAAGTTGGTCCTCCAGAAAGAGGGATACCTCTATCCCAGTGGGTGGACCAATTGCAGGGGGGGCTTTTCCAGTCGTTTGTCGGTGCAATCATGCGACCGCTTGACACCTCACTCGCTTGGCCTTGGCTGCCACGGCATTCGCCAAACAAGTCTTGAGCTTCACGTCGCGAATACGGCCTGACTGCGTTGGCATCCGGCGAGTCGACCAATCCGTGGGACACGCGCAACAGGTCTTGGGTCTTCACTACACGCTGATGCGGTAGATGGCTTTGTCACCGGAGCTATGTTTAAGAACAGTCTTTAACAATCAGAAATAGCAAGAAGAATCGATTTTATACCCACCAAACTTGCACACGCGTGCAAAAAAACCTTGCCAGAATGCCCCGCAGCGATTTAGCCTGATTGCACACGCGTGCAAAATGCACGGAAGGCCGGACCCGGGGGGATCGCATGGCCGAAATCCAATTGCGCAACATCAGCAAACGCTGGGGCTCTTTCGTTGGTGTCGAGAACTTCGACCTGACAATTGCAGACCAGGAATTCCTTGTGCTGCTCGGGCCTTCAGGCTGCGGTAAGACCACGACAATGCGGATGATCGCCGGGCTCGAAGATGCGACCGAGGGCACGATCACGATCGACGGCAAGGTGGTCAACGATCTCGATCCCAAGGACCGGGACGTGGCGATGGTGTTCCAGAGCTACGCGCTCTATCCAAACCTGAACGTCTACGAGAACATCCGATTCCCGCTCAGGGTGCGAAAAACTGACCCGTCGACCCACGAGGCGCGGGTGATGCGGGCAGCCGAGATGGTGGAACTCACCGAATTCTTGCACCGCAAGCCGGCGGAGCTCAGCGGTGGGCAGCGCCAGCGCGTCGCGCTGGCACGGGCCATTGTTCGGGAACCCAACGTGTTCCTGATGGACGAGCCGCTGAGTAATCTCGACGCTAAGCTGCGCGTCTCGACCCGGGCGCAGATCAAGAACCTGAGCCACGAATTGCAGGTCACGACCATCTACGTCACCCATGACCAGATCGAGGCAATGACGCTGGCCGATCGAGTGGTCATCATGAATAAGGGCGTGGTGCAGCAGGTCGGCACGCCGGTGGATATTTACGACAGGCCGGCCAATACATTCGTTGCCGGCTTCATCGGCAATCCGGCGATGAACCTGATCGACGGCGCGCTGTCGGGCGGCACGTTCCGCGCCGAGGGCGTCGAGATCTCGGGGCTTGAAGGCCCGGATGGACCGGTGACGTTGGGCTTCCGCGCCGAGGATGCCGCGGTGGTGACCGAAGGCGGGCAGATTGAGGAAGAGGCCTATTCGGTCGAACTTTTGGGCGACGCCACGATGGTGACGGTCCGGGTCGGCGGCGAGCAGGTGAATGTGAAGGCCGATAAGGCCTACCGCGCCGAGATCGGCGATCTGGTGCGTTTTGCGGTGCCGCCCGAGATCTGCCACCTCTTCGACCGCGAGACGGGGCAGAGCATTGGGTCCTAGGGCCATGGGAACGCCCGGCACCAGCCGGGGATCAACTGGGGGTGGGCTTCGAAGACGCCTCCGCACTATGACAGGGAGAGCAAACATGTACCTCAAAACGACAGCCCTAGCCGGGGCGCTTGTCCTGGCGGCGGCGGGCGCCGCTTCGGCCTGCGAGATTACAGGCGGACGGGTCAGCATCATTGGCAACGAGTTTCCGGCGATCCAGACTGTGGGCGCGGGAGCAGGCGAATGCGGTGGCATCGAGTTCAACTCGAACCTGACCGCCGACCACCAGAAACTGAACGTCGCCGGCATGAGCGGCGACCCGGCAGAATACACTACCGCGATCATTGCCAACTCGTCCATCGTCGCGCTGATCAACGAGGACGTGATCCAGCCGCTCGACGATCTGGTGGCGCAGTACGGCCAGGACCTGAGGCCGAACCAGCTGATCACCATTGACGGCAAGGTCATGGCGGTGGCGTTCATGGCGAATGCCCAGCACCTGGTCTACCGCAAGGACGTGCTGGAACAGATCGGCGCCGAAGTGCCGACGTCTTACGAGGACATGCTGGCTGCGGCCAAGATGATCCGCGACCAGGGCATCATGGATAACCCGATTGGCGGCGCCTATGCCGCGGGTTGGAACCTGGCCCAGGAATTCAACAACATGTTCCTCGGCTATGGCGGCAACCACTTCAAGGCCGGCACAGCCGAGCCGAACGTCAACTCCGAGGCCGGCGTCAACGCGCTGAACATGATGAAGGCGCTCAGCGAGTACATGAACCCCGACTTCCTGACCCACGATTCGAACGCCACCAACGCCGAATACCGCGCCGGCAACGTCGCTTTGATGAACATGTGGGGCAGCCGGGCGGCGACGCTGACCACCGCCGAGGGCGTGCTGCAAGAGGTGATCGACGGCCACGCTATCGCCGGCCCGATGACTGTGGGGGGCGGTGCGACCCCGGCCTCGACGCTTTGGTGGGATGGCTGGACCGTGGCCAAGAATGTCAGCGACGCGGACGCCGAGGCAACCTTCCAGGCGATGATGCATGGTATTCGCCCGGCGATGTTGAATGACGAGACCTCGACGCTTGCCGTCTGGTTGATCGACGGATACGAGCCGACGCCCGCCGCCATCGGCGTGTTCGAGGCCGCGCAGGCCGGCACTATACCATACCCGATGCTGCCTTACATGGGCCTGATGCACACCGCGCTCGGCAATGAACTCGCCGACTTCATGCAGGGCAAGGAAAGCGCCGAGCAGGCGCTGACGGACGTCGAAGCGGCCTACGTTGCTGCGGCGAAGGAAAAGGGCTTTTTGAACTAGGCCCATCCGGGGGCGCGGCGGCTTCGCGCCCCCAACCCGCAATCCGGGACCGAGCGAGATGAAGCACCGCACATTCTTCTGGTTCTTCCTGCCGACGGCACTGGCGATGCTGATCTTCATCGCCGCGCCGATCGTCTCGGTCGTGTTGCAATCGCTGTTCGTCCCGCACGAGGCGGTGCTGATCGAGACTGAAAACTGCGGACCGTTCGGGTGCACGCCGTCCACGGTGATCGACCAGGAAGCCACCGACAAGCTGCGCCAAGAGCAGCCGCTAGGGCGCTTCGCCGGACTAGAGGTTTATCGCGACCGGGGGCATCTGGCGGTCACCGAGGTCCGAACCGCCTGGGCGGAGAGTGAAAGCTGGGGCGACTTCTTTTCGGTGCTCGGCAATCTGCCGTTCTACCGCTCGATGGCGTTCACGCTGACCTATACCTTCACCGTGACGCCTTTGCTGATCATGCTTGGTTTCGCCATCGCGGTGGCGGTGAACTCGTTGAATAAGCACCTCAAGGGGGTCGTGATCTTCTTTTCGCTTCTACCGATGATCGTGAACCCGCTGGTCGGCTCGCTGGTGCTGTTTTGGATGATCGACAGCCGCGGGGTTCTGGGCAGTTTGATCCAATACCTGGCCGACGACCCCAACCTGTCGCTGAAGGCCTCGACCGGGCTGATGTGGATCTCGCTGATCATCTACGGCGTCTGGCACTCGGCGCCTTTCGCCTTCGTGGTATTCTACGCGGGCCTGCAAACCGTGCCGATGGACACGCTGGAATCGGCGCAGGTCGACGGCGCCACGCGCTGGCAGCAGATCCGCTATGTGGTGATCCCGCATCTAATGCCGCTGGTGACCTTCGTGGCGCTGATACAGTTGATGGACAATTTCCGGGTGTTCGAGCCGATCATCGGCTTCAACGCCTCGGCCCATGCCCAGTCACTGTCTTGGATCATCTTCAACGATCTGGGCGGCGAAACCCGCCAGCTTTCGGCGGCGGCCACGACCTCGGTCCTGACCATCATCGGCGTGGCGATCCTGTTGTCGCCGGTCCTGGTCCGCACCTGGCGCGACTTCAAGGAGAAGGCGTAAGCGATGACCCCAGCCGCCCGCAACAAGCCGCTTGCTCTTCGGATCGGTGCCGCGGTCTTCGTCGTGGTCTGGTTGATTACGGCGGCCTTTCCGTTCCTTTGGACCTTTTGGGGATCGTTCAAGGTCGAGCTCGATTTCTTCTCGATCGCCGATTGGACCAACGCGCTGACCGGTGAACGCACGGAAGAGACCTATGGCCGCCCGTTTACCGGCGCCGGCTATTTCGGTGCATGGGTGCAGGAAGGATTCTGGCGCCCGGTGATCAACACCACCATCGTGTGCTTCTTCGTGGTCTGCACCTCGCTTACCATCGGCACCTTGGCGGGCTACGCGCTGAGCCGGTCGAGCTATCACTATGTCTTCTGGCTGTTGATCACCGCGCTGATATTCCGCGCGATGCCACCGATCACGCTGGTCTCGGGCTACCTGCCGCCGTTTTTTCAGTGGAACCTTTGGGGCTATCTGCCGACGGCGATCATCGTGCTGGTGGCGATCAATCAGCCCTTCACGCTGTGGATGCTGCATTCGTTTTTCACCAAGATCCCCAGGGAGCTGGACGAAAGCGCCAAGGTCGATGGATGCACGCAGTTTCAGGCGTTCCGCCTGGTGATCATTCCGGTGATGTGGCCCGGCGTGATCACCACGGGGCTGTTCAGTTTTCTGCTGGCCTATAACGATTTCGCCGTGACCTCGATGTTGCTCAGCGAGGCCAACCGCACCATGGTGCCCGAGATCGCGGCCTTCCTGGGCACCACCTATACCGAGGGCAACGTGATGTTCGCGGTGGCCGCCGTGGTCTCGGCCACCGCGCCGATCTTCATCCTGGTGATGTTCTTCCAGCGGCAAATCGTAAGCGGACTGACCGCCGGGGCGGTGAAGGGCTAAGCCTTGCCACTTCAGGCCGACAAGGCGGCGTTGCGGGCCTATGTAGCGGCTTGGCGTCTGGGTGGTAGCGCCGACCGGGCCGCGGCGGTCGACGCCTTCTTTGCGCCGGACGCGGCGATCCATGTCGTGCATCCGTTCAACGCGCTGGCGGGGCCCGGGGCCTACCGGACACAGGTGCTTGACGGATTGGCGCGGTCTTTCGCGCATCTCTTCCGAACAGACTACATCGCCTTCGGCGGGACCTTTGGGGAAGGGGACTGGGTGACGGCGACCGGGTATTACACCGGCCACTTCCACCGTCCATGGCTCGGCATCCGGCCGACCGGCGCGCTGGCGCACCTGCGCTTTGGCGAGTTTCATCGGATGGACGCCGGCCGCGCGGTCGAAAGCTATGTCTACCTCGATATCCCCGAACTGATGATCGCCGCCGGTCAATGGCCCATCGCTGACAGCCCCGGGCGCGACCGCGGGTTCACCGGGTATCTGCCCGGACCAGCCAGCGGCGACGGCCTGCAATGGCACGCCAATGACCCCGCCCGCAGTGCCTCGTCGGTCCGACTGGTCACCGACATGCTGCTGCAACTCGCCACAGAGGACCAAGCGTGGCGGCCCTATTGGCACGAAGACATGCTATGGTACGGACCCGCGGCCTTCGGAAGCTTTGCCGGGATCGAGAACTTTGCGGGCTTTCAGCGGCCTTTCGAGCAGGCCTTCAGCGAGTGGATCGGCGGCGCGGCTCCGGGCAGTCGGACCCGCCATTTCGCGCGTTTCGCCGACGGTGACTACGTCGCGTCGGGTGGCTGGCCGTCGCTGAATGCGGTGCAAACCAGCCGCTTCTTAGGCCAGCCGGCAACGGGCAAACGGCTTTTCATGCGGGTCAGCGACTGGTGGCGGCGCAAGGGCGATCTATTGGTCGAGAACTGGGTTTTTGTCGATGTGCCCGACGTGCTGTTGCAAATGGGCTACGACCTCTTTGCGGAGATCGAGGAGGCCAGCTAGGCGTCCGAGTGACGTCTGTAGAGGCGGCCGATCTGAACAATCGGTGCTGTCCCAACGTTTTGCGAAGTTGTCGACTGCCTTGCGGGTGGCGGCTATCAAAAAACGAACGACCTGGGGCACAGACCGGCGGCAAGGTCTATGACGTGCTGACGACGGCGTGGGCCTCATGCGATCTGTGTACCGCAAGGCAGGACATCGACTCCATGGCGGCCGAGACGGTGCACACGTTCTTGCCGGCAGTCGACGACCCGGCCGTCGTGCCGGAGCCGACAATGTTACCAACTGAGTTGGTCAAGCGCGGGCCCGTCGCGGTTCAGCGCTTGCCGTAATAGAGGCCGACCACATGCTCGGCCTCGGCAAAGAACAGCCAGCGCAGCATCAGGACGCCGGCGAGATGCGCCGCTGCAGCAAGGCTCAACGTGTAGGGCAATAGCAGCAAGAGCGAGGGGACGAGGAACGCCAGGACCAAGGCAATCGAGCGCAGCTTCAGTGCATGCTTGCGGGCCACGACGAAGACCATTTCCCGGGTCAGGTAGTTCGGGCCGGTATGCGGCGGCTCGAAGGCGCGGACCTCGCCGCGCGCCCCCAGACCGGTGGCGGTGGCGAGCGTGGTGCCGCTGTCGGCCAGGCGCCGGTCGCCGGTCTTCCAGGCGTAGAACTGCAGCACCCCGGCGCCGAGGATCAGGACGATGGCGGGCCAGGCTTGGCCGGACAACAGCGCCCCGCCGGCCAGGGCGAGGGCGAGGAACAGCGCAGACGTGCTCCAATGGTGCCAGCGCGGGACGGTCTTGAGCTGGGCGTAGATCATCGAGGTGGCGTAGACGGTGGCAAGCGACAGCACGGCAGCAAGCCAGCCCAGCGGCGCGACGCGGGTGTCGGCGAAGATCAGCGCAGCTGCGTAGAGCCCGGCGGCGGCAAGCGCGGCGGTGGCGAGCCAGGCCTCGCGGGACAGCCACGAGCTGCGCCACTGCGTAAAGGCCTTGAGCGCGCGTTCCGGGTGCCCGAGGTGGAAGGTCGAGGCGATGAGGCCGGCGCCGGCCATGACGAAGGCGAGGCCAAAAAAGAACACGGCTGCCCAGCTGGTCAGCGGCGGCAGGCCGAGGCATAGGAAGGCCAGAAGGCCAAAGCCGAGGCCGGAGAGCGTGGTGAAGAGAATGAGCGAGCGGGCGGGGTGCATCAGAGTTTGCCGAGCGCTGTGTCGACCCAGGCGAGCAGGCCGCGGGGCTCTTCGGCGACGGGTTCTAGAAGCGGTGCCAGCAGGTCGATGTCGCGGTCGCGCGGCGGCAGGTACTTGTTGACAGGCTTGGTGCCTTGTTCCGGCATCAGGTCGATCCCGCCCCGGGCTTCGACCAACTGGCTGACGGTGCTCTGCGGGTCCGACAGGTCGCCGAAATGCCGCGCGCCGGCGGGGCAGGTGCGGACGCAGGCGGGCTCGCGATCTTCCTCGGGCAGGGTCTCGTTATAGATCCGGTCGACGCAGAGGGTGCATTTTTTCATCACCTTTTCAACGGGATCGAGTTCCCGGGCACCGTAGGGGCAGGCCCAGGCGCAAAGCCCGCAGCCGATGCAGTCGGTCTCGTTGACCAGCACGATGCCGTCTTCGACGCGCTTGTAGCTCGCGCCGGTGGGGCAGACGGTGACGCAAGGCGCGTCGTCGCAGTGCAGGCACGATTTCGGGAAATGGACCAGCTGGGCGGGCCCCTCGGCGGGTTGGACCTCGTAGGAGTGGATGCGGTTGAGGAAGCTGCCGATGGGCTGGGCGCCGTAGGCGTCGGCATCGGCCAGCGGCGCGCCGTAGTTTTCGGTGTTCCAGCCCTTGCAGGCGACGACGCAGGCGTGACAGCCGACGCAGGTGTCGAGGTCGATGACCAGGCCGAGGCTACGGTCGGTATGGGTCGGCAGATCGGTCATTTCGGCAGGTCTGTAAAACGTCGGTAAAACGTCGGTATTGCGTCGGTGCGGCCAGCCGACGGCACGGCGCTCCCGCTGGCGCGGATCGCCCCGCCCGCCGTCCCGTGGGTTGCGGCCGGGGTCATGTGACGACCTTGCGGCGGAGCGCTTTGGGCGCCGCATCGACCGGCGAGGCCACCGGCGGGAAGGCCGGCTGGGCTTGCCGAGGGGCTTTGACCTTCTCGATCTTCACCCGCAGGTCGAACCAGGCGGCCTGGCCGGTGACCGGGTCGGAGTTCGACCAGCGCAGGCCGTCGCCGCGGGGCGGCAGAAGCTCGTCGATCAGGTGGTTGAGCAGGAAGCCGTCGGTCGCCTCGGGCGCCTTGGGATCGAGCGCCCAGGCGCCCTTGCGCTTGCCGATGGCGTTCCAGGTCCAGACCGTGTGCGGGTTCAGCGCGGCCATATGGGCGACCGGCACGGTGATCTCTCCGGCGGGCGAGGTCAGCCGTGCCCAATCGCCGTCGCAAAACCCGTACCGGTCCCAGATCGCCGTGGGCAGGTAGAGCGGGTTGACCCCGTGGATCTGCCGCAGCCAGGCGTTCTGCGAGCCCCAGGAATGGTACATCGCCATCGGCCGCTGGGTCAGGGCGTGGATCGGGAATTCCTCGGGGTCGGCATGGCCGTCGAGGAACGGCGGGTACCAGATCGGCAGCGGGTCGAGCGTGGTTTTGATGCGGTCGCGCAGGTGATCGGGGGGCTGGCGCCGCCCATGCCCCTCGGCGGCGAGCTGAAACTTGCGCATCGGCTCGACATAAAGCTGGAAGATATAGGGCGCGGGCGCGTCGTAGAGGCCGGTTTCCACCGCCCAGTCCTGGTAGGCGCGGTTCCAGGGCTTGAAAAAGGCGGCCTCGTCGGGGACGTGGCGCATCCAGAAGCCGCCATTCGCGATGTAGCTGTCGATCTGGCCGGCGTTGGGATCGCCCCGGCCGGTGTCGGAGAGCCCGGTCTCGGTCATGCGCCAGCCGGCGAGCGGGCCGATGCCGGGCCGGCGGATGTGGTTGGTGATGTAGTCGGCGTAATCGGCGTATTTCTGGCTGCCGTCCTCGTTGACGAACCCCGGCAGACCGAGCCGCGCGCCGAGGTCGCAGAGCACCGACTGAAACCCGCGCACGTCGCGGTCGGGCTCGATCACCGGCCAGCGGATGGCGTCGGCTGCGGCGTCGGCCTCGCAGATCGGGCGGTCGAGAAGCGAGATGCAGTCGTGGCGTTCCAGATAGGTGGTGTCGGGCAGGATCAGGTCGGCATAGGCCACCATCTCGGACGAATAGGCGTCGGAATAGATGATGCGGGGGATCTTGTAGGCGCCGGTCTCGTCGGTGTCGGTCAGCATTTGCATGACCGCGCCGGTGTTCATCGACGAGTTCCAGGACATGTTCGCCATGTAGAGAAACAGCGTGTCGATGCGGTAGGGGTCGCCGGCATGGGCGTTCGAGATCACCATGTGCATCAGGCCATGGGCGCTCATCGGGTTGTCCCAGGTGAAGGCCTTGTCGATGCGCGCCGGGCTGCCGTCGTCTTTCAGCGCCAGGTGTTCCGGGCCTTGAGGAAAGCCCAGATGCGGGCCGTCGAGCGGCTCGCCCGGCGTCACCCGGCAATGCGGCGTGGGGTGCGCCCAGGAGGGCTTTGGGTAGGGCGGCTTGAAGCGGAAGCCGCCGGGAACCTCGACCGAGCCCAGCAGGATCTGCAGAAGGTGCAGCGCGCGGGCGGTTTGAAAGCCGTTGGAATGGGCCGAGATGCCGCGCATGGCGTGGAAGCTGACCGGGCGGCCCTTCATCGTCGGGTGACGGGTGCCGCGGAAGTCGGTCCAGGGCCGGGCGATCTCGATTTCCTCGTCGAAGGCCACGCGCGCAAGTTCGGCGGCGATGCGGCGAATCTGCGCCGCGGGGATGCCGGTGTGGCCGGTGGCGGCGTCTGGGCCGTAGGCGGGGTCGAGGTAGCGCTCGGCGATCAGGTGAAAGACCGGCCGGTGCGAGGTGCCGGCGCGGCGGTAGGTGGCGGTCAGGTCGGGCTCGACACCCGCGGCGTCGAACGGCGCAGGCTTGCCGGTGCGCCGGTCGATCACCAACTCGCGGCCGTCGTCGTCGCGCAGGAACAGGCCGTAGGACGGGCTCTTGGGGTCAGAATTCACCAGCACCGGCGCGTTGGTGTAGCGGGCGAGGTAGTCGAGGTCGATCTTGCCGGCCTTCAAGAGCTCGTGGATCAGCGCCAGGATGAAAAGCCCGTCGGTGCCCGGAGTGATGCCGACCCAGTCGTCGGCGATGGCGTTGTAGCCGGTGCGGATCGGGTTGACGGCGATGACCCGCGCGCCGCGTTCCTTCAGCTTGCCGAGGCCGATCTTGATCGGGTTCGAATCGTGGTCCTCGGCCACGCCGAACAGCATGAAAAGCTTGGTGCGGTCCCAATCCGGCTGGCCGAATTCCCAAAACGCGCCGCCCATGGTGTAGATCCCGGCCGCCGCCATGTTCACCGAACAGAACCCGCCATGGGCGGCGTAGTTCGGGGTGCCGAAGGCTTGCGCCCAGTAGCTGGTGAAGGACTGCGACTGATCCCGGCCGGTGAAGAAGGCGAGCTTCTCGGGCGCCTCGGCGCGGATCGGGGCCAGCCAGTCGGAGGCGAGCGCCAGCGCCTCGTCCCACGAGATCTCTTCGAACTCGCCCGACCCGCGGGGGCCGACGCGCCTCAGCGGCGCGCGCAGGCGCGACGGGGCGGTCACCTGCATGATGCCGGCCGAGCCCTTGGCGCAGAGCACGCCGCGGTTCACCGGGTGGTCGCGGTTGCCCTCGATATAGGCGACC
>JASJCA010000095.1 GCA_030066215.1 Rhodobacter sp. | reverse complement strand
TCTGTCGGCCGTTGGGTCCGACGATTAGGACCCCTCGGCGCGGCGGCGCTTGAGTTCCGCCTTCAGCCCGTCGAGCCCTTTGGCCATAGCCCAGCGATGATTCCAGGCGAAGAGCGGTTTCAGAAGCGGCGACAGAAGGCGCAGGATTGGCTTTTCGGCCTCGACCTGCCAGTCATAGCTAATCTCGGCTGTAGGGCCGTTCTGGGTGAGGGTCCATTCGCCACGGCCCTGCAGATCGCCTGTCGCCGCGATCACCCAACCATGTGGACGTTTCGACGAGACCAGGCGGGCAGTCCAGTTGAGCTCGTAGGGCAACTTCCCGCGCGAGCGAATGGCGACGGTCCGGCCGATGCCATTTTCGTCCCCGGGATCGGTGATCTTGACGTCGAGATAGACGTCGCCCCACCAGTCGGGCAGCCGTTCGGCATCCGTCAGGATCGCGGCTACTTCCTCGATGGTCGCCTCCACCCGCCAATGGGCGATCAGGTGGAAGCTGTTGGCGGGCATCTACGCCGTCGCGGCGGCCAAAGCGGTATTCATCAACGCCTCGATCTGGGTCCGCCCCGTACCTGCGACGATGCGGCCGAGCTCTTGGTTGCCCTTCAACACGACGAGGGTCGACCGGCGCGGTATGTTGAGCGATGTGGTGATATCGGCGGTGCGGTAGGTGTCCCAATCAACCTCGATGAAGGTGATGGCCTGCTCGTAGGCGGGGTTTTCCTGCTTCAACTGTTCCAATACCCGGCCCTGCGCGCGACAGGTCGTACACCACGGCGCGGTGAAGTCGAGGAAGACGGTTTCGCCGGCAGCGAGACGCTGGGCGACGAGGCCGGGGGTGTATTGGGTGACGGCCAGCGCCGGAGTGGCGGCAAAGGCCGCTGCGGTGGCGAGGAAGGTACGGCGGTTCATGGGTTCTCCTTACAGCGAGACCGAAAGATCAACGAGCCAAGGCGGCAGAGTGTCCAGCGCCCAGGATTCCAAGATGTGGTGGACGCGAAGCAAGAGCCCTGCGCCAACGGCGATGAAGACCGCGCCGAGGATCGGACGAGCTTTGGCGGCCACGACGCGCATCCAGGCCTGGCGACGCTGGATCACGCTGCGGGCACCATAGCCGAGGGCAAGGATCACCGTTGCAACGCCGAGCGCAAAGAACGTCATGATCGCGGTGGCGCGAACCAGGCTTTCGCCCTGGCTGGCCAGCGAGATCGCGCCGCCGAGCGTCGGTCCAATGCAGGGCGACCAAACCGCCCCCAAAAGCGCTCCGCCGAGGAACTGACCGCCAAGGCCGGATCGGTCGATGTCATCAATTCCTTGGTCGGCGCGGGCCGAGACGCCCGCTGTGGCGGTGGCGAACCGTTCGGAAAACCGCGGGACCAACAGGACCAGCCCGAAGCCGATCATCAGCACGGCGCCGGCGTCAGCGATGGTCTCGGGCGTCAGTCCAACGGCGCGTCCTAGCACGGTGACGGACATGCCCAGAACCACGAAGCTGAGGCTCATCCCCGCGGCGACAGCCAGCGGACCGTGCCGCGATGCCTGCAACGCTGTGGCCAGGACGATCGGTAGGATCGGCAGAACGCAAGGATTGATAAGCGTCAGTAGGCCGGCGCCATATGCGAAGATCAGGTCCATCCCGCGCCTATCTGGCGCAGTCACGCGCGGCTGTCACGCTTGGCGCGCGTTTCAGACGTTCAAAACCGCGTCAACGGCCGGCCTGTTTCGACAGTTGGACAGCGAGGATTCCCAGTGTGATCACCGCGACACCCAGGGCGTCGAGCGCGCCAAGCGCCTCGCCAAGGAGCACGGCGGCGACGGCGACGCCAAAGAACGGGGTGAGAAAGTGGAAGGTGGCCGCGCGGACGGCACCAATGCGGTTGACGAGCCAGAACCAAACCCAGGTGGCGGCGAGACCGGGGATCAGGGTGGTATAGATAAAGGCCGCCCCCAAGGCCAAGGTCCAGTTGACCTCCCAGGTCTCAAGCAGCAGGGCGGCGGGGGCAAGGGCGGCACTTCCGATCAGCATTTGCAGACCGACGATCATCAAGAAGTCGCCACCCGACGAGGCGCCGCGCACCGCCATGGTCGCGGCCGTCAGCGACAGGACACCAAGGATGCACAAGGTCAGGCCGTAGAGATCGACGCCACCGGTGATGCGCGCGCCCATGATCAGACCGACGCCTGTGATGCCGGCAATCAGGCCGACGGCGCCCAAGGGCCGCACCCTCTCTCCAAACGCAGCCCACCCGCCCAAGGCCACGAGCAGCGGCATTGCCGAAGCGATGATTGCGGCGAGGCTCGCCTCGATGGTCTGCATCGCAACGAAGTTCAGGCCGAGATAGAGTGCGTTCTGGCACAAGCCGAAGACGGCGGTTGCGGTCCATTGCATGCGGGTCAATCGCAATGACTGGCCCATCCACGCGGCGACGCCGACGCCGATCGCGCCGGAGATCAGGAACCGGATCGCAAGCGCGGTCAGCGGCGGCGCGTCGGCGACGATCATACGCGCCGAGGTGAAGGCCGAGGCCCACATGACGGCGAACGCCACCCCCATCGCGATCGCGCGGATATCCATGCCCCTGCCCGCAATTGCCTGCCCGGCCTCCTTGGGCCATGACCTGGCGCGGTGCAAGTCGGTTCAGTCCGGGCATCGCCGCATTGTACCTGGATCTATACCTGCTCGCTTTGCACGTGCACCGATCCTGCAATATACCAGCGTTCGTTGAGCGCGGGTACAGGGGTTTTTTTAGCAGGGGCACGGATGCACATGGTCAATGACGGCGACGGCGGCCCGGGCCAGGACCCGTGGGGCTCGGATGTGCGTCAGACGCTGGCGACGCTCGGCGAACAAGTCGGTGTCTGGCGTTGGGACTTCAGCGACGGCTCGGTGTTCTGGAGCAAGCGCCTGCTGGAAATGTACGGGCTGGAGGAAGACGACTTCGAACCCGTCGCCGATAGTTTCTTCGACCGCGTCCATCCTGACGACATCGGCATGGTGCAAGCCAGGATCGCCGCACATCTTGAGCGCGACGAACCTTACCGCTGCATCCTTCGGGTACGGCACCGGGATGGGCATTACGTGGAGTGCCGCACCGAGGGGGCCGCCATGCGCGGACCGGATGGCGTAGCGCTGACCATGGCGGGCGTCACCTTCGACATTTCGCAAGAGATGCAGGCAGTGCGGGAGCTGCACGAGAGCGAGCAACGCCTGGCGACGCTGGCGGCGAATTTCGAGGGTGCGATCTTTCGCTACCGGCTGAACACCGACGGCACCGACAGCATCGACTATATGAGCGCGGGGGCCGAGAAGGTCTGGGGCTTGAAGGCCGAAGAAATCGTCGGCGATCCCGGCAAGGTGTGGGCGACCGTGCATCCCGACGACGTGGCTGGGGTCGAGAGCGCCTTCGGTAGGGGTACTCAGAGCCAAACCAAGCTGCAGCACCGTTGGCGCGTGGTGCTGCCCGACGGGTACAACCGCTGGATCGAGTGCCGGGCGACGCCGACGCGATCACCCGATGGTGATACGCTTTGGGACGGCTTCGTCATCGACATCTCCGAATCCATGGCCGCGCGCGAGGAGCTTCGGCAGAAGACCGAGATGCTGGGCCAATCGCAGAAGCTGGAAGCCGTCGGGCGGATCGCCGGCGGCATCGCGCATGACTTCAACAACCTGCTGGCCGTCATTCTCGGTAACGCGGAGCTCTTCGAGCCTGAGGGGCTCAATGACGAGGACCGCGAGGCCCGGCAGTCGATCATCGCGGCCAGCCAGAAAGGCGCAGATCTGACCCGGCGCCTGCTAAGTTTCGCGCGGCAATCGCAACTGGACCCGAAGTGTGTGGCCCTGAAGACCGTGGTCGGGCAGATGTTGCCACTGTTGCGCCGGACCCTGCCCGAGGACATCGCCATCGATTGGCAAAACAAGGACAGCCCAGAGGCCGAGATCAGTGTGGATGTCGGCCTGCTGGAAAGCTCGATCCTGAATATCATGGTCAACGCGCGGGACGCGATGCCCGAGGGCGGCAGCCTGTCAATCCGAATCCGCGAACACCGGTTCGCCGAAGATCAGCTGACCGGGCGGGGCGACGTGGTGCCTGCAGGGGATTTCGTGGCGCTGGAGATCGCCGATACCGGCAACGGAATCGCCGCCGATCTGTTGCCTCGGGTGACCGAGCCTTTCGTGACCTCGAAGGGGCCAGAAATGGGATCGGGCCTTGGTCTGGCCATGGTTGACGGGTTTGTGGATCAGTCGGGCGGGCTGTTGCGGATTCAAAGCCGCGAGGGTGAGGGTACCGCGGTGACGCTGTACATTCCGGCCGCGACCGGTGAGGCAACGGCGGATGTGGGCGTGAGAGCGACTGGAGGTTCCGGCGAGCGGCTCTCGGGGCGCGCGCTGTTGGTCGAGGATGAAACCGCGGTGCGGCTGGTCTTGTCCCGGGTTCTGCGCCAGATGGGGCTGCAGGTCGACGCGGCGACCAACGGCCAGGAGGCAATCGCCTATCTCGACCGCGATGGACACCGTGTCGATCTTCTGATCACCGACGTGGTGATGCCCGGGCAGCCCAAGGGGCCGGAGCTGGCCCGTCGGTTCCGGGAGCGTCTGCCCGGACTGCCGGTGATCCTGCTGTCGGGTTACAGCGACGAGCAGCTGCATGGCACCGGAAAACTAACCGGCGGTGACGTGTTCCTAACCAAACCCGTCAGCCGCCAAGCTCTGGCCGAGGCGGTGACGCAAGTGATGGCTGCAAAGCCGATAGAGGCCGGCAGCGGTCAGGAATAAAAAAGGGCCGCTGTTTCGCGGCCCAATTGGCTTTGCGCCTTGGGGAGAAACTCAGCCGTTGACGCTGTCTTTCAGCGCCTTGGCGATGGTCATCTTGACGACCTTGTCGGCATCCTTGCGGATTTGCTCGCCGGTGGCGGGGTTGCGCACCATGCGCTCGGGCCGCTCACGGCAATAGATCTTGCCGACGCCCGGGATGGTCACTGCGCCGCCGCCGGACACTTCGCGGGTGATGACGCTGGCGACGGCGTCCAGCGCGGCGGTCGCCGATTTCTTGTCGGATCCGAGCTCTTCCGCCAGGGCGGCCACAAGCTGGGTCTTGGTCAGGGGTTTGGCCATGTATGATCTCCTCGTTCACGCCCGTCCTAGCGGGTTATTGCTGAACGTTAACGGAATATGGGGGTGGCGCACAAGGATTTGTGTGCTTCACGGCCTTATTTTCCTGCATTTTGTGCCGATTTTCGGTCGATTTCACAAAAATGCGGTCTCTTCGAAGCTGCGAAGTTTACGCGAATGGATGCGTTCGAGCGGCATGCCGCGCAAATGTTCCATCGCCTGGATGCCGATTAGCAGGTGGTTCGCGACCTGGGTTTTGTAGAAATCGCTGGCCATGCCGGGCAGTTTCAACTCGCCGTGCAAGGGCTTGTCGGACACGCACAGAAGCGTGCCGTAGGGCACCCGAAAGCGGTAGCCATTGGCGGCGATGGTGGCCGATTCCATGTCCAGCGCGATGGCACGGGATTGGCTGAGGCGTTGCACCGGGCCGGTATGCTCGCGCAGTTCCCAGTTGCGGTTGTCGATGGTGGCGACGGTGCCCGTGCGCATGATGCGCTTCAACTCGTAGCCCTCGAGCTTGGTGACCTTAGCCACGGCCTGTTCCAGCGCGATCTGGATTTCGGCCAGCGGCGGGATCGGGGTCCAGACCGGCAGATCGTCGTCGAGCACGTGGTCTTCGCGCAAGTAGGCATGCGCCAGGACGAAATCGCCGAGCCGCTGCGAGTTCCGCAAGCCGGCGCAATGGCCGACCATCAGCCAGGCATGCGGACGCAGGACGGCGATATGGTCTGTGGCGGTCTTGGCGTTCGACGGGCCGACGCCGATGTTGACCAGCGTGATGCCCGAGCGGTTGGCGCGCTTGAGGTGATAGGTCGGCATCTGCGGCAGCTTGGCCGGTGCCGGGCACGGGTCGTCGGCGGCCAGGACCTCGACATTGCCGGGACCTACGAAGGATGTGTAGCCACTGGCGGGGTCGGCGAGTTGCGCGCGGGCGTAGGCCTCGAACTCTTCGACATAGAACTGGTAGTTGGTGAACAGCACGAAGTTCTGGAAATGCTCGGGGTCGGTGGCGGTGTAATGGTTCAGCCGCGCCAGCGAGTAGTCGATGCGCTGCGCCGTGAACGGGGCCAACGGCGCGGTGCCGTCGATCGACGCGCCGGTGCCGTTGACGATATCGTCGTTGGTGGTCGAGAGGTCCGGCACGTCGAAGGCGTCGCGCAAAGTGAAGTCCAGCGCGCCCTCGTGCGGGACGGTGACGCCCTCGGCGCCGACGGCGAAATGCACCGGGATCGGGGTCGCGGAGGGGCCGATCGAGACCGGCAGCTTGTGGTTTTCGACCAGAAGGCCGATCTGCTGGATCAGGTAGCCGCGGAACAGGTCGGGGCGGGTGACGGTTGTGGCGTAGGTGCCGGGCTCGGCGACGTGGCCGAAGCTCAGCCGGCTGTCGACCTGGGCGAAGCTCGTGGTGGCGATGCGAATTTCCGGATAGCAGGCGCGGAACCGCGAGGCGGGCATGCCGGTGCGTAGCGTCTCCTCGAAATGCGCCCGCAGAAACCGGGTGCCGGCGTCGTAGATCTCGGTCAGCCGGTTCACCGCCGAGGTCGCATCGCGGAACCGCTCCGGCCCGGGCAGGTCCGGGGTCTGGACCGGCAGATGCGGGTCGGCGACGTTCATGCCGTGGCCTCGAAGAGCTCAGTGATCTCGAACCGGGTGACGTCGACGAGGCCGAGATCGGAAATCCGGAGTTCCGGGATCACCACCAGCGCGAGCAGCGAGTGCTGCATGTAGGCGTTGTTGAGCGAACATCCGCAGGCCTGCACCGCCTCGACCATTTTCTGGGCCTTGGCGGCGACGGTGGGCGCGTGGTCGTCGGACATCAGTCCCGCGATCGGCAGTTCGACCAGCGCCAGTTCCTCTCCGTCCTGCCAAACGGTGACGCCGCCGCCGACCTCTCCGAGGCGGTTCGCGGCCAGGGCCATGTCCGTGCGGCTGGTGCCAACGACGATCATGTGGTGGCTGTCATGGGCGACGGTGGAGGCCATCGCCATGCGGCCCTGATAGCCGAAGCCCGAGACGAAGCCGTTGGTGACCTGGCCGGTGCCGCGGTGGCGTTCCACCAGCGCGATCTGGCAGACGTCTTGCGCGGGGTCGCCCTCGACGGTGCCGTCGGCGACGTCGAGCTCGGCCGTCAGCGCCTTGGTCGGGGCCTGGTTCTCGACGACGCCGATGACCTTGGCCTTGACGCGGTTGGCGCCCTCGGGCGCGGCAACGATGAAATCGGTGGCGGCGAGGGTCTTGCCGAGGTGCACCGTGGCGCGGGCATCGGCGGGCCAGTCGAGATGCGGGCAGTCGACCTGGATTTCGCCGTCCAGCGCCACGGTGACGCCTCGAGCGATCACGTGCTCAACGGGCAGGGTCGTTAGGTCCGAGGTCAGGATCAGATCGGCGCGGCGGCCGGGGGCGATCGAGCCCAGCTCGCGCTCCAGCCCGAAATGCGTCGCCGTGTTCACCGTGGCCATCTGCAGCGCGACCATTGGCTCACAGCCGCAGTCGATCGCATGGCGAACCACACGGTTCATGTGGCCGTCATGGACCAGCGTGCCCGAGTGGCAGTCGTCGGTACAAAGGATGAAGTTGCGCGGGTCCAGACCCTTTTCCGTGACCGCCGTGATCTGACGCTCCACGTCGTACCAGGCCGAGCCCAGCCGCAGCATCGCCCGCATGCCCTGGCGCACCCGCGCCATCGCGTCGGCCTCTGCGGTGCCCTCGTGGTCGTCGGCGGGGCCGCCGGCGGCGTAGGCGTGGAACGCGGGCCCGAGATCGGGCGAGGCATAGTGCCCGCCGATGGTCCTTCCCGCCGCCTGGGTCGCCGCCATCTCGGCCAGCATCTTGGCGTCGCCGGCGACGACGCCGGGGAAATTCATCATCTCGCCGAGCCCGATGATCCCTGGCCAAGTCATCGCCTCGGCGACATCCTCGGGCGTGATCTCGTATCCGGTGGTCTCGAGCCCCGGGGCCGAGGGCGCGCAGGACGGCATCTGGGTGTAGATGTTGATCGGCTGCAACAGCGCCTCGTCATGCATCAGCCGTACGCCGCGCAGCCCCAGCACATTGGCGATCTCGTGCGGGTCGGTGAACATTGTGGTGGTGCCGTGCGGGATCACCGCGCGGGCGAACTCGGCTGGGGTCAGCATGCCCGACTCTATGTGCATGTGGCCGTCGCAGAGGCCGGGGATGACATAGCGCCCCTCGGCCTCGATCACCTGCGTCTCAGGGCCGATGCAATGCGACGCGTCCGGCCCGACATAGGCGAACCGCCCCGCGGTGATGGCGATCTGCCAGTCCAGCACCTCTCGACTGTGCACATTCACCACGCGGCCGCCCCGGATCACGGTATCGGCAGGGGCGCGTCCGGCGGCGACGGCGATCAGATGCGGGGCGCTGTCGGCCCAGGACGGAAATGCATTCGGTTCCATGGACCAATTCTCGTGACTTTTCGCGCAAGCGCAAGGGATGTCGCAATTCGGCTTGCAGCGCGCTGGATTTGGCGCAGTGTGGCGGGGACGCCTTGGAGGACGCCATGGAAGCCACCCAGTTGCACCCCCGCCCGAACATGGATCATTGGTCCGAGCGGGTGGACCTAGCCGCCGCGTTCCGCTGGACCGCGCGGCTGAACCTGCACGAAGCGGTGTCGAACCATTTCAGCCTGGCGGTGAACGACGACGGCACGCAATTTTTGATGAACCGCAACCAGGTGCATTTCAGCCGGATCAAGGCCTCTGATCTGCTGCTTCTGGATGCCAACGACCCGGACACGCTGAACGGCCCCGATGCACCAGACGCCACCGCCTGGGGTCTGCACGGCGCCCTGCACCGGCTATGTCCGCATGCCCGTTGCGCGATGCATGTGCATTCGATCCATGCCACGGTGTTGGCCTCGCTGGCGGACTCGCAGCTGCCGCCGATCGACCAGAACTCGGCGATGTTCTTCAACCGCTATGTGATCGACGACAGCTATGGCGGACTGGCCTTCGAGGAAGAGGGAGAGCGGTGTGCCCGGCTCTTCGACGACCCGAAGAAGAGGGTGATGATCATGGGCAACCACGGGATCATGGTGATCGGCCGGACCGCCGCCGAGACCTTCAACCGAATGTATTTCTTCGAGCGCGCCGCCGAGACCTATATCCGCGCGCTGCAGACCGGGCAGCCATTGCGGGAGTTATCGGACGAGATCGCCGAGAAGACCGCGCGCGAGATCGAGGAGTACGACGAGCAAGACGTGCGGCACCTGGCCGAGCTGAAGGCGATCTTGGACGATGAAGGCTCGGATTACGCGAGTTGACACTCCGGGAGGTGTGAGTTTGTTCTTTGGCGCGGCATGTCCGTCTTGACGACGACTTAGACTGCATCATGCCCGGTTGAGAGCATAGGCGGTTTGTGAACGTAGCTAGTGTAGGACATGACGGACAAGCGACCTTCGATCCCACCGATTAACACGCCAGCGACAATAGGGATGGTGCTCTGCTGGATCGCCATTGCGTTGATCGTCGTCTTTTTTTGGGTCGGCCAGTGGTTCTTCGGCGGTCTGCTGAGCATGGTGAACGAAAGGCCGGACGGTGCCCTCTTCACGGGACTCCTGATCCTTTTCCTATCGCCATTCGTCATCTTCTTCTTCATCTTTCTTCGGCTGAAGACGAAATCAAGGTTTGCCGACACAGTTGGCAGTTTTGAGGTGTCGATCTACGCGATTTTCGCCGCGATTTATGTGATCGTCGCTTTCTTGCCGTTTCTAGGTAGTCGTTTCCGTTGGGAGCTTCATGATTTCCTGGCGGCCGCTTTTGTCCTGGCGTTCCCCATACTATTGGCGCTTGCAGTCTGGCAAAACCGACGGTTCTAGGGCCCCGGACCCCAATCGGGTCCGCGTGTCTAAATGCGAGTGCGGGCCTCGCCGGTCCGGACCTTCGGTCAATTCCTTGTCCCACAAGTCTGGGGAGGCCCGCCGGAACACAGCCGATAGGGTTTGATTCCGACCGCGCCGCGGTCGCAATCGGCACAGATTTGGCCCACCGCCTGCGCCAGCGTTCGAGCAAGACCGCGGGAGGCCTGAATGACGGATTTCTCCATCGGAAACGAACAAGACCGCTGGCACCATCACCCGGGCGCGGTTCGGCTGAACCCGCTCTTCGACTGGCCGCTCCGCCCGGCGGCGGTCTGGCGCTGGTACCGCGGTGCCTGGCTGCCGCTGACGGCACTGACCGTGTGCTTCGCCGTGGCGGTGCTGGTCTATGCGCTGTTCCTGCCGCCGCTGGAGGCGATGCGAACCTTCGAGCCCGGTTGGATCATCCGCATCTGGCTGATCAATTTGATCCCGCAGGCAGTGATCGCGGGCGGGCTGCACTGGTGGCTCTACATCCGCCGCGGCCAGGGCATGCGGCGCAAATTCGACCGCCGCGACCTGAGCCACGGCAACGGCACCTTCACCTTCAACGACCAGGTGCTCGACAACATCTGGTGGACGCTCGGCAGCGCGATGACGGTGGCGACGGTGTATCAGTGCCTGATCTTCTGGGCGATGGCCAACGGCTGGACGCCGGTGGTGAGCTTCGCCTCGCACCCGGTCTGGTGCGTGGTCTGGATGGCGCTGATCCCGATGTGGTCGGGCCTGCACTTCTATTGGACGCACCGGCTGGAACATCACCCACGGCTCTACAAGCACGTCCACGCGGTGCATCACCGCAACGTCAATATCGGGCCCTGGTCCGGCATCTCGAACCACTGGCTGGAAAACCTGCTCTATTTCTCGACCTATTTCGTCCACCTGATCGTGCCTTCGCACCCGCTGCACCTGATGTTCCACTGCTATTTCCAGCAGCTGAGCCCGGTGTTTTCGCATTCCGGATTCGAGCGCGTGATGAAGGACGAGGCCGAAGTCGCGAAGGCGGGCGACTTCTTCCACCAGCTGCATCACCGGTATTTCGAGTGCAACTACGGCACCTCCGAGATCCCGTTCGACCGCTGGTTCGGTACCTTTCATGACGGGTCGGAGGCCGCGACAAGCGAAACCCGCGCGCGCAAGACGCAGATGTATACCGGCCGGTGAACGTCCTTTTCCTGATGGCCGACGAGATGGCGGGCTGGGCGCTGGATGCGGGCGTGCACACACCGCATCTCGATGCGGTTGCCGCGCGCGGGACGGTGTTCGACGCCGCCTATACCCCGTCGCCGATCTGCGTTCCGGCGCGCGCGGCGATCGCCTGCGGGCAATGCCTGCATGCCCTGGGCGGCTACTGGTCCTCGTCCGAGGCCTATGACGGGCGGGTGCGATCCTGGGCCCATGCGGTGCGGGCGATGGGCGTGCCGGTGACCTCGATCGGCAAGCTGCATTTCCGGTCGGGCGAGGACGACACCGGGTTTTCCGAGCAGATCCTGCCGATGCACATCGCCGGCAAGGGCTGGGTGCGCGGCCTCTTGCGCCAGCCCTTAGCCGGCTACGACGCCACGCGCGAACTGGCCGAGGACATCGGTACAGGCTGGACCGACTACACCCGGTATGACGCGCAGGTCACCGAGGCGGCCTGCGACTGGATCGCGCAGCAAGCGGCGGGGGCGCCCTGGTGCGCCTTCGTCTCGTGGGTTTCGCCGCATTATCCGCTGCGCGCGCCCGAGCAGGATATCGCGCGCTACGACCCGTCCGCCTGCGCCGCGCCGGCCGAGGCGGTGCCGGACCACCCGATCCTGCGCGAACTCGCGGGGTTCTTCGATCACGACCCCTGGTTCACGCCCGAGACCCGCGGCATCGCCCGGGCGGCCTATCGCGGGCTCTGCACGTTTCTCGACCGGCAGGTGGGCGCGGTGCTTGGGGCACTGGATGCGGCGGGGCTGGTCGACGAGACGCTGGTGATCTTCACCGCGGACCATGGCGAGATGCTGGGCGAGAAGGGGTTCTGGGGCAAGTCGACGATGTACGAGGCCTCGGCCCGGGTGCCGCTGATCCTGGCGGGGCCGGGGGTGGCGCCGGGGCGGCGGGTCGATCCGGTCAGCCTGATCGACATCGCACCGACCATCGCCCAGAGCTTCGGCGCATCGGTCCGGCCCTATGGCGGCAGGCCGCTCTTCGAAGCGCCGCTCGGCAGCCGCACGGTGCTGTCGGAATACCACGACGGCGGCGCCTCGGTCGGGATCACCATGGTGCGCTGGAACGACGGCGCGGCGCGGTGGAAATACATGCACTACGCCCAAGGCCATCCGCCACAGCTGTTCGAGCTGGGCGCGGACCCGTCCGAGCACGAGGACCTCGCAGCGCACCGGCCCGACGTCGTGGCCGAGGCCCGCCGGAGGCTGGCGCGCTGGATGGACCCCGAGGTGATCGACGCCCGCGCCCATGCCGATCAGGCGCGGCGGGTGGCCGAACTCGGCGGCCGTGAGGCGCTCTTGGCCGAGGCGCAGTGGAACTTCACCCCGACGGGGCAAGGCTAAGCCGGTGTTGCCGATCCTTTCGCAGGGCCGGTGCCGGGGAGGGTCGTGTGCGGGGCGGCCTTGCGCGTCACACCTTGCGGAACAGCGTCGCGTAGCCGGTGTCGTCCTTGTGCGGGCCGGTCGCCTTGGCGCCGTAGTATGGGATGTCGGTCAGGGTGAGGTCGGCGATCTGCCCGGCCAAGGCCTCGAACGCGTCCGCGAACCCGGCGGCGTCGTAATGCGCGTGGTTGATCGCCAATGCGATCAGCCCGCCTGGACGCACCAGGCGCAAGAGCGGCGGGAGGCCCTCGGGGCCGACATGGCCCAGCGTGAAGGTGCCGGCGCTGACCACGCCGGCATAGCTGGCCGCGGGCAGCTCCAGACCGTCGAGGATGTTACCGGCAATCAGGTCGCGGTAGACGCCCTTGGTCCGGGCGACATCGAGCATCTCGGGCGTGAGGTCCAGCCCATCAATTGGCCCGATGCCGAGCCGGGCCAGTTCCGCCCCCATCACCCCGGTGCCGGCGCCGAAGTCGAGCACCGGCCCGGCGCCGCCCGCCTCGGCAAAACAGTCGGCCAGGCGGCGGGGCTGGATGTAATCGTTGCCGGCCACATGTTCGCTGTCGTAGCGCGCGGCCCAGTCGGCATAAAACCGGCGCGTCTCTTCGGGCGTGCGGAGCGCCAGGGCGCGTTCGAGGTCGAGCTTCGGCATCGGCGGTCTCCTCTGCCGAAGCCTACTGTGGGACGGGTTCGCGCGGAAGTCCTTATGGCTGGTGTTTGCGCCAGGGCGGCTGTTGCAGGTCGAGAGAGAAGTCGTGCCCATCGCCGACCCGCGGGGTGGCGATCCGACCTCTGATCGGCAGCGCTTTATGGCTGTCGAGTCCGTAGGACCTCAAGCGGTGCGCAAGCCTCGACCAATCGCCACCCCACCCGGGCGGGGCGGCGATGGGCACGGCGGGGCTGCGCCCCTTGAGTCCGTGCCCGGCGCTGGCCCAGAACGTCCGCCGGCGGCATCAGGCCAAACCTGTCCTTGCGGTCGCCTACATCTCCATGATCGGCGCGACTTCGACCGAGCCGCTGCCGTCCTGGACCAGCGGACAGCCTTTGGCCATTTCGTTGGCCGCGGCGTGGTCGGCCGCTTCGACGACCGTGTAGCCCGACAGCGGATTGGCGCCGCCGTTGTCGGCCACGCCACCGGCGCTGACAGTCGAGGACATGCCCACCGGCGCACCGCCATCGACGACCTTGTCGCCCAGCTCGCCATACCAGGCACCCCATTGCGCCATCGCCTTCTCGCCCTCTTCCGGCGTCTCGGGCATCCCGCCCCCGTGATAAGCAAAAATGAATTTTGGCATGGTGCAGTCTCCCTTGGTTGAAATCTAGGCCGCCAGTTCAGCCGTAAGCTTACGCAGGGACGAGGTCCAGCCCATCTCGTGGTTCTGCGCGGTCTCGTCGTCGGGCAGGTCGACATGGCTGAGGTGGAACGCCGTGCCGCCATTCTGCGCCGGCACCAGGCGGATCGTCACGTGGCTTTCCACCCCGCGCACGTCGTTCTCGTCGTGCCAGGCCCAGGTGAAGCCGATCGAGCTCGGTGGGTCCACATGGGTGACCTGCCCCGACACCTTAAACCTGTCGCCCTTGTCGTTCTGCATCACCGACATTCAGGGCCCGGTGCGCTCGAAGGACAGCCGGTGTTCGGGCACGAACAGCCCTTCCGGCCCCCACCAGGTCAGCAGATGCTCGGTCTTCGAGATGAAATCGAAGACCCGCTGCGGGGCGGCGTCAAAATGGCACTCGAGCGTCAGGCCGGGCATCTAGAGCGTGTCCACTCTGAATGGAGTCGGGTAATCACCGCGCCGCCCGAGGCAGCGTTTGCGCCAGTAAATGCGTTCGGGTGGCGCGGTGAATTCAGTTGGATTGGACATGCTCTAGGGCTCCTCTTCGTCCAACGCGGCAGCAAGCCGGTCGAGGCTTTCTTGCCAGAACGCCCGGTGGCTCATCGTCCAGGCGCCGATCGTCGCCACCGCCTGGGGCGCGACGGCGTAGATCCGGCGCTGCCGGTCGACGGTCTGGGTGATCAGCCCCGCCTCGCGCAGCACCTTCAGATGCCGTGAAATCGCCGGCGCCGAAATGTCGGCCACGTCCTGCAGCTCGCCTGCCGACAGCGCACCCTCGGTCAAGAGCCGCTCGACGATGGCGAATCGGGTGCGGTCGCCCAGTGCTGCGAAGGTGGCGACGAGGCCGGGATCATGTATTTCGCTCATCAGTTAATTAACTAATCGCAGAATCGCTTGCCGTCAACCCGCTTGCACTTCGCCGCGCGCCGCCGGACAAGGCGGCATGGACAGGACGCTGTTTTCTTTCGGCCACGGCTATTCCGCCCGCGCGCTGGCGCGGCGGCTGTTGCCCCAGGGCTGGCGCGTGATCGGCACCACGCGGCGCCGCGACAAGGCAGAACAACTGCGGGCCGAGGGCGTCACCCCGCTGATCTGGCCCGGCGAGGACCCGGGGCCGGGCCTCGGCGCGGCGACGCATCTGTTGATCTCGGCCGGGCCGGAAGACGGCGGCGACCCGGTCCTGGCACACGCCCGCGACGCCGTCGCGGCAGCCGCGCCGCATCTCGCCTGGGTCGGGTATTTGTCGACCACCGGCGTCTATGGCGACCACCAGGGCGGCTGGGTCGACGAGACCACGCCGCTCACGCCCACGACCAGGCGCGGGCGGGCGCGGGTCGCGGCCGAGGCCGCCTGGCAGGACCTCGCCGCCGAGACCGGTCTGCCCCTGCACATCTTCCGCCTCGCCGGGATCTACGGGCCCGGCCGCGGCCCGTTCGCCAAGGTGCGGGCCGGCACCGCGCGGCGCATCGTCAAGCCGGGGCAGGTGTTCAGCCGGATCCATGTCGAGGACATCGCGCAGGTGCTGGCGGCGTCGATCGCGCGGCCGAACCCGGGCGCGGTCTATAACGTCTGCGACGACGACCCGGCCCCGCCGCAGGACGTCATCGCCCATGCCGCCGGGCTGCTCGGCCAGCCGCCGCCACCGGAAGTGCCGTTCGACGCGGCCGAGATGACTCCGATGGGGCGAAGCTTCTATGCAGAGTCAAAACGGGTCCGGAACGACCGCATCAAGGACGAGCTTGGGGTCGCGCTGAAATATCCCGATTACAGGGCCGGGCTGGCGGCGCTGCTCGCATCCGAGCAAGCCGGCTAGAGCGCACCCGGTCCCGAGACGGCACCGCGCCACCCGAACGTACGCGCACACGGAAACAGTACCGCGCGCTACCGCGAACGCCCGGGTCCCGTCAGGCTGCCGTCGTCTTAGTTGTTGCCGATGCCGATCACGACGATGGTCAGGAACGCCATCATCACGCCGACCCAGTCGTCGTTGGACGAGGACGCGGCGGTCTCTTCGATGATCACTTCGGGTTCAATCACCGGGGCGCCGTAGCTGCCGGCATGGGCGCTGGTGGCCGCGAGGGAGATTGCTGCTGCGAAAAGGACATTTTTCATGGTACCGCCCCAAGTTTCTCTACACCACATCTAGTACAAATTCCGCCGCAAGGCCACCGCTTTGGCCCGATCATGGCCGCGATGCCACAAGTGTTGAAATCCTGCATCAGGCGCGGCGGCTGGAAATCGAGGTTATCCCCAGGACCTCGAGCACCTTGGCCTCGATATCGGCGGCATTCATCGCCGCAGCGGCGTACATGTCGCGCGGGCTGGCCTGGTCGATGAAGATGTCGGGCAGCACCATCGAGCGAAAGCTAAGTCCCTGATCGAACACGCCTTCTTCGGCCAGCAGATGGGCCACGTGGCTGCCGAACCCGCCGACGGCGCCTTCCTCGATGGTGATCAGCGCGGCGTGGTCGGCGGCCAGGCCCAGGATCAGGTCGCGGTCGAGCGGCTTGGCGAAGCGGGCGTCGGCGACCGTGGGCTTCACGCCCCGGGCGGCCAGCGAATCGGCCGCCTCGCAGACCTCTTTCAGCCGCGCGCCGAAGGACAGGATCGCCACGCGCTGACCCTTGCGCACAATCCGGCCTTTGCCGATCTCGAGCACCTCGCCGCGCTCGGGCATCTCGACGCCGACGCCCTCGCCGCGCGGAAAGCGGAACGCGATCGGTCCGTCGTTATGGGCCGCAGAGGTGGCGACCATGTGCTTCAGTTCCGCCTCATCCGCCGCAGCCATCACCACGAAGCCCGGCAGGTTGGCGAGATAGCCGATGTCGAAGGCGCCGGCATGGGTGGCGCCGTCGGCGCCCACCAGCCCGGCCCGATCGATGGCGAAGCGCACCGGCAGGCGCTGGATCGCCACGTCGTGCACCACCTGGTCGTAGCCGCGCTGCAGGAAGGTCGAGTAGATCGCGCAGAACGGCCTCAGGCCGCCCGCCGCCAGCCCGGCGCAGAAGGTCACGCCGTGCTGCTCGGCAATGCCGACGTCGAAACAGCGCGCCGGAAAGCGCTCGGCAAAGAGGTTCAGCCCGGTGCCGTCCGGCATAGCCGCAGTGACGGCGACGATCCTGTCGTCGCGCACGGCCTCGTCGATCAGCGCCTGCGCGAAGACCTTTGTATAGCTCGGCGCGTTCGACGGCGCCTTCTTCTGCTCGCCCGTGACCATGTCGAATTTCGACACGCCGTGGCCCCTGTCGCGGGCCTCTTCGGCGGGGCCGTAGCCCTTGCCTTTTTTCGTGATCACATGGATCAGCACCGGCCCCGTCGCCCGCGCCCGCACCGTGCGCAGGACCGGCAGAAGCTGGTCCAGGTCGTGGCCGTCGATCGGGCCGAGATAGCTGAATCCCAGCTCCTCGAACAGCGTGCCGCCAACGGTCATGCTTTTCAGCATCTCCTTGGCGCGCCGGGCGCCTTCCTGGAACGGCTCGGGCAGCAGGCTGACCGCGCCCTTGGCCGCGGCCTTGAGTTCCTGGAACGGGGCGCCGGCGTAAAGCCGCGACAGATAGGACGACATCGCGCCGACGGGCGGCGCGATCGACATCTCGTTGTCGTTCAAAATCACGATCAGGCGTTTGCCCATGTGGCCGGCGTTGTTCATCGCCTCATAGGCCATGCCCGCCGACATCGCGCCGTCGCCGATCACCGCGATGGCGTCGCCGAGCCCATGGTCGGGCGCGCCGCCGAGGTCGCGGGCGACGGCAAAGCCGAGCGCCGCCGAAATCGAGGTCGAGCTATGCGCGGCGCCGAACGGGTCATAGGCGCTTTCGCTGCGTTTGGTGAAGCCGCTCAGCCCGTCCTTCTGCCGCAGGGTGCGGATCCGGTCGCGCCGCCCGGTGAGGATCTTGTGCGGATAGCACTGGTGGCTGACGTCCCAGATCAGCCGGTCGCGCGGGGTGTCGAAGACCGCGTGCAGCGCAACGGTCAGTTCCACGACGCCCAGCCCCGCGCCCAGATGCCCGCCGGTCTCGCTAACGGCCGAGATCGTTTCGGCCCGCAATTCGTCGGCGACCCGGCGCAGCTCGGCGTCGCTCAGCCCCTTGAGGTCGGCGGGCGTGCGCACCTTGTCCAAGGTCGGTGTCTTAGGTCGCGTGGCCATCGCTGCCTCGTCTCACATCCGGCGCGAGATAACGAAGCGCGCCGCCTGCCGCAAGGTCTCGGCCGCCGCGCCATAGGGCGCCAAAGCCGCCTCGGCCTCGTCGACCAGCGCCTGCGCCCGCGCCTTGGCCCCGTCGAGGCCCAGGTGCGACACGAAGGTCGCCTTGCCGGCGGCAGCGTCCTTTTGCAGGCGCTTGCCCGCCACCGCGCTGTCCCCTTCGATGTCCAAGATGTCGTCGGCGATCTGGAAGGCAAGGCCAAGCG
>JASJCA010000088.1 GCA_030066215.1 Rhodobacter sp. | reverse complement strand
GTCGCCAACGCGCGCTGGACGAGCGCGTCGCGGTGGATGTCCTCGGCCAGTGCGGTCGCCAGGGTGTTCCACACCTCCGGCATCGTCTCTTCAGCGTAGCGAAGGAAACTGGCGAGGTCACCCAGGTGTGTCGCCAACGCGCGATGGACGAGCGCATCGCGGTGGCTGTCCTCGGCCAGTGCGGTCGCCAGGGTGTTCCACACCGCCGGCACCGTCTCTTCAGCGTAGCGAAGGAATCTGGCGAGGTCACCCAGGTGTGTCGCCAACGCGCGCTGGACGAGCGCGTCGCGGTGGATGTCCTCGGCCAGTGCGGTCGCCAGGGTGTTCCACACCGCCGGCACCGTCTCTTCAGCGTAGCGAAGGAAACTGGCGAGGTCACCCAGGTGTGTCGACAACGCGCGCTGGACGAGCGCGTCGCGGTGCGTTTCCTCTTCAAGCCAGTTGTCGGCCCTTTCACGTAGCTCCTGCTCGTCGAGAACGGCGAGCCTAACGGTAGAGCGGAGAGTCCCCGCCCACCATGACAACGGCATTTGGTCCAGCGCCCACCGGTGTTCCGCCCAAAGAGCCCCGACGAGTGTGGCGGCCTCCACCGAGTCACCAATCTTGTTCAGGCGCAGGGCGGTCGCGAGGCATGCATACGGATGTGCGACGAGCACTTGGGAACGCAGAGCCGCCGCTTGCGCTGTGGCACCGGTGGCCGCCAACAGTAGCACCGCCAAGCCCGAATGCACGAAACGAAAGCGGACGTGCTCGTTCCATCGGCCCGCGGTTTCGATCCAGACGATGCCGTGGCGAACGGCGCTCTCCAGAGATCGCCTTGGCAGCGCCTCAGCCGGTAGCGCGACTTCCTTCTCCGCCACAGCGGCGAGAGTGAGCAGGTGCGCGCGCTCGGCGCGCAACTCCCGATGCTCTATGTACTTATGAAGAATGTATTCTTTGGCATCGGAATGGCTCAAGTCGAATGCCCAGCCGGGATCGCGAACACGGCGGAGGACGGCGGCACTGAAAGCGATTAGATCGCCGCCGAAGAGTGCGTGCCACTCGTCGCGATTGCCGCTCGGCACCGGGCGTGGCTCGGTGCCTCGCTCGCGCCACCAGAGACGTTGGTAGATGCCCGCCAGATCATCCGGTTCGATAACCAGGTCGAACGCTGGCATGGCAAGGTCGCGCAGAGCGGTCTCGCGCACCCATTCCCGCTCGAGCGGCCGGACCTCGCGACCGAGAACGAGCAGGCTTGCGCCGGTGAAACGCGACTGCCAATCCCTGGCGAGGCTCGCGGCCGTAGCCGGTGCAAGATGCGCATTATCGATGACGAAGAGCACGCCTTTGTCACCGTAGACGGCGATGGCGTCGGCGAGCCCACCATCTTCGGGAGCGTCATCTGTCACACCCGTAAGGTCGAGATAGTACACCGGTTGCTGGCGGAACGCGGGCTGATGCGCGAGTAATACCGCCAGAGTCGTCTTACCTGAAGCGCCGTGGCCGCTGACAAGGGCGGCACCTGCCTCGCGCAGCGCGGCCTCGACGCGATTGAGGATCCGTGGAGCCGGCACGCGCCCGCGTTCGTACTCCTCTCGCGTCGGTACGATGCTGACGCCACTGGATTCGCCATAAAGGTGCTCGACTTTGTTGATCGGTGAGAACGGTGCCGGCGACGTTCGCAGGTCCAGCTCCTCGCGCCAGAGCCTCGCGAAACGGGGATGACGAAGCTCGTGGCAGAGGCTGTTGCGAAAGAACAAGTGGATGCGCGAGCTTGGCACGCCGAGAGCCGCCACTTCGTCCCGCATCGCCGAGATCCGGTTGGGGTCCCGCGGTGCATCGCTCCAAGACGCCCAAACGAAACCGCCGCGCCGGTGAGCCTCGACGCGAGCCTGCAACTTCTCGAGGTCTTTCGCCCAATGGACCGTCAGCGCATCCCGGGCGGTCGTCGCCTCGACCGCGACGATCGTTCCGTTGTCATCCGGGAGATAGGCGTCGGGCCAACCGGGAAGCGGCTTGCCGTCTACGTTGCGGCCCAAGGGAACAAGTCGGTGCGCAAGGTCAGGGTGCAGGACCAGAGCAACTCGTTCGACGAGTTGTTGAAACCAGACAGGATCGCCGACGCGCTCGTCGATACGGCTTCGGAGCACATGCTCTGAGGGCGTGTGGTACCGTTCTACCATGGCCGACAATATCGCGTCCTCATGAAGCACCCCACCGCGCGAAAGGTCCCAGCTTTGCGTTGGTCTGTCAACATTGGACAACTAGCCGAAGGACGAATAGGGAGCAAAACTGAATACTGTCGAAGCGCTCATAATGTAGTGGTTATGGTTGAATTGTTTGGCGAGAAACTCCGCAATATATACTGTTCTCGTAAGGCGGGCATCAAGTTAATCAACGCTGCTAGGGATTGTGTCCGCGTGGCATTTCATAGGTCTAAGTTAATTGCCGCGTTATGTAAATCAATAACATTGTGAATCTAATATTGTAAGCGTGAAAAGATCAATTAACGATCGTTTTGTCCCAGCAACATGTGGCGGCGGTGAACCTGGAAAATCTTGTGCCACAAACCCTTGGCAAAACTAGTTTTTGATTCTGTCACGTTTTTTCAAGGTAATGTATTCAGACATTCGTGCAGGTCGCAGCATCTGTAAAGATGGGCTCAAAGCTGCCATCGATCGAAAGGTGAGACCGTTTCGCTACCCGGCGTCCAACTACATGCGCACGAGTGAATTGCGAATACCGTATCCAACTCACCTGAATCCGACCACATGTGGTGCAGCGACAACGAGCTGGCGTCGCGCTGAACAGTATCCAGCTATTGGCTAACCACATCCGCACCCGCGAAATCCAGACGCAAGACGCAAATCCTGCCGTCTCGTTGATCCGCAGTTGGCCCGAACTGGCGAACCTGCAGCCCACGACGCTCTAGAACTCGACGGAATACCGGGTGCATCAAGCCCAACATGGTCTCGCCGCCTCGATCGGAAGCAAAGCGGACCCCGGCCCTTATAAGCTCTACTAGCAGGGTGTTCCGCTCAGCTCTCGGTACGTCTTCGGCAATGGCCAACCGAGACGCCTCCCATACCTTGTCGCTGGCCAGTTCGCATTCCATGATGCCAGGCGGGAGATTTGGGATCCTGCCGCGGTGCGCGTCCAGGATCATGTAGGTCGAGCTCCCTTGCGTATTGTCGGTCCGCAACAGCCTCATGCATCCAATGACATGTTCATCTTCGGCGGTTGCGACGACATGGTACGAAGCCGGCGTATCGTATTGGTCGAACTCGCAACCCATGCTCTCGTATAGGTTCCAACCGAGGGCGGAGACAAACACGTCCCGCCGCAATTTCAAACAGCTGACGTAGACCTTATGATCCAGATTGGGGTCGGTTAAATCGACCACCTGCGTCGAAAACCTCATGCCGACCAGGTATCATATCCGTTTATGAATTCCCATCTCAGAAGCCAGATTCGGGACAATGCTGCCCCACTTCGCGACGGAGTAGACTCCCATGACGACCCGAAACGAATTCACTCCAAGGTGGTGGCAGATGGCTTGCTTCCGCTGCGCGACGGCCGAAATCGAAACGTTGAGCTCACCCGCCACTTCTTTGTCCAGGAGACCTTCCTCATACATCTCTAGGATGTCGATTTGGGCATCCGAAAGCCCGGACAGTCGGGCAACCATGATCTGCCGATGAGTAGCCTTGCAGGCTAGTTCCGCTTCTTGAGCGGAGCGTCGATCCAGATGATGGTTCACACCGCCAAAAACCATTCTGCTTCCTCCCAAATTCGAAACCGATACGAAGTTGCTGTCTGCTCCATATGCGCGCGCTTCCTCAAATAGGGGAGAAGACATCTCGGCAGGCGATAGAAGTGTCGAAGCGCTAACGCGGGTGTGTCGCGATGCAAAATGAAAGACTGGGTCAATACGGCTGAACTCGTGGGCGAAATACCTTTCATGCCATGCCTCGGGAAACGTCGTAACCGCGGCTGTTGGACTCTCCCCAGGGGCGAGCACGACAAAACCATAGCGGGAAAAATGGGCTTGAACGGGTAGCAGCATTATGAAACCGTGCCTATCAGGGCAGATAATCATAAACGTACGGGAAGAATTGCTGTAGTCAACAAGGGCCGCCTCTTAAAGGCTTGCGAGTGAACCGTCGAGACGAGATTACCGCTTTTTTGAGGGGGCTTACACCCGGCGACCTCAATGATGCACTGGAGATTGTGCTCAGATTTGCTCCTACTCAGAAGAGCCGAAGCGCTGTTTCAGCTCCTGCAAAAGTCCAGGAAGCTCCGAATCGGGCACGTCATCGAGAAGCCGACGAATAGCTACTCTCGGATCGCCTAATGGATTGTCGGTGTCCAGTTCGGCCAAAGACTTCAATCCGAGGTGCGGCAAGATTCTTTCGGCAGTTCGTTCACTCATCGTGGGCGTTGCGCCGGATGCGAATTTCGACACCGTGTTTGGCGATAGCCCAGCAAGACCTGCGAGTGACGTGGCGTTCAACCCTTGGGCAGCAATCAAGATCCTCAGATTTCTGCGCCGCCTATCCCAGTCGACTTCCAAAGCCCAGCACCCCCGTGCGGTAACGCAAACACCTTTCACGGTTTTTCGTGACGCTCTCAACCTGTGTTTTTATACAGGCTGTCTTTCAGATTTCATATTTCGCGGTTGTAAATCATATTACTTTATGATTTCCGGCGTAAATGATGATGCGAGGCATTGATGCACTGTTCAGAAAGCCGCCTACCCCCTGACCAAATCCCAGCGCCGGAGGACCTCGCCGAGTGGGTCAAGAATGCGCTCTTTCGTTTGGAGATGCGACCAGCAAACTTCCTACGGGACGAAAAGCGGCCTGGTTCGGTAAACCGCGTTCAGCGGTTCTTGAAGAACCCGGAGGTGGTCAAAGTCACCACGGCAAGGCGCCTTTTGGCTGAGATCGCAACAGCAGCACGAGATCGGCACGTCACCCTGGAGCCCATCCCAGTCAAACAGGCAGCGGATGGAAAGCAGCGTTGAACGATGATTAGGGAACCGTCCACGAAATCCAACCGACGGGATGCGGTTTTGGAGCCCGAGGTTAGGAAGAACGCGTCTGAGACTACGGCGCCGAGCGACACCCGACTGGACAAGGGTCGCTATTTCGTTTCCCGAAAGATTCGGAATGCTACATGCAACTTGCGATACGTTGCGACCCTTGCACGTAGCTCCATTCTAGGCCTCACCTCACATCGCGAACTCGCTTCCAGTCTGCGGAAAGGCTTGCATCTTCTGGAGAATTCCGTGCTCGGCGACATCGTCGGTTTGGTTTGCCTGGTTCTGATATTCGGTGGCCTCTTCGTTCTTGGCGGGGTGTTTCAATGAACACCTACCGGAGCAGATGATGCCTATCCACGCTGCAAAACTGAACTCACCCCGCCTGCAGCGCGTCCTCGCACTCTTGGCCGACGGGCAGTCCTATTCCACTTGGGAAATCGTGGTCGGAGCGCAGGTGATGGCGGTGAATACCGTGATCGCCGAGCTGCGCCAGCGCGGCGTGGTCATCCTCTGCGAGCAACGTGCCGACGAGATCAAGCGCAGGCGCTGGTTCTACACGATGCTGCAGTAGCCGAGCGATGCTTAAGGCCCCTGAGCGGATCGGCCGTAAGATGCTGCACCCGTCGCAGATCGACGCCAGCGAGCGCTTGCGCCCGGTTCGGCGGGCTGGTGTCGAGGCGATCAAGACCTAGGCGGCCAATATCGGCATCAAGGACGCGGTCGATGTGCGCGTGGTCGATCCTCGCCGGACTGGCGGCCCAAAGTACCGCCTGATTGCCGGCGGGCACCGTCACGCCGCTGCTGACGGACTTGGAATCGAGCTGCCTGCGGACGTGTGGAAGTGCACTGCGGACCAGGCGCTGCTCATGGAGATCGACGACAACATCGCCGGTCCCGGCATGTCGCCGCTCGATACGGCGGTGTTCCTCGCCCGACGCAAGCGGGTCTACGAAAAACTGCATCCCGAGACGGCGGCGGGCGCGTTCAAGGGCAATCAACACACCGGCAGACTGGTGGCGGACACGATGTCCTTCACCACATCGACCGCGGAACAATTCGGGCTGACCGACCGGCATGTTCGCCGCGTCGTTGCCGCGGGCGAGGCGCTGGACGACGGCGACATCGAGGCCCTTCGCGCCGCGCCTCGGCCGGTCACGTTGAAGGACCTCGCCCAGATTGCCAAGCTCGGGGATCCGGAGGACCGGCGCGCCGTGTGCCTGGCGCTTTCTGCCGGCGAGCTGGCGGGATCGCGCGTCAAGAGCGCCGCGCAGGCGATACGTGTCCTGAGCGACCCAGACGCCCGGGCTGCGGCCGTCAACGACCCGGTTGAGCAGGCCTTCAAGGCGCTTTTGAGCGCCTGGCACCGCGCGCCCAAGGCGGCCCGTATGCGATTTGCGCGGGAGGAGAAGGACCAGCTGGTCTCGGTCTTGCAGAGCGAGGCGTTGATCCGATGACCGTCGAGCCGGCCAAGACATGGTGGACGGCGCAGGAGATCGCCCATGCGGGGTTGCCGGACATGCCGGGGACGAAACGCGGCGTGAACGACCTCGCAAAACGGCTGAACTGGCAGCTCGATCTCGCCCATGCCCGGCGTCGGGAGGGTCGCGGTGGCGGTTGGGAATACAGCTGGATGCTCTTTCCCCTGACCGCCAGGAAACGCATCTTGGCGGAGGCCCGATCCGGCAACGAGGATCCCGACCCTCGCCGACAACGCCGCAGCCGCGAAGACGCCTGGTCCTGGTTCGAGCGCCTGCCTGACAAGATCAAGCGCAGGGCCCAGAACCGGCTCGCGGTGATCGAGACGGTCGTGGCCTTGGAGGGCCACGGCACGACGCGGTTCCTGGCGGTCGAGGAAACCGCCAAGGCGGAACGGATCGCGCCGCGCACGATCTGGAACTGGCTGGAAATGATCGAGGGCGTGGCCGTCTGCGACCGCCTGCCCTATCTGGCGCCGCGGCACCGGGCGCGAGCGACAAAGCCCGGCGACCGCACAGCCGATGCACCGGAGTTCTTCGAGCTTCTGAAGGCCGATTTCCTGCGGCTCGAACAGCCGTCGTTTTCGGCGTGCTATCGCCGTGCGGCCGATGTCGCCAAGGCCAAGGGTTGGGCGATCTGGCCTGAGCGCACGGCGCAGCGCCGCATGGAGGACCGGGTCCCGCGGGTTGTCCAGGTCCTGGCCCGCCAAGGCGTTGCCGGCCTGGAACGCTACTACCCGCCGCAAATCCGCGACCGGTCGAGCATGGTGGCGATGGAAGGCGTGAATGCCGACTGCCACAAGATCGATGTCTTCGTGGCCTGGAACGCCGACACGGTGAAACGTCCGCAGATCATCGCATTCCAGGACATCTACTCGGGCAAGATCCTCAGCTGGCGGGTCGATTGGACGCCAAACAAGGTCGCGGTGATGGCGGCTTTCGGCGAAGTGGTCGAGACCTACGGCATTCCAGAGCGCTGCCTGTTCGACAACGGCCATGAATTCGCCAACAAGTGGATGACCGGCGGCGCCAGGACCCGGTTTCGGTTCAAGATCCGCAACGACGAGCCGCTCGGCGTCCTCGAACAGCTCGGCATCAAGGTGAGCTGGGCGCGCCCCGGCCATGGCCAGGCCAAGCCGGTGGAGCGGGCCTTCGGCGACTTCGCCGACGATATCGCCAAGGACCCGCGGTTTGCCGGTGCCTATGTGGGCAACCGCCCCGACGCAAAGCCGGAGAACTACGGTTCAAGGGCGATCCCGCTGGTCGAATTCTTGCGGGTGGTCGAGGACCGCATTGCGCATCACAATGCCCGTCCGGGCCGCCGATCTCACACCGCGCGCGGCCGCAGCTTCGATGAGACCTTCGCCGAAAGCCTCGCCGTCGCCCCGATCCGTAAAGCGACGGAAGAGCAGCGCCGGTTGTGGCTGATGGGCCAAGAGGTCCGCACCCTGCACAAGTCGCACGGCCGGCTGATGCTGCACGACAACGGCTATTGGTCGGATTGGATGAACGGACATGCAGGCGAGAAGATCGTCGCCCGCTTCGATCCCGAAGACCTGCATGCGGGCGTCCATATCTACGCCACCGACGGCGCCTATCTGGGCTTGGCGGATTGCCAGCAGAAGACCGGGTTCTTCGATCTGGCCTCGGCGCGCGAACATCACGCCACCCTGGCCCGCCGGCGCCGCGAACATCGCAAGCTCCTTGAGGAATTGCGGCCGGGAACGGCCGCCGATGTCGCGGCACATCTCGATGAGCTGCCGCCCAAGGAAGCCGAGCGCGTCGAAGCGAAGGTGGTGCGCCCGGCCTTCGGCACCCGTCCCGGCAAGAGCGACCCGGTGACACCGACACCCTCGGCGCCGAGCCTGGCCACGGCCGAGACGCACCAGGCGCTGATCGCGGAATTCAAGGCACCGCGGCCGCCCGAAAGCTCAAGCAGCACGCAGGACGCGGAAGATCGCTACGCCCGGTTCCGCCGGGCGCTCGAGCTCGAGGCGGCTCTCGAGGCCGGGGATTGGGTGGGCAAGGCCGAGCAGCGCTGGCTCGAAGGCTATCGGGTCCAGCCGGAATACCGGTCGATGCGGAAACTCTACGAAGGATTTGGCGAAGGCATCTTCGCTGGGTGAAGGGCCGCGGATCGGGCGCAGACCCGGGCGCGGCGACAACGAGCAGGAGGTCGATATGACGAATGAGGTTCTCTACAATTCCGTGGCGCCGCTTAGAAACGTGGCTGCACTTCTCGAACTGATCGAGCGGGTGCTCAACCGGGCCCCATCGCTGCCCGGGATGGCCTGTTTTTACGGGCCCTCGGGCTACGGCAAAACCACGGCTGCGACGTTTGCCGAGAACAAGTACCAGGCGGTCCGGGTCCAGATGAAATCGACCTGGACGCAGAAGAAGCTCTGCGAGGTGATCAGCCTCGAAATGGGGCTCACGCCCGCGCGCACCGTCTGCGACATGATCGACGAGATCTGCGAACAGCTGGCAACCCTGGAGGTGCCGCTTTTGATCGACGAGGCGGACTATCTGGTCCGCCGCAAGATGGTCGAGATCGCCCGCGACATCTACGAAGGCTCCGGCGCGCCGGTGATCTTCATCGGCGAGGAGCTTTTGCCGCAGAAGCTCTCGGCCTGGGAGCGCGTCCATGGCCGCATGCTGGCCTGGACCGCAGCCGAGCCCGGGGATCTCGAGGATCTCAATCATCTCGCAGGCATCTACGCCGCGGGCGTCGAGATCGGCGAGGACCTGAAGACCGCGCTGTTGCGAGCCTCGAGCGGATCGATCCGTCGGATTTGCACCAATCTCGACGAGGTTTCCACCTTCGCCAAGACGCGCGGGCAGGACGCGGTGTCGCTGAGCGATTGGCAGGGACGGGAGTTCTTCAGCGGCGTGGCGCCTTCGCCGCGCCGGTTCGAGCGGCTGTCGGGCTGAGCGTCATGAACGCCGCAGCGGAAGCCGCCGCAGAACGGCGGGCGATGGCGTGGACCTGGGCGCGAGAGATGCCCGAGTTCACGCCCTACGAGCTTCGCGATCGCATCGGGATGGGCGAAAGGGCCGCCTGGACCCTTTGCCGCGACTGGGAGGCCAAGGGCCTTGCGACACGGGAACGGCGCGGCTCGCGGGGCCGCAGCGTCTTCAGCGTCAAGACGGTCCATCGCGGAGCCGAGACGGTCGAGCTGGCGTTGACACCTGCCCGCGACAAGGCAACGCCCTTCGGCAATATGTGGCGCGCGATGCGGGGGCTGCGCACGTTCAGTGCGATCGACATCGCGCTGCATTCGACGGTCGGCCGCGTCGCCGTCTCGCCGGCGGATGCCTCGAATTACTGCGAGATGCTCGAGGGCGCCGGCTATATCCGCCGGGACGGGCAGGCCTCGCGCGGGCGCAGCGAGACCGTCTACCGCATCCTGCGCAACACCGGCATTCACGCGCCGGTGCAGCGCCAGGTCCTCGCCGTCTGGGATGAAAACCTTGGCGAGTTCACCCATGCGCCGGGGATCCTCGCATGACCGGCCAGGACAAGGTGGATTTCGCCGGGGTCGCTCGCGCCCATTGGGACGAGCCGGTGCCGGATTGGATCGCGAAGCTGGCCGAGGCATGCGCGGCGAGTTCGCAAGCCCAAGTGGCGAGGAAGCTCGGCATTTCGGGAACCGTGATCAGCCAGGTCCTCCGCCGCAAATACCCCGGCAGCATGGCCAATGTCGAAGCCGCGTTTCGCGGGGTCTACATGCGCCAGATCGTGGAGTGCCCCGCCCTCGGCAATCTGCCGACTAACGAATGCCTCGACTGGCGCAGGAAGGCGCGCCGGTTTGTGGGCTCGAACGCCCTGCGGGTCCAGATGTTCCGCGCCTGCGCGCGCTGCCCGCTCAACCGGAAAGGCGGCACGGCATGACCGCGCCCGCAACCGATCGCTTGCGCCGAACGATCTTCGCGGCATGCCGTGAACTCGGGCTCGACGATGCGGCGCGGCGGGACCTTCAGGAGCGGGCCACCGGGAAATCGTCGCTCTCGGCGATGAGCGAACACGAGATGGAAAGTGTCATCGGCGCGCTCAAGGCGTCGGGGTTCAAGCCCGGCCGCGGCGGCAAGCGGCACAAGCTGGCCCCGCGCGGCGATCTCCGGCTGGTGCACGTGCTTTGGAGCAAGCTCGACAAGGCCGGCAAGGTCCGGATGCGCGGGCGTAAGGGGCTCAATTCCTTCATCCGGTCCCGGTTCGGCGCGGCCTGGGGCTCGGTGCCGCTCGATGTCGATGCGCTGCGCGATGCCGACAAGATCGCCGCTCTGATCGAGGCCCTGAAGTCCTGGTGCGAGCGGGAGGGCATCCCGGTCGCGCGCGGCCACCGGTGACGGCCTTTGCCGGCATCGCGGGCGAGATCGAGGCGGTGATCGGCCCCGTTGCCACCGCCAAGCTTCTCGCCGCGCGCGGCGGCACGACGATCTGGGTACCTTCGCGGGCGAAAGGCTCCATGCTGGCCGCCCTCATCGGCGAGGCGACGGCACGGCAAATGATTGCAGCTTTCGGCCAGGGCACGCTCACCCTGCCGCTGTCGGAAACGCGCGGACGTGCGGCAAGGCGCCAAAGAGCCCTGGCGCTTCTGCGCAACGGCGCGTCGCTCACTGAAGTGGCGCTCAACTGCGACGTTCACATCCGCACCGTATCGAGATGGAAGCTGGGTCTGAAGGCCGACACCGGAAGCCTCGGGCCGCTCTTCGACCACGTCTTCGACCCCTGATCCGGGCTCTCCCTGACAACTGCCAGTGCTACGTCGGCGCCTGCAATCTGCGATTGTCCGGGAAACGTCCCCATGGAGGATCAGCGATGCGCAGCGATTCGGAGATCATTGTCCATTGTTCCGACACCAGACCGGGTTGGATGGCAGAAGCCTCCGCCGAGGACATCCGCGCCGAGATCGAGCGTTGGCACGTCGAGGGCCGCGGCTGGCGGGCGATCGGCTACAACGAGCTGATCATGCGAGACGGCACGCGGATCGGTGGCCGGGACCTCGACAATGACGGCGACCATTTCGAAGAGATCGGCGCCCATGTTCGCGGACGCAACTCCAAGAGTTATGGCATCTGCCTGATCGGCGGGCATGGCTCGGCCGCGACCGATGCGTTCGAGGATCACTTCACGCCAGACCAGGGCCGGGCCCTGCGCGAAGCGATCGCCGATGCCGAAGCGAAGGCCGGCGGCAAGCTGAAGCTCAGCGGGCACAATGAATACGCCAACAAGGCCTGCCCCGGCTTCAACGTGCGCCGCTGGTTCAAGCGCAAGCCGCCGGCCCGCACGACCCCGATGCAGTCGACGACGCTGCAGGCCGTGGCGGCCGGGCAGACCGGCAACCTGGTGGCGGCCGTCCAGGTGATCCCGCAACTGAGCGGCGCGGCGCAGATCGTGGCGATCGTGGCCTTCGGCGTCGTAGCTTTGGCGCTGCTCTGGGTGGGCCGCGAGCGGCTGAAGAAATGGGCGCGGGGCGACAAATGAGCGTCTTCGGGCGGCTACCCTCCCGGGCTGCGATCGGCGCGGCCGTCGTGGCCGTCCTCCTCGCCCTGTTCGGCGGGTTCACCCGCCATCTGCGCAAATCGACAAGGCAAGACATCGAGCTGAAGGACCATGAGCATGCGGATGCGATCGAGGATCGTGTTGCCGCTGGCCGCGCTGATCACGCTGCCGGCGTGCGACCTTACCAGGACAGCGGCTGGCGCGACTGACGGCACGCCCGGGCCCACCGAAGCGGCACTCTGCCGGGCCTGGGGCGAAAGCCTGCCCACGCGGTCGCGCTCCGACACCGGGCGGACGGCCGAGGAGATCGAAGCGGGTTACACCGACTTCGCCTCGGCCTGCCCGGATTTCGTGCATCTGATCCCGAACCGGAGCGGCGCATGACGCCCGAAGCTCTGGACCTCTGGCTGAAGATCGCTTCTTCGGCCCTCTCGATCGCCGCCTTCGGGTTCGCGCTGGTTGCCGCCCGCAGAAAGGCGATCAACGAGCGCCTCGATGCAGGGTCAAAACGCATGGACGCCCACGATCTGGCGATCCAGGCGATGCAAACCCAGATCGCCGGCATGCCGGGCAAGGAGGACTTGCACCGGATGGAGCTCTCCATCGCGGGCATGGCCGGGGATCTCAAGGAAATGCGCGCCGGCGTTGCCGCAAACGGCGACCAGCTCGCGCGGTTCATCACCGTGCTGGAGCGGCACGAAGATCACCTGTTGAGCGGAGGCAAGGGCTGATGAGCAGCTATACCGACACCGTGCGCAAACACCGGCGCCTGGGGATCCTGCGGCACCTGGAGGGCTGCGCCGAATACACCTCCAATGCCTCGATCCTCGAAGACGTGCTGCGAGGTGTGGGCGTGCCGTCGAACCGCAGCCAGGTGATCACCGAGCTGGCCTGGCTGCGCGAGCAGGGCTTCGTCACCTACGACGATCGCCAGGACTTCGTCGTGGCGACGGCGACGGATGCCGGGATCGAGATCGCGCGCGGCCAATCCGCCCACCCTGAAATCCAACGGCCGCGGTCGAGGGCGTAGTGCCGCCGCCGCGCAAGGTCGATCTGCTGCCGCCCGAGCTCAAGGGCTGGCTGCAGGATGCGCTGAGAGCGCGCGGGTTCTCAGGCTACGAGGAACTCGCGGAGGCGCTGAATGCCCGCCTCGAAGCCGCCGGCGAAGAGCTCCGCATCCAGAAATCCGCCCTCGGCGCCTACGGCCTCGAATTCCAGGAATACGCCCGACTGCAGGACGAGGCCGGCGAGTGGGCCGCCGAATGGATCAATGACGAGGGCATGGAGGACGAGGCGCGGCGGCATTCGGTGCTGTTCCAGATGGTCTCGACCTTGGCCTTCAAGCTTATGAAGGGGCAGATGGCCGAGGGCGAGACGCCCGATGCGCGCGATCTGCATTTCCTGGGCAAGCTTCTGAAGGACATCATGTCGAGCTCGGGCATTCGGCAACGGCTGATGGCCGAAGAACGGAAACGCGTCGCGACCGAAGCGCGCGCGGCCGCCGCCGAAGAGGTCGAAACCGCCGCCGCCGAATTGGGCCTCTCCGCCGCGACGATCGCAGCGATCAAAACCCGTGCGCTGGGGGTCCGGACATGACCGAAACGCCCCAAGCCGAGGTCCATCCGATCGACGTGCAAAAGGCCGCGGCAATCGCCATGGCGCTTGAGACCACGAAAGCGGCCTCGACCCTCGAGGAGCTCTGCGCGCGGCTCATGGGCGAGCGCGTCGTGATCTGCCATCTGGGCTATCGCCACGTGCTGAGCCGCTATCGCGGCCTCGTCTTTCATCTCGACATCGAGCGGATCGGCGAGAAATGCCCGCCGCGGCCCTGGCCGACCGCCCACAGCGGCAGGCGCTTCCGCCGGAATTGGCCGGCGAAGAGGCGCTTCCCGATGTGCTTCTGCCCTACCAGGCGGAGCTATTGGCCGCGACCGCCGTCTCGCCCCTCACCGTCTGCGAGAAATCGCGCCGGATCGGCATGACCTGGGGCGTCGGCGCCGACGCGGTCCTGACCGCCGGCGCGGCGCGCTCGGCCGGCGGCATGGATGTGCTCTATATCGGCTACAACCTCGACATGGCGCGGGAGTTCATCGATGTCTGCGCGATGTGGGCGCGCGCGTTCGTGCCAGCCGCCGGCGACGTCCAGGAGTTTCTCTTCACCGAACAAGGCGAGGATGGCGCCGACCGCTTCATCCAGGCCTTTCGCATCGCCTTCGCCTCGGGTTTCGAGATCGTGGCGCTCACCTCGAAACCGCGCAGCCTGCGCGGCCGCCAGGGCTATGTGATCTTCGACGAGGCGGCCTTCCACGACGAGCTGGGCGAGATGCTGAAGGCCGCGCTTCCGCTTTTGATGTGGGGCGGCAAGGTCCTGGTGATCTCGACCCATGACGGCCAGGACAATCCCTTCAACGAGCTGGTCCAGGAAGTGCGCTCCGGCAAGCGCGCCGGCGAGGTGGTGCGCGTCACCTTCGACGACGCCATCGCCCAGGGGCTCTATGAGCGCATCGCGCTCGTGAAGGGCCTCGATCCCACCTCTGAGGCGCGGCAGAAATGGATCGCCACCGTGCGCAACGCGATGGGCGACGCCGCGGGCGAGGAGCTCGACTGCATCCCGCGCGCAGGCTCCGGAACCTATCTTTCGGGCGCGGCGATCGAGGCCTGCATGCAGAGCGACTTCACCATTGCCCGGCTGACCTGCCCCGACGGGTTCGAGCTGCGGCCCATGGCCGAGCGCACCGCCTATGTCGCGGCGTTTCTGGAGCGCGATGTGGCGCCGGCTCTGGAGCGGCTCGATCCGGCGCGGCTCACGGCGCTGGGCGAAGACTTCGGCCGCTCGGTCGATCTCTCGGTCATCGCCGTCGGCCAGGAGATGGCGGACCTCAGCGTCGCGGTGCCGCTCCTCGTCGAGATGGCGAACACGCCGATCGAGCAGCAAAAGCAGGTCGTGCGGTTCATCGCCGAGCGGCTGGCGCGGTTTCTCGGCGCGCATTTCGACGCCACCGGCAACGGCCTGGCACTCGCCGAGTGGGCGCAAGAGGAGTTCGGGCACGACCGGATCGAGCCGGTGAAGATCACCCAGGCCTGGTATCTCGAACACGGGCCGCTCCTGAAAGGCCACATCGAAGACCAGACCATCGGGCTGCCGCGCGACAGCGAAATCAAGAGCGATCTGCGCGCGGTGCGCCTGATCAACGGCGTGCCCTCGATACCGAATGCCCGCGACGGCGGCCGGCACGGCGATGCGGCGGTCGCACTGATGATGCTCTTGGCCGCCCTTAAAGGCGAGTTTGAAGCCTACGATTACAGGCCCGTCAAACGCGGCGCCCAAGCGGGTCGGCCGATCCGGATCACGGCAGGCTTCAGCGCCAGAGACGGAGTGTGGTGATGACCCAGCTTCTCGACCAATACGGACGCCCGGTGAAACTCAAGGACCTGACCCAGCTCTTGGCCGAGCCGGGCATCACCGGGGTGCGCCAGGCCTTCGCCGATACCGTCGCCTCCGGCCTAACCCCGGTCAAGCTGGCCGGCATTCTACGCAGCGCCGACCAGGGCGACGCGCACGATTACCTCATTCTCGCCGAGGAGATGGAGGAACGCGACCCGCATTACTTCGCGGTGCTGGGCAGTCGCAAGCGGATCGTCTCCGGCGTCGAACCGATCGTCAAACCGGCCTCGGAAAGCGCGGCCGACAAGAAGATCGCCGATGCGGTTCGCGAGCACATCGTCGAGCATGACGGCTTCACCACGCTCATCGAGGACATGCTCGACGCGCTCGGCAAGGGCTACTCGGCCGTCGAGATCGAGTGGCAGCACTTCGCCAAGGAGTGGGTGCCGATGAGTTTCATCTGGCGAAACCCGCGGTTTTTCACCTTCGACCGGGAGACCGGCCAGGAAATGCGGCTTCTCGATAAGGCCGATCCGGTCGACGGGCTTGAGCTTCGCCCCTTCAAGTTCATCACGCATCGCCCCAAGCTGAAGTCCGGCCTGCCGATCCGTGGCGGCCTCGCGCGCGTCGTCGCCTTCACCTGGATGTGCAAGGCCTACACGCTGAAGGACTGGATGGCCTTCATCGAGACCTACGGCCTCCCGATCCGGCTTGGGAAGTACGGGCCCGGCGCCACCAAAGAGGATGTCGAAAAGCTCTTCACCGCGGTCGCCAATATCGGCACGGATGCCGCCGCGGTCCTGCCGCGCTCGATGGAGATCGAGTTCGAGGCCGCGACCAGCGCCGGCACCGGCGACAAGATCTTCGAAAACCTCGCCCGCTGGGGCGACGAACAGGTGTCGAAGGCTGTGGCCGGTCAGACGATGACGGCCGACGACGGCTCGTCGATGGCCCAAGCCCAGGTCCACAACGACGTACGCCACGACATCGCGGCCGCCGACGCCAAGGCGGTGACCGGCACGTTGAACCGCGACCTGGTCAAGCCCTTCGTCGATCTGAACTTCGGCGGGCAAGAGGCCTACCCGATCGTCGCCATCGAGATCGCCGAACCGGAAGATCTCGACATGCTGATGCGCAACGTCTTCCGCATGTCGAGCCAGGGCGTTCGCTTCAAGCAATCTGAAATCCGCGCCAAGCTCGGCTTCAGCGATCCCGAAGAGGGCGACGAGGTGACCGGGACCGCACTAGCCGCCGTCGGCGCAAACGGTGTCGCGATGAACAGTGCCGAGACCGGCCCGTTTGACGATCTCGCCGAGATCGAGCAGGCGGCGCTCGCAGATTGGGAGGATGTCGCGCAAGACCTCATCGGCCCGGTCGAGGAGATCATCGCAGCGGCATCGAGCTACGAGGACGCGATGTCGGGCCTCGCTGCAGCCGTCCCAGGTCTTCCGTCGTCGAAGCTCGTCGAGACCCTGGTCAAGGCCACATACATGGCCCGCGGGCTTGGAGATGCGCGCGATGCCTGAGTTCGAGGAGAAGCCGGGGTATTCGTTTGCGCCAGGGCCCCCGCCTGAGGCGTCGCGGTTCTTTCGCAGCAAAGGCATCCTGCCGAGCTTCAGTTGGCAAGATGTCGAATCGGATGAACATGCAAACGCCTTTGCCGTTGCCAAGGCGGCGCATGCCGATGTGCTCGAAGCAATCAAGGAAGAGCTGCAGACCGCGCTCGATGAGGGGATTCCATTCTCGGAGTTCCAGAAGACGCTGCGGCCGCGGCTCCAGAAACTCGGCTGGTGGGGCTACGGCGAGGCGCGAGATCCGATGACGGGCGCCGCCAAGCCCGCACTTCTGGGAACGCCGCGGCGTTTACGCCTGATCTACAACGCCAACATCCGATCGGCCCGCGCGGCCGGACAATGGGAGCGCATCCAACGCACCAAATCCGCCCTGCCCTACCTGCAATACCGGCTCGGCCCCAGCGAGCGGCACCGGCCGCACCATGAGGCCAAGGAAGGCCTGATCTTGCCGGCGGACGATCCGTTCTGGCAGAACTGGTTTCCGCCCAACGGCTGGGGCTGCAAATGCTGGGTCCGGCAGATCAGCCGCGCCGAGGCCGAACGGCTGGGCATCGATGCCTCGCCCGAGATCCCGGTCCGGGACGTGCAGAACACGCGGACCGGACAGATCAAGCGGGTGCCGGTTGGGATCGATCCGGGGTGGGAGGGGAATCCGGGGTATCTGCGCGCGCTCACAGGGCGAAGATGAAAGTGGACGATCACCGTTCCAAAGCGTCCATTCTTCGATCGGTCAGATCATGCCCTGATCCGAGGAGCCCCGATACAATCTCAGGTCCTCTTGTTCATCAGAGGGAGACGTGGCCGAAGCGTCCTGTCCTCGTTCGGCGTTTTCGAGGTGAAACACAGCCCCGCGGTCAGTCGCGCGGGGCGTCTTCGTTCTTCTCGTCCTTCGGCTCGTCTTTCTGCGCCAGCTTTTTCTCTCGGCGCGCCTGGCGCTTCTTCCGCAGAAACCTGGCAACGCGACGGGCTGCTCTTGCGCCAAATGCCGCCGCGCGCACGGTCCAAACGCCGAGATTGATCAGCGCGGCAGCGAGAGCCGCATAGGGCCCGCCGGCGATGAGGATGACAAGAAGGATGGCAAGCAGTTCGTTCATCAAGGTCTTCCTTGAATAGGAGACACGAACGAACCGGGCGGTTGTGCCCTTTACGTCTAGCGCGCCCCCAGCCTGAGTTGTGGTCAGGAACTGGAGGCACGTGAT
>JASJCA010000090.1 GCA_030066215.1 Rhodobacter sp. | reverse complement strand
GCCTGCCTTGCGATGCCCGGCAACGACGACCTGACGCTGCTGGTCAAACGCGCCGAGGCGCTGAGCCACTTCCTGAAAACCGACGACGGCGAAAACCTGCTCCTCGGCCTGTGTCAGGATGTTGTTGGCGCGCTTGAAGCCGAGGAGCAGGTTTTCGCCGTCGTCGGTTTTCAGGAAGTGGCTCAGCGCCTCGGCGCGTTTGACCAGCAGCGTCAGGTCGTCGTTGCCGGGCATCGCAAGGCAGGCGTCGATGACGTCGTGGCGGATGCCTTCGTCGCGCAGATGGACTTTGAGGCGGTCGTGGAAGAAAGACCGAAGTTCGTTGATATCGGCGAATGAGGGGCCGGATTCCGCCTCGCGTGCTCTGACGATCTCGGCGGCTCGTTTCATTGTCTCGTTGAATGAGATCCGATGGTCGTTCTCCAACACCAAACGAATAACCCCCAACGCCGCCCGGCGCAGCGCGTAGGGGTCCTTCGAGCCGGTCGGCTTCTCGTCGATCGCCCAGAACCCGGTCAGGGTGTCAATCTTGTCCGCCAGCGCCACGGCGACCGAGACCGGCGCGGTTGGGACGGCGTCGGAGGGGCCCAAGGGCGCGTAGTGCTCTTCGCAGGCTTCCGGTACGCCGTCGTCGTGGCCGGCGGCGCGGGCGTAATACTTGCCCATCGTCCCCTGCAGTTCGGGGAACTCGTAGACCATTTCCGAGGCCAGATCGGCCTTGGCGATGCGCGCGGCCTCTGACGCCAGATCGGGCTTGGCGCCGACCAAAGGCGCGATCTCGCGGGCGAGCGCCGCGATGCGTTCGATGCGGTCGGCCTGAGAGCCGAGCTTGGCGTGGAAGGTGACGTCGGCCAGACGGTCGCGCCAGGCCTTCATGCCCTGCTGCTCCACCGTCCGCAGGTCGTTCTCCCAGAAAAACTTGGCGTCCGACAGCCGCGCCGCCAACACCTTGGCGTTGCCCGCCAGGATCGTCGCGCCATCGTCCGGGGCCTCGATATTGGCCACGGTGACGAATTTCTCGATCCGGCCGGTCTTGGGGTTGCGGACCGAAAAGAATTTCTGGTGTTCGCGCATCGAGGTCTGCAGAACCTCGGGCGGCAGATCGAGGAAATCGGCACCGATGTCGCCTACCAGCACCACAGGCCATTCCACCAGCCCCGCGACCTCGGCCAACAGCCCTTTGTCCTCGACCACCTCCAGCCCCAAAGCAAAGGCGCGATTGTGGGCGTCGACCCAAATGTGGTCGGCCCGCTCTTCGGCCCGCAGGATCACCTTGGCGCGCTTGAGCTTCGCCTCGTAATCCTCGAAAGACACGACGGAAAACCGCGCTGGTGCCATGAACCGGTGACCCACCGTGGTGTCGCCCGCCGCTATACCGTCAAGCTCCAGCGGCACCACCGAGGCGCCGGCCTCGTCGGTCAGGACGCACAGGATCGACTGCAGCGGCCGCACCCAACGCAGCGCCCCGTCCTGCGCGCTGCCCGGGCCCCAGCGCATCGACTTGGGCCAGGGGAAATTGCGGATCGTGTCGGCCAGGACCTCGGCCACGATCTCGGCCGCCGGCCGGCCGGGGCGGTCGAAGACGGCGAACCAGACCTGGCCCTTCTTGTCGTCGCGCGCCTGAAGCTGGTCCCGGGTCAGTCCGGTCGAGCGAAGGAACCCCTCGATAGCCTTTTCCGGCGCATCCACCCGGGGGCCCTTGCGCTCTTCGCGCACCGCGGGGCTTTCCGCCAACACACCCTCGACCGCCAGGGCCAGCCGCCGGGGCGTGGCGAAGGCGGCGACATGGGTGTAGGTGAGGCCGGCCTCGACCAGGCCGTTGGTGACAAGCCGCTTGAAATCCTCGGCCGCCCGCGCCTGCATCCGGGCCGGGATTTCCTCGGAAAGAAGTTCGATCAGAAGATCGGGCACGTGCACGTCCTTTGCCGGCGGCTTGGCGGGGTCGCGGGCTTCCTATCCGTGGGCGGCGGCCAGGGGCAAGGCGGAAATCAGATCCAGTCGAGCCAGACCCGTGTTTCGGGATAGCGCGCGGCGACGGTCTTGCGCAGCGCCTGGAATTCGGGGCGCAGCGCGGGGAATTTGTAGGGGTGCAGCTCGGCGACGGTCAGCCGGATTTGGGCGAAGAGGTCGTGGCGCAGCATCTCGGTCAGGATATCCAGCTCGGCGCCCTCGACGTCGAGCTTCAGAAACGCGATGCCGGCCGGGCGGGCGGCCCAGGTCTTCAAGCGCGCGATCAGATCGACGACCTCGACCTCGACGCCATGCGCAGGGTCGATGCGGGTGGCGCCGGGCACGATCGTCGACCGGCGCGAGGTCACCAGCGGGTCGTCCGCGAAACCCTCGCCGCGCATCAGCCGGGCGGTGCCGTCGGCGACGCCAACCGCAGCCCGGTGCAGGGTGACGTTCGAACGGCCCTCCACCGCCTGGTGCAGCGCCTCGGCGGCGGCGGGGTCGGGCTCGAAGGCGTGGACCTCGGCGCCGGTGTCGGCGAGCCGCGTGGTAATCGTGCCGGTATTGGCGCCGCAATCCAGCGCCAGATCGCCCGGTCCGATCTGCGACAACACGCCCAGCAGCACGCCTTCGGCGCGGGCCACGCGGCGTTGCCGGTGCGCCTTTTGCCGGGCCTTGTCGGGGTCCACGTCCGGTCAGTCCCGGTAGGTGTCGTTCAGCTGGTGCCAGGCAAAGCCGCGGCCATCGTCGAGCACCGCCACGACGCGGTCGACGCCGTCGCGGATGTTGGCCTCGGCCAGAAACGCCAGCGCGGTTCCTGCCTGCAGCGCCTCGCCGACTTCGGCCGCATCGAAACAGGCAAACCAACCGGGCGCCACCAGCGGCTCGGGCGCGTCGTAGAGCACGAATTCCTCGCTCAAGGCCACGTTGCTCGAGCCGGTGGTGAAACAAGCGCGGAACCTGAGCGGCGAGCTGCCCGAGTCAATCGCCTCGACGTTGTCCACCAACAGCGGCTCGGGCCGGTCCGAGGTCAGCGAGGTCAGGCGGATCTCCACCTCGTCTCCCGGCACCTCCTCGTAGAAGGCGTAGAGCTGGAAATAGTACATCGCCGCGCCGGCGATCAGGGCGGTCAGCACGAGGGTCGCTCCTATCAGTTTGCCGGACATGAGCGGGTCAGTCGATGTCCTGGCCGAAGCACAGAAGGTTGCCTTCGGGGTCGCGCAGGGTGATCTCGCGCATGCCGTAGACCGCGTCGCGCGGGCCCTCGACCGCCGCGCCCCGGCCGCGCAGCTCGTCAGCCAAGGCGTCGACGGCGTCGGTATGGAAATAGGCGCGCCAGGCCGGCGAAGGTTCGGCCTCGGGCCCGTGCCAGGCATCGACGAAGACGGTCGCCTTGCCGCGCTTGAAGATGCCGAACCGCGCCGGATCGCCGCCCTCCTCGGCCACGGCGAACCCCATCACCTCGGTCCAGAACGCCCGGGCGACCGGGTAGTCGCCAACACGCAGGACGGGGATCGACGAGGTCAGACTCACGCGCCGTAGCCCCCCGCCTCGGTCGCGACGAAGGCGTCGGCGCATTGCTTGGCCAACGCCCGGACCCGGCCGATATACGCCTGCCGTTCGGTGACCGAGATCACCCCGCGGGCGTCGAGCAGGTTGAACAGGTGACTGGCCTTGATGCATTGGTCGTAAGCCGGATGCGCCATCACGATGCGCTTGGCGGTCTTGGGGTCGTCGGCCGGCTCGGCCAGGATGCGTGCGCATTCGGCCTCGGCCTCGTCGAACTGCTTCAGCAGCACCTCGGTGTTGGCCACGTCGAAATTCCAGCGGCTGTATTCCTCTTCCGTCTGCCGGAACACATCGCCATAGCTGAGCGCGATCGGTGTCTGTGGGTCGTTGAACGGCATGTCCATCACGTGGTCGATGCCGAGGACATACATCGCCAGCCGCTCCAGCCCATAGGTCAGCTCGCCGCTGACGGGCCGGCAATCGTGCCCGCCGACCTGCTGGAAATAAGTGAATTGCGACACCTCCATGCCGTCGCACCAAACCTCCCAGCCCAGGCCCCAGGCGCCCAGCGTCGGGCTTTCCCAATCGTCCTCGACAAAGCGGATGTCGTGTAGCGCCATGTCGATGCCGATGGCTTCCAAGGACCCAAGATACAGCTCCTGCAGATCCGGCGGCGAGGGTTTGATCAGCACCTGGAACTGGTAGTAGTGCTGCAGCCGGTTGGGGTTCTCACCATAGCGCCCGTCGGTCGGCCGGCGCGAGGGCTGCACATAGGCCGCTGCCCAGGGCCGGTCGCCCAGCGCGCGCAGCGTCGTAGCCGGGTGGAAGGTGCCGGCGCCGACCTCCATGTCGTAGGGCTGTAGAATGGCGCAGCCCTGCCCCGCCCAATAGCTCTGCAGGCGCAGGATTGTTTCCTGGAAACTGCGCGGCGTGCTGCCCTTGCCCATCTCATTGCCTGAAGTTCGCGGGAATCTCGTTCTCAATAGGCAACAGGGCGCGGGGGGTCAATCGGCTGCCGGGACCGGGGATATTGACCTTGTGGACAAACCCGACTTGAAAGAAGCTGGTACAAACGACGCGACGAATTTCAAGGATCGTTCGAGGATGAAGCAGGGGATTTCCGCCTTGGGCGCAGTGCTGGTGTCGCTCTGGGCCAGCATCGCCGCCGCGCAGGCAATTTTTGTCCAGGTCGAGGCGCACCCAAGCCTGACCGTGGCACAGAATCGGGCACGGGCCTTCGCCGCCGCGCTGCCGGACGTGAATGGATTTCGGCTGGGCTCCGGGTGGTACGCGATCGCGCTTGGACCCTACGACGAAAACTCCGCCATCGCCCGGCTGCAAAGGCTGCGGGCGCAGCGCGCCATTCCCGCGGACAGTTACCTGGTCGAAGCACAGGCCTATTCCCAACAATTCTGGCCCGCCGGCGCGAACGCCCTTGGCGCGGCGACGATCCAACTGCCGACGCCGCAACTGCCGGTTCAGACAGAACCGCCCGAAGAGACCCGCCGCGAAGCGCTCCGCGGCGAAAGCCGGCTGACCCGACAGCAGAAGTTCAACCTGCAGATCGCGCTGCAATGGTTCGGTTTCTACCAAGGCGCCATCGACGCCGCCTTCGGGCCCGGCACCCGCAATTCGATGGCCGCCTGGCAGGGCTCAAAGGGCTATGAGCAGACCGGCGTTCTGACCACGCGGCAGCGAGCGGAACTGCTGGGCGAGTACGAGGCGGTGCTGGCCTCGCTCGACCTGCAGCCGGTGCGTGACGAGACCGCGGGGATCGAACTGGAACTGCCCCGGGCGATGGTGGCCTTCGACCGCTACGACCCGCCGTTTGCCCATTACAACGCCATCGACGACAGCGGCGTCACGGTTCTGCTGATCAGCCAGATGGGCGACGAGGCCACGCTATTGGGGCTCTACGACATCATGCAGACGCTCGAGATCGTGCCACTGGACGGCGCGCGAGAGCGGCGGGCGAACTCCTTCACCCTGACCGGCGAAAACGAGCGCATCACGTCTTACACCTACGCGGTGCTGGGCGACGGGGCGGTCAAAGGCTTCACGCTGATCTGGCCCGCGGGCGACGACAAGCGCCGTGAGGTGGCGCTGAAGGCGATGCGCGACAGCTTCGCCCCGATCCGCGGCGCGGTGCTGCCCGAAGCCGTGGGCGACGGCACGCTGGAACAATCGATCGACCTGATCAGCGGGCTGCAGATCCGGCGGCCGATCACCTCGCGCTCGGGCTTTTACATCGACGCGGCCGGGTCGGTCCTGACCACGGCCCAGGCGGTCGAGGGCTGCGAGCGGATCACGCTCGACGAGACCTATGCAGCGACGGTCGCGGCGTCGGATGCCGAGCTGGGCCTGGCGCTTCTGCGCCCCGCCGAGGCCCTGGCGCCGGTCGACTACGCCCGCTTTCAGGCCGCGATCCCTCGGCTGAAATCAGAGGTCGCGGTGTCGGGCTACAGCTTTGAAGGCCTCTTGGGCGCGCCGACACTGACTTTCGGGACGCTTGCAGACATCAAGGGCCTGCAGGGCGAAGCGACGGTCAAGCGGCTGGCCCTTGCAGCCAGCCCCGGCGATGCCGGCGGGCCGGTCTTCGACACCTCGGGTTCGGTTCTGGGCATGCTGTTGCCGGCCGAGCGCACCGGCGGCCGGGTCCTGCCCGAGGACGTCAGTTTCGCCACCGACGCCGAGGCCATCGCGACGTTTCTGTCAAACAGCGGCAACGCGCCCGCGGCGTCGGACCGGGCCGATCAGATGTCGGCGGAAGACCTCACCCGGCTGGCGGCGAACCTAACGGTCCTGGTGAGCTGCTGGGAGTGAGCGAGCGTCCTGGTGATCGTCCAGCGGACGATCTCGCTCGCGAACGGGCGGAGCCTAAGAGCTACCCTTCGTCAGACCGAGCAGAAAGTTCCCGCTGCCCGCGTCACCCCACCAAAGCTGGCGTCATCCGGATCAAGGTCGGGCCGGGCGCATCGAGCGCGGCGGTGACCGCCGATTGCAGCTCGGGCAAAGTACCCGGGCAGGCGTAGTCCAGACCATAGGCGGCCGCGAGCGCCCCGAAATCGGGGTTCAAAGCCTGGACCGCAATCGGGGCAATCTGAGCGCGGGCCATGGAAGCCTCAATCTCTTTCAGCATCGCATTGTCCCAGACCAGGATTGGCAACGAGAGGCCCAGCTCCGCCGCGGTGCCAAGCTCTTGCAGCGTATACTGGAAGCCGTAGTCGCCAGCGATGGCGACAACAGGGCGATCCCCTGCCCCAACCTTCCCGCCGATGGCCGCAGGCAATGCGTAGCCCAGCGTGCCGAAGCCGAAAGGATGGTGCCAGAGGCCCGGCGCGGCCAAATCCCAAACCTCCTTGGCGACATAGGCGAACTGGGTCATGTCGCTGTAGATCAACGTATCCTCCGGCAGTGCCGCGCGTAGCGCGTCGCAGACCGGCAGAATGCCGGGCCGCTCGGCATCCACTTGCGCGCGCCAGCGGGTGCGCGCCGCAGAGACTTCATCGGCCGTCCAGTCGTTCGAAAGCGCCGCATCCCCCAGTTCGGCCATCATCGCCTCGAAGAACGAATGCGCATCGGCGCGGATATGCCAGAACGCTCCGACCGGGGCCGACAGCGCGGCGTCCGAGATATCCACCCGCGTCAGTCTTGCGGTGTGACCCAGTCGCGGCCGCCACAAATCCACCTCTGACAGTTCGGTGCCGACGGCGAGCACGAAATCGGCCTCGGCGATCACCTGTTCGCTGTCGGGCCGCGCCAGCATGCTGCCGAAAGATAGCCGGTAACCCGGAGCAACGGTCCCGCGCCCGGCATAGGTCGTGAAAACGGCGGGCCGCACCTTGTCAATGAAGGCGTTCAGATGATTTGGCGCATCCAAGGCAAGGGGAAAGGCGCCCCGTGCACCGCCGCCCAGGATCAAAAGCGGACGGCGCGCTCTTTTGAGTTGGTGCACGGTGACGCCAACCATCATTGGATCGGGCAACAACCGCGCCTCGCCCCGTGGAAATTCGTCGAGATCGGGTGGCGGACACGGCGTTTCCAACAACGGGACCGGCACCTGGATATGCTTGGGCCGCATCCGGCCCGTGAAGAACTCGCGGAACGTTCTGTCGATCAGATGGTAGGCGGCCTGGGGCGAACGCGCCTCTTCCGACCAGTCGCAGACAGTTTCGGCGGCCAGCCGCTGGTCCTTCATCTGGTGCAGCTGGCCCTTGGTCATCACCGTCTCGTCCAGGCAGGACGAGATCACCAGCACAGGGACATTGTCGGAATAAGCCTGGCCCAACGGCGTCATGATATTGGTCAGCCCGGGACCCGTGATCACGAAGGCGACGCCTGGGTTGCCGGTCGCGCGGGCATAGCCGTCGGCCATGAACCCAGCACCTTGTTCGTGGCGGGCCAGGACGTGGGTCAGCCCGGCCTGCTCGATTCCGCGGTAAAGTTCGATGTTGTGCACCCCGGGGATCCCGAACACGGTGTCCACGCCGTGGACCGCAAGCATGTGGGCGATCTGTGCTCCCAGCGGACGGGTCGAGGTTGCGTCGTCCATCACACCCTCCAAAAGTTCACCGTCAGGATGGCGAAGACCGCCATGATCTCCAGCCGCCCCAGCAGCATTGCCGCCGATAGAATCCACTTCGCGGTGTCGCTGAGATCGGCGAAGTTGCCCGCCGGCCCGATCATCGGCCCCAATCCCGGGCCGATATTGGCCAAAGCCGCGGCTGCGCCGGACACGCTGGTGATGGTATCGAGCCCTGTGGCGCCGAGCAGGACCGAGATCACGCCAAGCGACACCACGAAGGCCACGAAAAACACCATGACCGAGCTCAACACATCCTCGCCCACCGGGCGGCCGTCATAGCGCGGGGTGAAGACGCCATGCGGCGAGTGAATCTTGCCGATCTGCGAGCGAATCGAGGCGATCAGCAACTGATAGCGAAACACCTTGATCGAACAGCTCGTGGACCCCGCGCAGCCGCCGATCAGGCCGATGAAAAAGAACAGCGCCACCGGGAACGGCCCCCAAAGCTGATAGTCGGTGCTGGCGTATCCGGTGCCGGTCAGAATCGAGGTGACGTTGAAGACGGTCTCGCGCAACGCCCGTTCGAGCGGGACGGCATTGCCAATCTGGTAGAGGCAGACCACGGCGAAGAGCGTCATGACGATCCAAAAGAAGCCGCGGACCTGGGGATCGCGCAGCAGCGGACCGGTGGACCCGCCCAAGAGCTGCACATAGCGGACGAAGGGCAGGCTCGCGACCGCCATGAACAGCGCCGCGATATACTCGGGCGCCCCTTGAAAGGCGCCAAAGCTGGCGTCGAAAGTGGAAAACCCGCCCGTCGCAATGGTGGTCAACGCGTGGTTGGCGGCGTGAAATCCAGGCAGTCCGACGGCGAGGTAGGCAAGGAAACAGACCAGGGTCAGCGCGGCGTAGACCACCGATATCTGCGAAGCGATCTGGGCGGCGCGCGGCAGCACCTTGCCATCGGTCTCCAGGCCCTCCGAGCGGAAGATCTGCATGCCGCCGACGCGCAGTTCGGGCAAGAACACCATGGCCACAACGATGATGCCCACGCCGCCGAACCATTGCAGCATCGAGCGCCAGACCAGCACGCCCTCGGGCAGGGTTTCGAGACGCTCGAAGACGGTCGACCCGGTGGTGGTCAGCCCCGACATCGCCTCGAAGAAGGCGTCGACCAGACGGGCGTTCGGTTCGGCCAGCACGAAAGGGATCGCGCCAAAGACCGGCAGCATCAGCCAAACGCCCGTGGTCAGCAGAAAGGTCTGCTGGATCGACAGTCGCTGTTTGACCCCATTCGCGCAGGCGACCGCCGTCAGCCCGCCGACGACCCCGCTCAGGATCGCGCTTTCCAGAAACACCGCCCAGTGGCCGTTGCGGTAGTAGAGATCGACGGCCATCGGCAACAGCATCGTGGCGCCCAGGGCGGCGACGAGAAGGCCGGTGACGTATCCCACGGGGCGCAGGTCGAACATGGGGCGAGGCTTGGCCGCGCGGCCCGGGCCTGTCAAGCGCGCCCGTCCTCCGCGTCGGTGAATCGGATCGTCAGCGGCTCCATCGCCGGGTTGTTGGGCTGGTCGAGCGCGTGCGGCAAGGCCGGCCGCCCCGCGCCCTGCGGGTCATGGCGGGTAAAACTCAGCTCCAGTGCCAGCGGCGTGCCGGCCGGGTCGGCCCCGGCGGTGTTGTTTGCGGCGACGTGACAGAGGTTCAAAGGCAAGGCAGCGACGAACGCCTCGATCCTGGGCATCAACAGGTCGCAATCGTGGAACTCGATGGCCAGACCTTCCAGCTTGCCGGCATGGGCAAGGAGCTGGTCCAGGATTCGATATTCCCAGCCCTCGATATCCACCGATAGAAACAGCCGCGCCTCCGCCGCCCCGAGCCGCTCGACCACGATATCGAGGTCGAGCATCCGCAAATGGCGATAGCCGATGCCCGTCTTATGGTGCTGCATCTCGCCGCGAAACGCCCGCCTATACGCGCGCCAGACCCGAAACCGGTCGAAAAACAGCCCCGGCCGGTCAAGCCGCAACAGATAGTGATAGGCCTGGCGAAAGAAGATGTCGGCGCTGACCGTGTGGTCGTAAACATCGACCGGCACCCGGTTCATCGCCCGGAACGCCTCTTCGAAACTCCAGTCGTCGTTCATCCCGAACGAAATCAGCCGTTCGGCGCCGATCACCGAGCGCGGATCGACCAGATACCCGCCATCCCCGTCGCGGCCCAAGCGGATCAGGTCGTAGGTGCCCGTGGGGGCGAGAACCGGGTTCAGCCAGACGTCCATCGCGCCCGGGTCTAAGCGCGCCGACCGGCAGGCGCAACAAACCGCCGCACCGGGTCAAGGACAATCACCACATTCGACACGAATTTTCCCAAAAATGGAACCAATCCCACCGCGTCGGCGTCGGGATCGGCTGCTCTACCGGTGCCCGTGAAGCGCCGGAGACATGTGTCCGCGCGCGTGAAGGTGGGCTGTGTCATGCCGAAAAAGATCGTCATCTGGGAGTTCGCCAACTACACGACGGTTCCCAACCCGATCTCGAATCTCACGACGGCGACCTATGTCTCCGGCGACTATTCCGGTGCGCAATTCACCTTCGACGGCGGCACACCGATCGAGATCCTAATCGACGACGACGACGACGATTTCGAAGACGCTTATGTCGAAACCGGCGGCCCTCAAACATTGGCCGCGCCTGTCACCGTCGGCAGCACCACCTATCCTGTGGGCACCGTGGTGCAGAACGAGTTCTCGATGATCGATGGAAACGGCAACGAGTATTATGTCGTGCGGCTCGGACCCGACAATGTCGGCATCGCCTACCAGGTGGGCGACGACCCGTTCGTCGGGGAGAGCTTTACGGTGGTCTCCGGTCGCGACGGCGCCCCCGCCGATAGCGACGACGGGGTGTCCAGTTCAGAGCCCTATGTCGACGTGATCTGCTTTCGCCGCGGCACGCGGATTCTGACGCCGGCCGGCCCGCGCCGGGTCGAACAGCTGGCGCCTGGCGACCAAGTGACGACCCGCGACGCCGGGGCGCAGCCCCTGCGCTGGACTGGCGCGCGACGGGTTGCCGCCGAGGGGCGCTTCGCCCCGGTCCGCATCGACCAGGGCGTTCTGGGCAATACCCGTCCGCTCTGGCTCTCGCCGCAGCACCGGGTCTTGGTGACCGGCTGGCGGGCCGAACTTCTCTTTGGCGAGCCAGCCGTGCTGGTCGCGGCGCGCGATTTGATCGACGATAGCCGCGTGCGCCGTCGGCCGGGGGGAGAGATAGATTATGTCCACCTGCTCTTCGACGATCATCAGATCGTCTTTGCCGAAGGCGCGCCGGTCGAAAGCCTGCACCCTGGCGCGGTCGGCCTGACCGGTATGCACCGGGGCCAAAGAAACGAAATCCTGTCACTGTTTCCGGAACTTGCGCATGACTATGGCGCCTACGGCCCCTCCGCCTATCCGGCACTAAAGTCATTTGAAGCGCGGCTTCTGACGCATTGACCATCTGCCCAGCATCTTGTGCCCGTCGGATCGTCGCCTTCAGAAAGATGCGTCGACGGCCCGGCGAGACGCCGAAACGCCATGGATAGGTGCAAGACACGCCTGATGGCGCCGGCCAGCAGGCGGTCTTGACTTAGAAAGATGCGATGTGGACGCAAGAATGGCGTCAAACCCGGGGCGATGCCAAACTGTGGTTTTGCCCCCCCGAGGGCGCCAGAGCCCCGCACATATGAACAGCCGACGCCGCGCACCCGCCATTGCTCGGGGACGATTTCCATCAAAACGCGGCTGGCGAGGTTTGGCCTGGAGCGAATATCCACGAGACGCTCGTGGCACGGACTCAATGAGCGCAGCCCCACCGTGCCCATCACCCACCCGCGGCGGAGGGGTGGCGAATTGCCGGCCCATCGGTGCCCTCTATCGACACGCGCGGACCCCGGGTCGAAGGACCGGCCGCCTTAAGCAGCTCCCTCGTCCCGCCGCATGACCCAAAGGCCGCGTTGCCCACCCGACGAACACGTGCCAGTCCCCAACGAGCAAACCACGCTCTCGGCTGCCGGCACTCAACACCACTAAGCTTCGACAAAACACCAAAACGCCGCCCCAAAGTCGGGGCGGCGCTGCCGGTTTACCGGCCGGGGAGTGAGTGGTGGATCAACCGACGTGGAACAGCGTGTCGAAGAGCCGCGGGTCGAGGCTTGCTTGGGCGAAGGTCTCGCCGCCGGTCAGCACGCTGACGGCATCATGGCTGTGCAGGCTTTCCTGGTGGCTCGCGATCACGCGGAAGTCGCCGACCCGCGGGTCGCGCTGCAATTGCTGGCAGTAGAGCCGAGCGGCATCCTCGACGAAGATCGGATTGGCGGCGTTGAGTTCGGCGAAGGCCTGTTCGTCCTCGCGCTTGACCATCACCTGGGTCTCGGTCGGCACCGCGTCGCGGCACATCTCGACCAGGTCCTCAAACCACAAGCAGTCCTCGCCCTCGACGACCTCCGCCGACACCCGTGCGACCGAGCGCTGTGAATGCGGCGTGGCAAGCTGACCGCGCATCTGTCTGGCATGTTCGGAGAGTTCCAGAGAGCACGGGCAGGTCGACGAATAGACGTAGTCCAGATGCACGATCTTCTGCCGCACGCCGTCCTTTTCGACGAGTTCCAGGGCGATGTCGTAATACTGGTAGCCTTCGAGCCCCGAGCGCAACGACTGCACCTTCATCGGGAACGAAAACCGCATCTGAATCCGGGCATCAAACGAGTCCAGGTCTGTCTTGTAGGCGTCGAGCGCACGCTCGATCACCTCAAAGCTGAATGTCTCGCCCGCGTACTTATAAAAGCTGCGCATGATGCGCGACATGTTGATGCCCTTCTTCTCGGCCTCGAGGCTGACCGTGCCGGTCACCGAGGTCTCGAGCGTCAGGTCGCCATTGTCGCGGGTGCGGTAACGGATCGGCAGGCGGAAGTTCGAGATGCCCACGTGCTGGATCTGGGTCTTTGCGCCTTTGATCAGGCTGGTGGGGCCGTTCTGCAGGTCGGGCATCGAGGCCTTGTAGGTCTCGTCGACCAAAAAGCTCTCGGGGTATTCGCGGGCCAGCACAGGGTAGGTCGACGTCGCGGTTCCAAGAAGCCGCGCGATCACCGGGTCGAGCGTCTGGATCTCGGTCTCGTCGGCGTCACGCGCCCAATTACGCAACAGGGACAACGCACGCGCCGCGTCCTCGCGATCAGGCTGACGGTCGGTGATCGGCGTGTGGATGTTCATCTCGATTTTTCCTCGTCCTGTCGCGGTAGCCTCAAATAGGTGCGCTGCCCCGCGTGTCCAACTTAAGTCCGGACCTTCTACGCCCCCCGGTTTCTTCCGGATCATTTAACAATTGGTTAATCCGGCCCGTGAAACTCGAGCCTAGGTTGTCTTTCATCGGGTGATTACGGCGCGTTCCTATTCGGCGGCATCGGAAATTCCATTTGAAAGTTCAGAAGCTTAACGCCGTTCCGTTCCGCATTCCGCGAAGCCACCTGGCGTCATCCGTGGCGCAGGAAGAAGCTGCGGGCGAGATGGCTGGCCTCGGTCGTCAAGAGTCCGATCCCGCACCGGCGTGCCTCGGATTCGAGACACCGTAGAAGCGCGTCGGCGACCCCCTTCCCCATCCATTCGGGCAGCACGAACGCCAGGTCGAGATAGCCGTCAGAGCGCAGGGACATGAAGCCGACCAGAGAGCCCGACTCGAAGGCGACGAAGGTGATCAGACCGTCGAGACGGCGCGCCCAATCCTCGGGGCTCGGCCGCGTCGGCGCCCAAGCCTGGCGTTCCTCCTCGGTGTATTTGGTCCGCGCGCCCTCATGCACTGCCCTGAAGAAGATCTCGGCCAGAGCGCCGGCGTCCGCGGAGCGGTAGCGCCGGATCCGGGTCACGCGCGGTCGAGCGCTTGAGTGAGGTCCGCGAGCAGATCGGCGGTGTCCTCAATTCCGACACTGATCCGGATCAGGCCGGGGGTGATGCCCAGCGCAGAGCGCTGATCCTCGCCGAGGCGCTGATGGGTTGTGGTCGCGGGGTGCGTCACGATACTTTTTGCATCGCCGAGGTTGTTGGAAATCGTGAAAATCTTCAGCGCGTTCAGCACCTTGAACGCCGCCGTTTGCCCGCCCTTCACATCGATCGATAGCATGGTCCCGCCCGCAGCCATCTGCGCCTTGGCGAGGCGGTGCTGTGGATGCGACGGAAGGTGCGGAAAGATCACGCGGGCGAGTTTGGGGTGGCCCGCAAGCGCATCTGCCAAAGCCGCAGCGGAAGCCGTGGCGGCGCGCACGCGTAAGTCGAGCGTCTCGAGCCCCTTCAGCATCACCCAAGCGTTGAACGGTGACATCGCGCCGCCGGTGTGCTTCAGATACGGCTCCAGCGTCTTGCGGATATAATCGCGGGTGCCGAGCACCACGCCTCCAAGACAGCGACCCTGTCCGTCGATATGTTTCGTGGTGGAGTAGACGACGACCTCTGCGCCAAGTTCGAAGGCACGCGAATAGATCGGCGTGGCGAAGACGTTGTCAACGATGACAGTGGCGCCGACGTCACGGGCAAGGTCGGAAACTGACTTGATATCAATGAGTTCTAGCGTGGGGTTCGACAGCGTTTCGAAAAACACCGCCTTGGTTCCCGGGCGGATGGCTGCCTGCCACTGATCGAGGTCGGTGCCGTCGACCAATGTGACCTCGACACCGAAGCGTGGAAGGATCTCTTCGACGATATACAGGCAGGATCCAAAGAGCGCGCGGGCGCTGACCAGGTGGTCGCCAGCCCTTAGAGTCGACATCAGGGCGGCGTTGACTGCGGCCATCCCCGAGGCGGTGGCAAAGGCATCTTCCGCGCCCTCGATCGCAGCAATGCGGTCTTCGAACATCCGCACTGTGGGGTTGCCGTAACGGGCGTAGATGAACTCGTCGTCGCCGGCCTCGATGAAACGCGCCTCGGCTTGCTCGGCGCTGTCGTAGACGAAGCCCTGGGTCAGAAAGAGCGCCTCTGCCACCTCGCCGTACTGGCTGCGGCGGATGCCTTCGTGGACGAGCTTGGTGCGCGTCTTCCAGTTGTTGCCCATGCCTCGCGCCTCCTTCAACGCAGCAAAAAAAACCCCCACCGCGAGAGCGCCGGGGGTTCGTCCCAGACCTCTTTAGCGGCATGTTTAACGTGGCCCGCAATCCGGTGAACAAATCGCCACGGAGCTGTGGATAGAAGTATTCCGGCAACGGGTCAACACCGTCACGGTGGTGTAACCGCTTCTTCACCGAATTGTCGTATGTCTTTGCGAAGGGACGGCCACAAGATGTTGTGGGGTGTGGGATATGCCGCTGCTCAGGATCAACGCAGAAATGGACCGTCCGGTGCTCCACGGCGGTGGCGATCTGCACGCCGCACTTTCAGAACAGCTCATGGTCCTACCGGACGGCGCACCGGTGGTGGTGATGATCCATGGCTATAGATTTTCCCCAACCAATTCAGATACTTGCCCGCACCGACATATCCTGTCGATACGCCCGAGAAAGGGCTGTTGGAAGGCGATCTCCTGGCCTCGGCATCTGGGCTTCGGGCGCGGCAAGCGGGACGAGGGGCTGGCGATCGCCTTCGGTTGGGAGGCGCGCGGATCGATATGGCAGGCCTGGGCCAGCGCAGCGGCGGCGGGTGCCGCATTGGCTGAGCTGATCGGCCGCGTGCAGGCGTTACGCAAGGTTCCGGTCGACCTGTTGACCCACAGCCTCGGCGCGCGCGTCGCCTTGGCTGCGCTGCCTCAAGCGCCGGCAGGCTCGGTCGGGCGCATAGTGCTGTTGGCGGCGGCGGAATTTCAAAGCACTGCGGTCGCTGCATTGGCCATGCCGGCGGGACGCGGGGCAGAATTCATCAACGTCACCAGCCGCGAGAACGATCTGTTCGACAAGCTGTTGGAAGGCTTCGTCCGGGCGCCCAAGCGTAGCGATTGCGCTCTAGGCGCGGGGCTCGGCCAGGATGCCCGAAATTGGCTCGACCTTCAGATGGATTGCCCGGCGGTGCGCAGCGTCCTGGCCGAGCTCGGTTATCGCGTGCCGCCGCCCGTACGACGGGTCTGTCATTGGTCAGCCTATTTGCGCCCGGGACTCTTTGTCCTCTACCTCGATTTGATTCGTCGTAGGCCCGCCCTGCCGCTGGAGCTCTTGCGCGCGCGGCTGCCGGAACGGGCGGCGAACCGCTGGTCACGGCTGTTCAAGTCGCCAATGCTGCAACTGCCGATCTGGCCAAGGTTCCGATCGCGGGCTTAGACCGCCATAGAATTGCCGGGCTCCCGGGATATAGGCCGGTTCAACGGAGGCGGGCAATCGGGTAGACCCTGTGACCATGGAAGCACGAGCGGCAAATGCAACTTCGTCGGACCGGGCCGAAAGGCTCTACCATCGGGCCGTTCAGGACTTGCTCGGTGGTGACGGCGCGACCGGGGTCGAGAAGCTGTCGGCCGCGATGCGCCTCGACGACAGCCACTACAAGGCGGTGCGGCTCTATGCGGCGCTGACGATGCAGATCGGCCGAGACGCAGCCGGTCGCGAGGCGATGATCCGCTATTTCCAGCGCCACCCGGTGCGCTCGCGGCTGCAAGCGGCGCCGCGGATCAAGGCGGCATTGCTCAGCGTGCGTGGGTTTTCGAAAACCCGGCTGATCGCGGCGCGGTCCGAGCGCGAAGGGATCAAGACCACCTTCCGCGGCGGCCATTTCACCACCAAGTTCCTGCTGCGCGAGCCCGCGTACTCGGTGCACCGGTTTACGATCGCCGGGGAAAATATCCTGCGTCCGGGCGTCGTGCCGGAACATGGCGTGATGCTGAACACGATCGCCGACCCGGATCTGGAGGGCGAAAGCCTAACCACGTTGATCACCTATCTTGAGCGTCATCCGGAAACGCGGGTGATCAACCGTCCGGAGCATGTGCTGAAATTGACCCGAGACGGCAATTTCCGTCGGTTCGATCCGCTGCCGGGCGTGCGGTTTCCCGAAACGTACCGGGCGTGGTTCCAGAAGGCAGGGATCGATGAAGTGGCGGCAAAGCTGGCGGAGTTCGGCCTTGACGGGGCGCCGGTGATCATCCGTCGGGCGGGCGGCCAGACGGCGCGCAAGGCAGCGCGGGTGCGCAGCCGGGCCGAACTGGCGGCGGCGGTGGGGGATGGGCTCACCGGCGAGCATTACATCGTCCGCTATATCGAAGAGCTGTGGCAGGGCCGGATGTTCCGCAAGATGCGACTGTTCTGGATCGACGGTGAGTTCTATCCGGTCGTCTGTCACCTGGACCATCACTGGAACGTGCGCGGCGACAACCGGATGGAGGTGATGGCCAAGGACCCTGCGCTTTTGGACGAAGAAATGCGGTATCTGGCGGATTGGCGTTCATATGTGGGAGCCACGAATGCGGACCGATTGCATGAGATCGCGGGCATGGTCGGGCTGGAGTGGTTCGGCATGGACTTCAACGTGGATAGCGAAGGCCGTCTGTTGATCTACGAGCTGAACCCGGCAATGCGGCACAGTTTCGAGCATGGGACAAACTTTCCCTACAAGCTGCCGTCGGACCATCGGATCACCGATGCGTTCACGACAATGGTCGAGAAGCGGCTGGAGGCCGCGTAGACCGAAGAGCAAGGGATGCTGATAGGCCAACTCAGATCTGGTGCGGTTGCCGGCTTACGTTGCCATTTACAGGGCACCACCGATGCACCGTGACCCAACCGCGCGAGGTCAGAAACCAACCGACGGACTCTCCTTTGAGCTGGCGGGAGGCCGGGTCTCAAGTCACCCGCCGCAACGCCGCCTTGGGCGTCGCAATGCCCGCCAAAGCC
>JASJCA010000089.1 GCA_030066215.1 Rhodobacter sp. | reverse complement strand
ATTTCATCGAGGCGACGCCGGACACGCCGTTTCTGCAGATCGGCGAGCACAAATACGGCAAGCCCATCCTGGATCGGGTGGTGCGGCCTTGGACGTCTCTGGCGGAGGCGCAGAAGGCCGTGCTGCTATCGATGGATTCGACCCTGCGGTCTAACCTATCGGTGGGCATGCCGTTGGATCTTGCGGTGATCCAGAAGGACGCCTGCCGGGTGACCTACGACCGGCGGATCGAAGCGCAAGACGAGGGGTTTCAGCGAATGTCGAACGCCTGGAGCCAGGCCCTGCGCGACGCCTTCGCCCGGATCGAGATTTGAACCGCGGGCGGTGATCTGGATGTCGCGCTGCCGCGCGGCTTTTCTTTCGGCCAGGGGCGAGGCGCCGCATTGTGGAAAGTGCGGCGCCGGGTGTGGCGGCGAATGAGTGTTTTCGACGACAAGAAGGCGGGGAGCGTTGGCTTTGTGCGCGTCGCCGGGTTAGCGTCGTGCAGGACCGGTCAGGGAGATGGTCATGCGGACAGGCGGGTTTCGGCAGAGGATGCTGGCGGGCGAGGTGCTGGCGGGGACGTTTCTGAAGACGCCGGCCTATGAGCTCGTCGAGGTGCTGGCGTTATCGGGGCTCGATTTCGTCTGTCTCGATGCCGAGCACGCGCCCTTCGACCGCGGGCGGATGGACGCCTGTCTGGCGATGGCGCGGGCGCTGGATTTTCCGGCCCTGGTGCGGGTCGGCTCGGGGTCGGCGGAGAATATCCTGCAGGCCTTGGATTCCGGCGCGGCGGGGCTGGTGGTGCCGCATGTCTATTCGGTGGAGAAGGCGGAAGCGGTCGCCCGGGCGGCGCGGTTCGGGCATCACGGGCGGGGCTATGCTGGGTCCACGCGTTGGGCCGGGTTCACAACGCGGGCGATGCCGGATCTGCTGGCGCAGAGCGGCGATGAAACGGTGGTGATCGCGCAGATCGAAGAGCCCGAGGGGGTCGAGGCCGCGGCCGGGATCGCGGCCGTAGATGGAGTCGATGGGCTGTTCATCGGGCCGGCGGATCTGTCGGTGGCCTATGGCAAGACCGATCAGAGCTCGGAGGAACTGATGACGGCTCTGCAGGACGTCGGCGCGGCGGCGCAGGCGGCGGGCAAGGCCTATATGAGCTTCTTGCCCGATGCGGCGAAGGCGAAGGACTGGGCGGCGTTCGGGATGACGGTGTTCTTCTTCGCCTCCGAACAGTCGTGGATGCTGAACGGCGCCCGGGCGGCGGTTGCGGGCCTCCGCGGAGAAACGGCATAAGGCCCGGCGCTGCGGGGTGACCTGAAGCCGGGGTGCTGCGGCCCGGTCTAGGGGTGCGCGGCGAAGTGCTCGGCGATGGCAGCGAAGATGCGGGCGCGGGTTTCCGGCGTCTCCATCAGTACCTCGTGCTCGGCGCCATCGACCAGCTCCAACCGGCCGCCGGGCCAGCGCGCCATGCGGTCACGGATCGGGGCCGTGTCGACCACGCGCTCGTGGCTGCCCAGCCAGGTCAGGACCGGCACCGCGGGCGAGGGCTCGCGGGCCATGGCGCGGGTCTCGACCAGCGCCTCGTAGAGCCAATGCAGGCTGGGGCCGCCGAGCGCCAGGTCGGGATGTTCGGTCACCTGGGTCAGCATGCAGTCGAACATCGCCCGGTCGCGGGTCAGCACGTTGCCGTCGAAGGCGGCCTCGCGCACGTAGGTCGCAGGCCTCGTGCCGGGGGCGTAGGCATGGCCGAGGCCGATCTTGCGCGACGCCCAGGACAGGCTCCAGGCCACGGGGCGCAAGAGCCCTGTGATGGCGATACCCCACATCGGCGCCGAGAACACTGCGGCGCGGACCGGCAACCCCTCGATCAGCGCGCGCAGACCGATGGCGCCGCCCATGGAATGGGCGACCAGATAGTAGGGCTGCGGCAGGCCGCGGGCCCCCATTGCGTCGAGCATCGCCGCGACGTCCATCTGGTAGTCGCGGAAATGCATCACGTGGCCGGTGTTGCGGTCGTCGAGCGCGCGGTCGGCCAGACCCTGGCCGCGCCAGTCGATGGCGGCCATGCCGTAGCCGAGCCGGGCGAATTCGCCCGCCGTGGGACCGTATTTCTCGATGTACTCGGTTCGGCCGGGAAACAGCAGCACCGTACCCTTGGTGCCTCCGGGCCAATGGGCCAGCCGCAGGCGTACGCCGTCCCGCGCCGTCAGCCATTCCGCCTCGGCCCCCGGCGGGCCGTCGGCGACGTCGGCGTAGAAAGGCGCGGGACCGTACACCTCAGCCCATCAGCGCGGCCAGCTTCATCGCCATCCCCATGTCGCCGTCGACGCTGAGCTTGCCGGTCATGAACGCCGCGGTGGGGTTGGTGTCGCCGTCGAGGATGCCCTTGAAGGTGTCGACATCCGCGGTCAGCGTCACGTCGGCCTCTTCGTCGCCGGCGCGCGCGCCGCCGGCATCCATCATGATTGCGCCTTCGCCCTCGATGACGAATTTCGCCAACCCGTCGAAGCCGCCACCGATCTTGTCGTTCAGTGCCGCAACTGCCGATTCGATTACGTCGCTCATGCCCTCAGCTCCCATCATTTTGACCTGCGGGGTCTCGCAATCCGCCACAGGAACGCTACAATCGCGTTATGGGCGCATTCTTAGCCAGCTTCAAACCGATCCTTGCGGCGGGCGCCGTGCTGGCGTCGATTTCCCTCTCGGCCGTCGCGCAGGAGGTGGCAGAGCCGCAAGGGGAGGCGGCGGATCTCAACCAAATGATGGCCGAACTGTCCGATCCGGAGACCGAGAACTGGCAGTCGCTGGAACGCCGGATCCGGTCCGAGTGGTCGAAATCCGGCTCGCCGGCGATGGATCTGCTGCTGCAGCGCGGGCAGAAGGCGCTGGAGGACGAGGACTATGACACCGCGCTGGAACATCTGACCGCACTGATCGACCACGCGCCGGACTTCGCAGAGGGCTGGAACGCGCGTGCGACGGCGTATTTCCACAAGAAGATGTACGGGCCGGCGATGCAGGATATCGGCCAGGCGCTGGCGTTGAACCCCAACCATTTCGCGGCGATCACCGGCCTTGCGGTGATGCTGCAGGAGATGGGTTATGACGACGACGCGCTGGAGGCCTGGCGGGTCCTGCAAGCTATACATCCCCACCGGCCTGAACTAAAGGACGCCATCGAGAGGCTGGAACAACAGACCGGGGGCGTCCGGCTTTAACGAACAAGGGCAGGGACATGGCCGAGCAGTCGAGGATCACCGCGGTCCTGGGCCCGACCAATACCGGCAAGACGCATTACGCGATCGATCGGATGCTGGGCTATCGCAGCGGCGTGATCGGGCTGCCGCTGCGGCTGCTCGCACGCGAGGTCTACGATAAGATCGTCGGGTTGCGCGGGCCCTCGGTGGTGGCGCTGGTCACCGGCGAAGAACGCATCGTGCCGGAGCGGACGCAATACTGGGTCTGCACCGTCGAGGCGATGCCCGACGGCATCGGCCCCGATTTCCTGGCCGTCGACGAGATCCAGCTCTGCGCCGACCCCGAGCGCGGCCACGTCTTCACTGACCGGCTGCTTGGGGCTCGCGGCACCCACGAGACGCTGTTTCTGGGCTCGGACACCATGCGCGGGGCGATCGCAGCGCTGGTGCCGAGGGTGCAGTTCCTGCGCCGCGAGCGGTTTTCGACGCTGACCTATGTGGGCGAGAAAAAGCTCAGCCGGATGCCGCCGCGGTCGGCCGTCGTGGGGTTCTCGGTCGACCAGGTCTACGCCATTGCCGAGCTTCTGCGCCGTCAGAAGGGCGGGGCGGCGGTGGTGATGGGGGCGCTTAGCCCGCGCACGCGCAACGCCCAGGTGCAGATGTACCAGGACGGCGAGGTCGATTATCTGGTCGCCACCGACGCCATTGGCATGGGGCTGAACCTCGACATCACCCATGTGGCGTTTTCCTCCACGCGCAAGTTCGACGGCCGGCGGATGCGCGACCTGGCACCGAACGAGTTGGCGCAGATCGCCGGGCGCGCGGGGCGGCATATGAACGACGGCACCTTTGGTGTCACTGGCGAGGCGCGGCCGCTCGACGACGGCGTGGCGCAAGCGATCACCGAGCATCGCTTTGCGCCGCTGAAAAAGCTGCAGTGGCGCAACGCGCAACTGGCGTTCGGGTCGATCGACGCGCTGATTGCCTCGCTCGAAGCCGGAACCCAGGACATCTGGTTGACCCGCGCGCGCGAAGCCGACGACCTGATGGCGCTGAAATCGCTGGCCGAACTGGGCGAGGTGCGTGAACGCTGCGGCGACGCGCGAGCGGTAAAGCTGCTCTGGGACGTCTGCCGGATTCCGGATTTCCGCGGCATCAGCCACGCCGAACATGCCGGACTCTTAGAGCGGATCTTCAAGGATCTGCACGAATTCGGCCGGGTCCCCGATGATTGGCTTGCGACCCAAGTCCGGCGCATCGACCGCACCGACGGCGACATCGACACCCTGTCCAAACGGTTGGCGTACATCCGGACCTGGACTTACGTCGCGCAACGCAAGGGCTGGGTCGACGATGAAAGCCATTGGCGCGGGGCGACCCGCGCGGTAGAAGACCGCTTGTCGGACGCCCTGCACGGCGCGCTGACACAGAGATTCGTGGACCGGCGGACGTCCGTGCTGCTTCGCCGGCTCAAGCAGAAGGAGCGCCTGGTGGCCGAGGTGAACGACAAAGGCGAGGTCAGCGTCGAAGGTCAGTTCGTAGGCCGGCTGGAAGGCTTCCGATTCAGCCAGGACGCAAGCGCCGGCCCGGACGAGGCCAAGACCCTGCGCCAGGCCTCGTTGCAGGCCTTGAAGCCCGAATTCCACCTGCGCGCCGATCGATTCTATAACGCGCCGGACACCGAGATCGACTTCACCGATCAAGGCGGACTGATGTGGGGCGAGCATGCCGTGGGCAAGCTCGTCGCCGGGGCCGGGCCGATGAAGCCTGTGGCCGAGGCCTTCGTCGACGACGAGGCCGGCGCGGATGTGGCGCAGAAGGTCGCCCGAAGGCTGCAACATTTCATCGACCGCAAGGTGGCCACGCTGTTCGAGCCGCTGGTGACCCTGGAACGGGACGAGGCGCTGACCGGGTTGGCGCGCGGGTTCGCGTTTCGCATGGTCGAAGCTCTGGGCGTGTTGCCGCGCGACCAGGTGGCGGGCGATGTCAAGGACCTGGATCAAGAGGCGCGCGGGGCGCTACGCAAACACGGGCTGCGGTTCGGCCAGTTCACGATCTTCATGCCGCTATTGTTGAAGCCCGCGCCGACGCGGCTGCGGCTGGTGCTGTGGTCGTTGAGCCAGGGTTTGGACGAGTTCCCGGAAAGCCCACCGCCGGGTCTGGTAACGATCCCGGCAACGCTAGGCGCGCCGGAGACCTACCACACCATGGCCGGCTACCGCGCCGCCGGCGAGCGCGCGATCCGGATCGACATGCTGGAGCGGCTGGCCGATCTGTTGCGTGCCGAAGACAGCCGCGTGGGCTTCGAGGCAACGGCCGACATGCTGTCGATTACCGGCATGACGCTGGAACAATTCGCCGATCTGATGGGCGGGCTCGGCTATCGGGCAGAAAAAGGCGAACGCGAGAAGAAGCGCGTCGCACCCGCGCCGGAGGTGGCTGGGGACAGCGCAACGGCGGAGCAGCCGGAGGTGCCGGGCGAACCGCCCGCGGAGGGCGAGGTGTCGGACGAGGCCGCTCCGGAAACGGGGGCGCAGGCCGAGCCGGCAGCCGCGGAGGCGGACGTACCGGCCGACCCGGCGACGGCAGACGCATCGACCGACCCGGAAGTTGCGCCGGCGGCCGAGGCGGAGCAAGCGGCGGATGTGACTGCCGAGCCGGCGCCAGCGGCTGTGGCGGAAGAGAGAGCGTCCGAAGCGGCGGCCGAGGCCTCCGACGGTGGAGAAGACGCCGACGATGCCGAGGCGGGGCCCGAGATCGAGGTTTTCTACACGTTCCGCTGGGGCGGGTTTGCCCGGCGACGCGACGGCGGCGGACGTCCGCGTCCCCAGCAGGGCAAAGGCAAGCCTAAGGCCAAGCCAAAGACCAAACGTCCGCCCCAGGGCAGCGCACAGACGCCGCGCAGTTTCGAGGCACGGCCGCCAAAGAAAAACAAGATCGACCCCGACAATCCGTTTGCCGCCGCGCTGATGGGGCTGAAGGACAAATCCTGAGGTGGAGGCTCCGCGCCCGACGATCCGGCTCGACAAATGGCTGTGGTATGCGCGGTTCTTCAAGACCCGCGGGCTGGCGACGCGGCTGGTGGCGGGCGGCCATGTGCGGGTCAATGCGCAGCGGGTGGCAAAGGCCTCGGCCGCCGTCGGCCCGGGCGACACGCTGACCTTCCCTCAGGCCCGCACGATCCGGGTGGTGCGGATCCTCGACATCGGCACAAGGCGGGGGCCTGCCCCCGAGGCGCAGGCGCTTTATGAGGATCTGACGCCGGACGCCGATCGCTCGCCGCCGGCTCCGAAATTCGATGGCGGCGGGCGGCCCACCAAAAAGGACCGCCGCAAGGCCGATGCCGTGCGGTCGGGCCGCCTTGAATGATCTTGGCCGCTGTTCTAGCTAGAGCGTTGAGCCAGGAGGCCCGGACGCGCGCATGACCTACATCGTCAACGACAATTGTATCAACTGCAAGTATACCGACTGTGTCGAGGTATGCCCCGTGGATTGCTTCTACGAGGGCGAGAACATGCTGGTGATTCACCCCGACGAATGCATCGATTGCGGGGTCTGCGAGCCGGAATGCCCTGCAGAGGCGATCCTACCCGACACCGAGCCCGACACCGAGAAATGGGTCGAGTTCAACCGCAAGTATTCCGAACTCTGGCCCGTAATCATCACCAAGAAGGACCCGCTGCCGGATGCCGAAAAGCACGATGGCGAGACCGGCAAGCTGGAGAAATACTTCTCCGAGACGCCCGGCGAAGGCGGCTAGACCGCCCGATTCGGTGCGTCAGCAAGGCTGACGCAGTCGAAACCGGCGCATTGTGCACGGGATTTTGGCGCCAATCCTCTGAAATGGGGACATTTTACAGTCTCTCTGCACTGCGGCGCTTTGAAATCCGGCAATTTTCTGCTATATTTTCATTACATCGACGCTGGAAACCCAATGCCGCCCACAGGGAGTAATTCCTGAGGATGGTCTTTTTGGCGCAAAATGGTGCCGCCGCCCGGGTGGGTCGCGGGTTTCTGGATGGGGGCCGAAGGTCTGAGGGGACCTTCCAAGGAAGGACGCTGCATGAGCAAGACGAAGAAAATGGAATTCCGCCCGAATGATTTCGTGGTGTACCCGGCGCACGGGGTGGGCAAGATCATCTCGATCGAGAAGCAGGAGATCGCCGGTATCGAGCTTGAGCTGTTCGTGATCTCGTTCGAGAAGGACAAGATGACCTTGCGGGTCCCGACGAACAAGGCGACCGAGGTCGGCATGCGCTCGCTTTCGTCCCCGGATGTGGTGTCGAAGGCGATGACCACGTTGAAGGGCAAGGCCAAGGTCAAACGGGCGATGTGGTCGCGCCGGGCGCAGGAATACGAGCAGAAGATCAACTCGGGCGACCTGATCGCGATCGCCGAGGTGGTCCGCGACCTGCACCGCACCGACGATCAGCGCGAACAGAGCTATTCCGAGCGGCAGCTCTATGAGGCCGCTTTGGAGCGGCTGACGCGCGAGGTTGCGGCCGTGTCGGGGTCTGACGAAATCGCCGCACAGAAACAGGTCGGCGAGGTGCTGGTCAGCCGCGCGGCGTGACACCGATCTGACGTGCTATCCTGCGCCGCCGCCCTCGGGCGGCGGCGTTCGTTCGCGGTACCTTCCAATGAGTGGGAGTGCCTTCGGCAATTGCCGAGCCCTCCCCGCTGAGGCCATTGGCCTCCCGGGGCCCGTGGGCACACGACGGGTGATCTCCCAGCCAGGCCGCGTGGTTCAACAGGCGGTCGAAACCATCTCCGCGTCGAAGGCCCGAAGGCCAAGCCGATAGAACATCGTCAATTCAGGACGCAGGGCAACGATAATTCGCGTTAGTGCGGGGTGCTTGGCGCTCCCTTGACCGATGCGCGATTTCACGCTGTTGCGACGAAAGCGGCGAGCAGAGAAATCTCGGCGACCTGTTGCGAGGCGCCCAGCGTGTCGCCGGTCTGTCCACCGATTTTGGACCGCATAATCGCAGCGACAGCGACGGTCGACAGGATCAAGACCAGGATTGCGGCGGGGGTGGCCGGGCCAAGCGCGATGCCGCCGATGGCGAGCGCGATGCCTGTGGCTAACAGCACGGTTGCGAAGTCCGGCCGCCCGGTCCGTGCCGAAAGGCCCTCGCCCCGCGCATTGGGAAGAGCGTGAAGGATCAGGACCATTGGCAGGCGCGACAGCACGGCAGTGGCGACAATCACGGCGATGGCGGAGCCGGCGGTCAGCAGGGCGGTGACCGCCACCCACCGCAAGCCCAACGACAGGATCAGCGCGATAACGCCGTAGCTGCCGATGCGGCTGTCCTTCATGATCTCGAGCCGCCGTTCACGGGTCCAGCCGCCCCAGAACCCGTCGGCGGTGTCGGCGAGGCCGTCCTCGTGCAGAGCGCCGGTTGCGGCGATGCTCGCCGCGACGACCAGACCGGCCGCAAGGCCGGGCGGCAGGCCGAGGGCCAGGGCGACGAAACCGGTGGCGGCGGCCAGCGTCCCGACGACGAGCCCAGCCAGTGGCCAGGCCCATGCAGCCCGGGCGCCTCGGTTCGGCAGGCTGTGCGGAAGCGGTAGTCTGGTCAGCAAAGCGAGTGCTTCGGCAATGTCGCCGGGGACCGCGAGATGCGGAGGCCGGTCAGCCATCGGGGCGGTCGTTTCGCGCTGTTCCTTCCATGGGCGAAGCGATAGGGACAAATTCGGGGTCACGCAACGAGGGAGACGCGCGGTGATGGAGTGCCCGGCCGACATGCAGGGGTTTCGCGCGGTTTTGGAAACTTTGCCCGAACCGGACGCGGCTGCGTTGGCCGCGGCGACGACCCGGAACGGGCAGCTGACCAAACCTCCCGGCGCGTTGGGGCGGCTGGAGGATTTGGCGGTTTGGTATGCTGGCTGGCGCGGGGCGGCCCGGCCCCGGTTGGATCGGCCGCAAGTGGTCGTTTTCGCCGGAAACCACGGGGTGGCCGCAAGGGGCGTCTCGGCGTTTCCGGCAGATGTGACAGCGCAGATGGTGGCGAATTTCCAAGCTGGCGGCGCGGCGATCAATCAACTGGCGCAGGCCTTTGGAGCCCGGATCGACGTGCGGGCGTTGGACTTGGAGCGTCCGACGCAGGATTTCACAGCCGGGCCCGCAATGTCGGACACCGAGCTTGTGGCGGCCATGCGCGCCGGATGGGATGCGGTTGATCGAGAGGGGGATTTGCTGATCGCCGGCGAGATGGGCATCGGCAATACCACGGCGGCGGCGGCGATTGCGGCAGGTCTGTTCGGTGGGCCGGCGGAAGATTGGGTCGGGCGCGGCACCGGAGTGGATGACGACGGGCTGGCGTTGAAGGCGCAGGTCGTGCGGGACGGGCTGGCGTACCACCTCGACGCCTTGGGGGACGCTTTCGAGGTCTTGCGCAGGTTGGGCGGGCGCGAGTTGGCGGCGATGGCCGGTGCGATCCTGCGGGCGCGGGTCTTGCGGGTTCCGGTGATCCTCGATGGGTTCATCTGCTGCGCGGCGGCGGCGGTTTTGGAACGGTCGGCTGCAGGCGCGCTGGACCACTGTGTGGCAGGGCACCGCTCTGCCGAGGCCGGGCATGGACGGTTGCTGGAGCGGCTCGGCAAACCGCCAATCCTGGCATTGGAGCTGCGTCTTGGCGAGGGGTCGGGCGCGGCTGTGGCGTTGGGGGTACTGAAGGCGGCGGTGGCTTGCCATTCGGGGATGGCGACCTTTGCCGAGGCTGGAGTGGTGGCGGGTTAGTGCGGGTTCGGAAATTGGCTTGCATTGAGGAGGCAAGGATGGCCTCGGCTTGTCCCTCGTCGCTTTGCCGAAACGCGAAATTGCTCGCCGATCAACAATTTCCCTACGGGGTCAGGCGCGGAACCCGCTAAAGCCAAAATCGCTACCCGCCATTGGTGCAAGCGACCAAGATCGCTGGTCTTTGGCGCAGCTGAGACCTTCTAGGCCACGGTCGGCCAATCAACCGCTACGGACGAGCTCGCGCCAACGCAGCCACCCAAATGACCGCCCACTTTGGGCTCGTGTTTCAGCGCGTCACATAGGCGTGCGAAACCGTGCGTTGAAGGCGAGCGCCGGCAAGCCAACCTGTTAGATGTCCGGCAGCGGCCGGACCGACGTGCCGCCGGCGGTTCCGGCGGCGGAGAGAAGAAGGAGCGTGCGATGCTGACGAAGACAGCGACTTACGGGCTGGCGATCGTCCTCGCCGCGACCACTCTGGGCGCGGCGCAGGCCCATGCCCAGCAGAATTGCGGCCCACGCGAAGCGGTGATCGAGCGGTTGAAGGGTGGATTTGGCGAAGGCCTCGCCGCCGGCGGCCTGCGGTCCGAAGCCCAGGTGCTCGAGGTTTGGGCGGCGCCCGAGACCGGGACCTGGACGGTGCTGATGACCCGCGCCGACGGGATTTCCTGCGTGATGGCCAGCGGCACCAATTGGCACCAGCAGGATCCCGGGTTCGTGCTAATGGGCGTTCCGGGCTAAGCCGCGCTCCGTTTCCGACAGAACAAGTGCTCAGAGCCGGGCCGTGAACGGGTCAGGCACGCGCCGCATCAGCCGTCGATACCGCGGCCAGACATCCTTGTGGCCCACCAGGTTCGACAGTTGCCGGTAGAGCGGCGCGCGCATCCCGCCCCGCCGCCCGGTCTGGAATGCCAGCGGCGAGCCCACGCCGGTCAGGAACTCGGCATAGGCCTCGACGATCGCCGCGGGATGCCGGGTCGGCTCGGCATGGGCGTGCCAGGGCTTCGGCGGGCCGCCGAAATGCAGAACGAAAGGCCGCGCGGGGCGCGTCAGCGCCGGATAGCGATGCGTCCACTGCCAGTTCCAGCGCGGCGACAGCTCTGCGAACTGCCCCTGTAGCGCCAGATTCAACAGCGACTGGTCGTGAAACAGCGTCGGCCGGCCCGCGCGGTGGACGTCCAAGACCGCCCCGAGGCTGCCGCTGCCGTTGTAACGCCCGACATCGATCAGCAGCACGCCGCTGTTGAGGTACCGGTCGACGGCGATCCCGCGCTGCGCGAAGTCCAAGACCGGCTCGCCTGGCGCCAGCCATTGCTCTTTGTCGAGCACCGCGCCCAGTACATGGGGCCCGAGATCGACGTCGAAGAGGCGCGACAGCCCCGGTGCCACGATGCAGGTATCGGCGTCGAGGTAGACCAGCCGGTCGTAGCGATCCGCAAACGCGCTCGGCAGCCAGAGCCGCAGATAGGCAACGAGCGGAAGCCAATCGAGCTTGAGCCGCTCGGCCGCCATCGCCTCGGCGGCGTCGACGACGGCGTTGCGGATCCCCAGACGGGCGAGCTCCGTGGGCACCTGCAGCGGCGCCAGGCTCGCGATCACGATGTCGAAGTCGCGGTTGGGATGCAGCAGCGCCGCGCTGCGCGCCGAAAACAGCGCCAGCGCGACCTCTCTCTCGTCGACCGTGTACACCAGGGCTTTGCGCATCTCTGCGCTACCGTTACGCGGTTTCGCCGGCGAAGGGCAGCCTTCGTGTGCCAGTCCGGATTCGAGTGTGCGGCACAACCCGGACGAATGGACCGGAACCGCCGGTTGCCTCGCCCGAACATGGGTGGTACGAGCCCGCGAAACCGCAAGAACGCCTCAGGAGCCTGCCGCAAATGCCCAGGGATTTCATCGTCAAAGACATTTCGCTGGCCGACTACGGCCGCAAGGAAATCGCCATCGCCGAGACCGAGATGCCCGGGCTGATGGCGCTGCGCGAAGAATACGGCGAGGCCAAGCCGCTCGCCGGTGCGCGAATCGCCGGATCGCTGCATATGACGATCCAGACCGCGGTGCTGATCGAGACGCTGACCGCCTTGGGCGCCGACGTCCGCTGGGCCTCGTGCAACATCTTCTCGACCCAGGACCACGCCGCGGCGGCGATCGCCGAGGCGGGGGTGCCGGTCTTCGCCACCAAGGGCGAGACGCTGGAGGAATACTGGGATTACGCCGACCGCATCTTCCACTTCGACGAGGGCGGCGCGAACATGATCCTCGACGACGGCGGCGACGCCACGCTTTACGTGCTGATGGGCGCGCGGGTCGAGGAAGGCGAGGACGACCTGATCGCCGTTCCGACCAGCGAAGAGGAAGAGGCGCTGTTCGCGCAAATCCGCAAGCGCATGGCCGAAAGCCCCGGCTGGTTCGTGAAACAGCGCCACATGATTCAGGGCGTGACGGAAGAGACCACGACCGGGGTCAACCGGCTGTATAAAATGATGGAAAAGGGCCACCTGCCGTTCCCCGCGATCAACGTCAACGACAGCGTGACCAAGTCGAAGTTCGACAACAAATACGGCTGCAAGGAAAGCCTCGTCGACGGCATCCGGCGCGCCACCGACACGATGATGGCCGGCAAGACCGCGGTGGTCTGCGGCTACGGCGACGTCGGCAAGGGTTCGGCCGCGTCGCTGAGCGGTGCGGGCGCGCGGGTGAAGGTGACCGAGGTCGACCCGATCTGCGCGCTGCAGGCGGCGATGGACGGCTTCGAAGTGGTGACGCTGGAGGACGCGGTGTCGTCGGCTGACATCTTCATAACCACGACCGGCAACAAGGACGTGATCCGCATCGAGCACATGCGCGAGATGAAGGACATGGCGATCGTCGGCAATATCGGCCATTTCGACAACGAAATTCAGGTCGCCGCGCTAAAGAACCACAAGTGGACCAACATCAAGGACCAGGTGGACATGATCGAGATGCCGGGCGGCGACCGGATCATCCTGCTCAGCGAGGGGCGCCTTTTGAACCTCGGCAACGCCACCGGTCACCCCAGCTTCGTGATGTCGGCGAGCTTCACCAACCAGGTCCTGGCGCAGATCGAGCTTTTCACCAAAGGCGACGAGTACGACAACGAGGTCTACGTGCTGCCGAAGAAGCTCGACGAGATGGTGGCGCGGCTGCATCTGAAAAAGATCGGCGTGAAGCTAACCGAGATGTCGGCGGACCAGGCGTCCTATATCGGCGTCGCGCCCGAAGGCCCGTTCAAGCCAGAGCACTACCGGTACTGACTGCGCGCCGGGCCGCCTCAGGCCTCGATCTGCCGCGACAGGTCCGGCGCGAGTTTCTCCAGAAGCGCGCGCCGATCGATCAGGCCCAGAAACCGCTTATCACCGTCGACCGCGGCGACGAAGTCACCGGAGGCGCGCAGGACCTTTCCGGCGCGGGCCTCGGGGCGCAGGTCTGGATCATCGTGGAAGCTGGCGCGCGACAGCGCATCGCCCAAGAGCCGGTCAAGCCGCAAGGGCGTCAGCCACTGGGCGTTTTCGTGGATCTTGCCTTTGTCGGGATCGGTGAAGGCCAACCAGTCACCGGGCCGCGCGCCCTTAGGCAGCGTCTTGCGGCGCACCCGGTGGATGAAGCGGTGGGTGATCGACTGCACCACCCAAGTGTCGGCGCCGGCAGGCGACTGCAGCTCGGGCGGATCGACGGCGTTCTTGTTGGGCCAGCTCTTGTGGCCTTCCGGATCGTAGCGCGCCTGGAAAAGCGCTGACTCAAGGCGCGGAAACCGTGCGGCCAGCCGGCGCTCGATGTCGCGCGGGCGAGCGATGCCGACGAACCGGTCGGCCTCGCCGTCCCGAACCGACACGAAGACGAAGGCGCGAATGCCCCGCAACTCGCCCAGAACCACCGCGAAGATGAAAAGCCGCGAGGTCAGCCAGGCTTCGCCCTCGCGTAGGTCGATGACGACGTAGTCGGCGCCGGACCGCTTGGCGAGCTGTTTGAAGAGGCTCATCGCGCTGCTGCTGAACACCCGTTCCGAGGACAGCCCGGCCAGGTCCTCGCCGTCGACCACCAGGTCGGGTCGCAAGGCCGTCAGCTGGGTCGGTGCCAGTTCGACCGAGAACTTGCCGAAGCCGACCGATGTCACGCGCCCGGCCATTCCGGCCAAGGCCCGGGCCAGCGGCTTGCGCAGGACGATCACGATGACGACGACGGCGACCGGCCAGGCCAGGGCGGTGACGTGTGTCCAGTCGAAGTTGTCCATCGGCATCCCACTGCAGGCGGTCCCGCGTCGAGACCAGTCCGCTTAGGTTAGGCTACCACACTCGGCGGCGGCCTGCAGCACGCCCCGCGACCCGCGACCCGCAATCCTGATGGGCCAACGCAAATTTTCCCCCTTTGTGCCGCCTGCATTCGCGACTAATGTGCGCGCCCAAGGCTGGGGGATACAAAGCCTTTCGGCCGGGCCCAGAAAAGCTTTGGAGAGGGACTTATGGGAAAACGTGACGACCTGATCGCGACATATGCCGACGATTTGAGGACCAAATGCGGGATGACGCCGGATATGGACCTGTTGACCAAGGTCACTATCGGCTGCGGGCCGGCGATCTACGACGCCGATGCCTCGACCGTGGCGGCGACCCAAGAGAGCGAGCTTGAAACCGTCAAGAACAACTTCCTGATCAAGAAGCTGGCGCTGCCCGACGGGCCCGAGTTGATGGCCGCGATCAACTCGGTCATCGACACCTATGGGCGGTCCGAGCGCAACAAGTACCGGGCCGTGGTCTACTACATGCTGGTCAAGCATTTCGGCAAAGAGTCGGTTTACGGCTGACGTTCCTGGACACGGTTTCAAACGCCCGCCGGCTTGCCTGGGCGGGCGTTTCTTGGTTAATGGGCAGTTAGCGCTATGCGACTGTATTGAAACGGTTTTTAGGCAGCATTTTCTTGCGGTGACGGGCCGATTGGCCTAATGTGCTTTGCAACAGGCCAGGACGGTCGAGACCTTATTCCAGATACACGTGTGGTGCTGAGGGAGCACGTGGGGTGATGGAGGGTCTCGATGGGGTCGAGACCCTCCATTTTATTTCGGGCCATGCCGCGGGGCGGCGTCAAGCGGCACCAGAGCGCGATCGGACAAGACGGCCGCGGTCGCCGACGGCGCGCGAGCCGCGAGGGATGGACCGCTCCAGAATTGGACGCATCGCTTCGCTGAAATACCCGCTTTTCCCAGCCCTGCCGCGATTCTGGATAGCGGAGGCTTCGGAAGACGCCCAGCCGGGCGCCGCGCCCCAATCAACCGCCCGATCTCCCGCGACCCGCGTTTGGTTCGAGGCGTGAGACCACCAGAGAATGAGATACGCGGGGGGCCTCCTCGAACGCACAAGCAGGCGTAGACTCGCGGGCCTTGCGCTTTTGGGCCTGAGCATCGTGCTGATCGTGCTGCCGATCCGCGGGCGGCGCCCGGGACGGACGTCTACCCCGATGGCAATCCACTGGCGTTTCGCGCAGGCCGGATTCACAGCGCCGCAGGCGCACCGGCCCGCGTGAGCAGAGGTCACTGCGACTCAAGCCCAGCTCGCGTGTTTTCGGCAACCGGCATATTGGGATCGATTAGGACGACACCGCCCTTGAGAGGCATGGTCGAAGTACCGTCAAACGACACTCGAATACCCATGGCGGGAGAAATTGCCTGATAGGAGTGCGTCCTCGTGGATCAGGAATGCGCGATCCGGCCAACCGAGAATACGCACACCTGGGCCGGCCTTTCAGTGCGTCTGTTCGGCCCCGACGGCCGTGGGCCGCCGTCTCAGAACGCCCAGAGCACTACGGCCATGATCGTCATGCCGATGGCCGGATAGCCGCCGTCCATCCAGATCAGGCGTTTGTCGCGCTGGCCGTAGAGCACGTTGTTGGCGATCCAGGGCACGACGACGAAGAGGCCGAGGCCGACGCCGGTCATCAGCGCCTTCAGCAGCGTGTCGATGCCCGCCTGCTCCATCACGTGGCGCAGCATACCGGCCGTGACGATGGCGCCGATCAGGCTGACGACGTAGGGCATCGGGTTTTTGCTGTCGATGCTGTCGGGGGTCAGGCCGGAAGCCTCCATCCAGCTTTTCGACAGCGCCATGTACCAGACCGCACCGAAGATCCAGGCCGCGACGCCGGCGGCGATGACGTTGAGGATTTCCATGGTCGGGGTCCCTTCTGCTCGCGTTTTTGTTCTCTCGTGGGCCAATTATGCCCAGTTTTGCGGCAGAATTCCAGAAAATCGGCGGCCCGGGCGGCTAAGGCTCGACCCCGGCCAGCGCGCAGACGGCGCGCCATTCGGGCTCGGTCACCGGCTGGACGCTGAGCCGGGTGTTGTTGACCAGCACCATGTCGGCGAGCCGCGGATCGGCCTTGCACATCTGAAGCGTCACCGGCGTCGCCACCTGCTGCACCGCCTTGATGTCGACGCAGTCCCAGCGGTCGTCGTCGGTGGTGCTGTCGGGGTGGCTTTCGGCGATCACCTCGACGATGCCGACGATCGCCTTGTCCTTCTGGCTGTGGTAGAAGAACCCGCGGTCGCCGCGCTTCATCGCCCGCATGTGGTTGCGCGCTTGGTAGTTGCGCACGCCGTCCCATTCCTCGCCCGCCTCACCCTTGGCGACCTGGTCGCCCCAGGACCAGGCGGAAGGTTCGGATTTGAAGAGCCAGTAGTTCATCGCGGGTCTCCCTTGGACGGGAGGGTAGCGGAGGTCGTGTGTCGTGGAAACGGATTTCGTCTCGCTGCGCGAGCCGACCGGGGCGAGGGGGCTTTCTGCCCCCTCGCGCTCCCCCGAGGATATTTCGGGCCAGATGAAGGAGCCGGTGACTGCGGGACCAAGGCTATTCGGGGCGCAGCGGGCGGGTCAGCAACTGGTCGATGGCTTCGGCAACGGTCAGCGCACCGTCGAGCACCGCGGCCATGGTGGTGGTGATCGGCACCTCAAGGCGCTCGGCCTCGGCGATGGCGGCGACCGCGCGGGCGGTGGCGATGCCTTCGGTGGTGGCGGTGGGCTCGGCCCAGCCTTGGGCGCCGAGGGCCAGGCCATAGCTGAAGTTGCGGGATTTCTCCGACGTGCAGGTCAGCGCCAGGTCGCCGAAGCCGGAGAGGCCGGCGAGCGTCTCCGATCGGGCGCCGCGGGCGGTGGCGAAGCGGGACATCTCGGCATAGCCGCGGGTCATCAGCGCGGCGCGGGCGCTTTCGCCGAGCCCTGCGCCGACGGTGATGCCGCAGGCGATGGCGATGACGTTTTTCAGCGCGCCTCCGAGTTCGACGCCGGTGAGGTCGGTGGACCGGTAAAGGCGCAGGGTGTCGGTGGAGAGCTGTTCTTGAAGCGTCCGGGCGATGGTTTCGGTGGGCGCGGCGAGGGTGAGGGCGGTGGGCAGGCCGTCGGCGATGTCGGCGGCGAAGCTGGGACCGGAGAGCAGGGCGGGAGTGGCGTTTGGGAGGGTCTGGGCGATGATCTGCGACGGACCGTGGCCGGTGGTGAGGTCGATGCCCTTGCAGCAGGCGACGATGGGTTTGCCTTGCAGGGTGGTCTTGTGGGTGGAGAGGGTTTCGCTGAGCGCCTGCATCGGGACGGCGGCGAGAATCGTGTGAGCGTCGGCGGTGTCGGTGATGTCCCCGGTGGCGGTGATGGTCTCGGGCAGCGTGGGGCCGGGGAGGCGGCGGGTGTTCGTGCGGGTGGTCTGGATCTCGGCGGCGTGGCTGGGGTCGTGGGACCAGAGGGTGACGGGTGAACCGGCTCGGGCGAGGGCGATGGCGAGCGCGGTGCCGAAGGCGCCGGCGCCGAGGATCGCGATGCTCATGCCTTGGCGCCGCGTTTGCCGCCACCGAGCATCGGCTGGCTCGCGGTGTCGAGCGGCCAGCGCGGGCGGGCGGCGAGGGTGAGATCGTCGGTTTCGCCGGCGCGGAAGCGTTCCAG
>JASJCA010000024.1 GCA_030066215.1 Rhodobacter sp. | reverse complement strand
GTGAGCTGGGTTTAGAACGTCGTGAGACAGTTCGGTCCCTATCTGCCGTGGGTGTAGGATACTTGAGAGGAGTTGCCCCTAGTACGAGAGGACCGGGGTGAACGATCCACTGGTGGACCAGTTGTCGTGCCAACGGCAGTGCTGGGTAGCTATGATCGGACAGGATAACCGCTGAAGGCATCTAAGCGGGAAGCCCCCCTCGAAACAAGGTATCCCTGAGGACCGAGGTAGACGACCTCGTCGATAGGCCGGAGGTGTAAGCGCAGCAATGCGTTCAGCTGACCGGTACTAATTGTCCGATAGGCTTGATTTGATCCAGTAGAAGCCAGGCTGCCCAGCTCTGGTTGGATGAAAAGCAGCACACCGCATGGTGGACTGACTTGGAAGACAGGGTCTTTCTCGGTTTGGTGATCATAGCGCGAGTGAAACACCCGATCCCATCCCGAACTCGACCGTTAAGCACCGTAGCGCCGATGGTACTGCGTCCTAAGACGTGGGAGAGTAGGTCATCGCCAAACCTAGTAAGACCCTGTGTATCTCTCGAACGATGTCCTCAATCCCCAGCCTGAAACTTGCCGAGATCGTAACCCGGTATTTGGCGGCCAAGATCCGGTCGCTGGAGGCTGATCGAAACTCCATAGAATATGGCGGTCAGATTTATGTCAGCCCGATAGGAATGAGCGTGACCGAACACGCCTGTGATGTTCTCTGGCGGTTGAGTGTGTCGACCGCGGCAGCGCATTTCGGTGATGACAGGCTTGAATACGGACTGTCGGTGGATCGGTTCAGGCAATTGAGCGAAACCCGGGCGTGCAAACCGTTTTTCCCTCCGTATTTCGCAGTTCCAAGCGAGCAAGAGTGTATTCGCAGAGTGCGAATGTCCGACCGATCGAATTGGCCGTTAAACGACGAGATGATCGCATCCTATTTGAACTACGCGGTAGATCATGAAGAACCGGGCCTTGGCAGACACGCGCTGCAACAACGGTTTCAGGTTCCGCCCAAGCACATGAATTTGATGAATGAATTGAGGGATTTGGGATATGTGACGCGAGACGATGGAGGATTTCGTTGGGCTCCACCTATTGAACCGGTAATGAAGGAGTTGCTCTTATGGGAGTGAAAGAGGCACCGTAGTGCCGCCTCTCGGCGATTGCAGGCAATCGCCTGTCGGCCTACGCACGCTTTGGCTGCGCTTAAACCACGCTTGGATGACATTGCGTGCTTTAAGATGTGGGAGAGTAGATCATCGCCAAACCCGGACAGTGCCTGCGAAACTCCCTGGAGAAGACCGCAGAGTTTTCCGAGTGATCTCCACAACTTGCCGGGCTGCCAAGGTCAGTTTCTGGCAAACATCCCCCAGCAAAGCTTGTCCCGTCTCGGGGCATTGGGTCGCCCCTACAGACCCGTTCGCCGAACGGCTTGCGGCCCCGGGACAACCCTTCGTACCTCAGAGTTGTTAGCGCAGTAATGAACAATACCAACGACTTAACACAGCGTCCCCATGAGAACACCCGATAGAGGTCCGGAACACTTCCCCACGCGCGCAGTCCCGCAAACATGACATTTTTCCGGCGCCCCCTCTTGCGGGTCCCGTCGCCTGGGTATACCTACAGCCCGTTGGCGCGGGGTGGAGCAGCCCGGTAGCTCGTCAGGCTCATAACCTGAAGGTCGTAGGTTCAAATCCTACCCCCGCAACCATCTTATCCTTGCAAGGCTGCATGCAAGGTGCCGAATCCTCCTCAGACGGATAGATCAGGTTTTCAACCCGCTCGATTTCCTTTCTTTCAGTTTCACTCATTTGATCGCGCGATCTGGGCTTGGCGTCCTTCGCGTTCGCCATGCTCAAGATAGCCGCGAGATCACCCTTCATATCGGCGATCAATTCGGACCGATCCGAATTGGGCGTCAATACGATCTCGTCAACCAGGCTACGGATTGTCTTGGCCGCTTCCTGTCTATGTTCTGCATCATTCAACGATTCCATAAGGTCACGTATGGCCGTTGCGTATCTCTGCGCCATGTTTGGGTGCACGAAAACCGGCGCTTCCTCGTTCGCTTCGAGAAAGCCTTCTACCTCCAATTTCTGCGCTTCCAAGGATTCGAACTTGGACTTCACGAAGTCCAGCGCAACACCGTCCAGCATTGCCTGGTACGTCTTCTCCATCTCGCGCTCGATCTTGGCGAGTTGCCGTTGACGTTGCGCCCTCGCAGCGTTCCGCTCATGGCGCACTTGATTCAAGTGGCGCGTATATTCTTCGCAAAACACCTTCGTGAGTTCTGGGTCCATTAATCGATTTCTGAGGGCATCAAGAACCCGAGCCTCTAGATCGTCTTTCGCGATGGTCGTGCGGTTGCTACAGGTTCCCTTGTTGCGCGCCGTAGAGCAGCCGTAACGCCCGGACGAGACAATGGACATCCCGCCACCGCATTCACCACACTTCAGCAAGTAAGAAAGCAAATGCACCGGACGACGTTTGTCCCAAGGGCTCTGGCGGCGCTGAAGAGTAGCTTGGTGATCCTTAGCAGCTTGCCAAAGTTCCTGATCGACAATTCGCAATTCAGGCACTTCCGCCACAACCCAATCCGATTCCGGATTGAGTTTTGAGACCCGTTTTCCGGTGCGCGGATCCTTGGCGTACCGCAACCGGTTCCATACCTGACGGCCTACGTACAGTTCATTGTTCAAGATTCCTGTGCCACGGTCACGATTGCCGTTGATGGTGCTCGGCCCCCAGCCTTTGCCGGTTGGACCGGGGATACCTTCCGCGTTAAGCTCGTGCGCGATCTTTTTCGGCGACTTACCTTTGCAGTAGTCGCGAAATATTCTTCGTACCACGTCGGCTTCGCACGCGTTTATTTGGCGATCGCCCGTGATGATCTCGCCTCTGGCGTTAAGGCTCCGAACGACATCGTACCCGTATGCCTTGCCGCCCGCGCTCTTGCCCTGTAGCGCACGCCCCTCTAGGCCACGATGTGTTTTGCGGCGAAGCTCATCCAGAAACATCGAGTTCATAGTACCCTTGAACCCGACATGCATTTCCGTGATTTCGCCTTCGCTCAGCGTGTGCAACTTCACGTCTGCAAACTTGAGCTGGTTATATATGCTCGCCGTGTCGCCCAGGTCGCGGCTTAAGCGATCCAGCGCTTCCGAAAGCACGATATCGAACAAACCAGTGCGCGCTGCTTCCAAGAGCTTCTGCATCTGCGGGCGATTGAGCAAGCTCGCGCCCGAGATGGCCCGGTCTGAGTAGGAGCTGATTACCGTCCAGCCCTTGGAAGCAGCGAACGCCTCGCAAGTACGTTGCTGATCTTCAATAGATTTTTCATCTTGCATGTCCGACGAGAAACGGGAGTAGATAACAACTTTCATCATAATACTGGTCCTTTCTTTTCCGGCCCATCATACGATGTCTTGCTCGTTTCGAGAAGCTCATTGTAATCTTTTTCCGCAGCTATTCTGGCGAGGAGCTTCACAAGCTCCCTCAGTTCACCATTCTGGGGCGCTGCCGCGCCGCCAAATGGCTCGGCCAGTCCTCCTTTATTGTGTTTCGCATAATCAACCATCTCATCGACAACCATAGTGCTACATGACAATATTATCATATATATCAATCGGTTCGCAAATTTCTGCGAATTCGCGATCCTATTTTGAACAGATGACAAAATCGACATGGCGATACCTTTGGGCCTTGGAGACGCTGTTTCTCTTGTGTTTCGGAAGTGGGGACGTCTTGACAAAATCCAAGCGTTACGTCCTGATTAAAATGGCATCGTAAAAGATCAAAAGAGCAACTATGAGCAGCCAAGAAAGCAGATATTTCGATGGTCGCGTCGAGCAACGCAAGGCACTCCGAGCCGCCCTTCAACACCTTCACGCTGGCCGCCATAGTGACCAGCGGATTGTCGATGTGCTGGGCAGCTATCTGAGCCGAGACCAGATTCCCGGACACCCGAAAGCCACGACCCAGCCCGTGTCGCGGCCAACAATCCAACGCATTAGATCAGCAAGCGACCCTCAGCTCATGGGTATCCGCCCCGCTACCGTCGGTGTGATCTACAATTTCCTGTGCCATTGCGAGGAACTGCAAACAGACCTCTACGACGAAACGGTACGGATACAATCGGCCCACCGCCTCGCGCCTTTGCTGGAGAGATTGCAGCAGGATATTGGGGCGAAAGACGGTCCGCTAACCAATGCCAAGCTCAAGAGCCTAGAAGGCGTCTATCATCTTTACAATCGCGCGTGGACAACGCCGAACGAAGAAGCCTACACACAGTGCATTCTGCGCTTCGATTGGGTGGGTGACGCCCTATTCTACACCGAAGAGCAGAAGTTCTTTGACACGATCTCAAAGGTGCCTGTTGATGAAATCCATCATGGCGTCGTCATGCCCTTCGGCATGAACGCGGTGCTGATCGGAAAAGGCGACTCCAAGGACCTGTTGAAGTTTTTTTCCTTGCACGACTTCAATCCCTACCCGGATGGACACCTGCCGGTGCATATGATGGCCGGTAACTTCATCTCGGTTTACAGCAAAGGTCCGCACCCAGGGTGCCGAGCCTACGTCATAAGAGTCGAACCCGACGAAGCCGAATCTAAGTTCCTACTGCTTGACGAGATAGACGAAGTGATCCGAACTCATTTGCAACGAGCTGACTGGCCCAACAAGTTCAAGCTGGGTTTCTTGTTCGGCAACCGTTAGAAGTTAAGGCCTCTGAATGAGTGGTACCTGCCAATTGCGGCTCGTCGCGCCACTTCCCCTTCAAACGGAAGTGACGTTCTTTGCTATTTCCATTGGGCGTTGGCATCCCGGTATCCAAGGCTTGTTCTAATCGATCGCAATACGCAGACAGGGCGTACCCAAATTTGGAAGTACCAGCATGCCGAACATAATTCGTATTCTCGTTCCCATTGATAGCCATGACGAGGAGGCCTTCAAGACGGCCTTGGGATACGCACGCGCGATCTGCGAGCAGGAGAACATTTCTGATGTGATCTTGCTAACTCATACTAAGAGCCAACTCACCCAAACCAGCTTGGCGAGCTTTCTGGGAAAGCAAGCCATTCGTTCTTTGGCAAAGGGTGCAATTCGGTTGTCAAACGCGATAAGCCTGAATGCTGAGACGATGCGCACAATGCATCGGCCCGCCCGAAAGTCGGTGGTGGTCGTTTACTATGCTGAACCAGATATCCTCGATTTTGTTGATGGCCTCAACAACATCATCGGTGTCGTGGCAGTACCAGAATTCCCGGGCGAGGCGGAAGAATGGGTGAGGCGATGGGGAGCCGCTGTGCACGGCCAAGAGCGGCGGCAATCAGCCCCTTTGATCGATGATCCAACAGTGGTCCGGGCGCTTTCCGCGCTTACCCAGATCGTGAACCTGTCTACTGGATTGGGTCATCCGCGAGACAAAGAGCACGCCGATTCAGTGCTCCGAATTCTTCGCGCGAAGGGGCACGCTGATCCATCAAACTACATCAAGTCATGGGCAATCCAGAATGGCTGGCGACCAAAGGATGGAGCTGCTCTCGAAGCCCTCTCCCGGAAGATTTGGGGCCTCGTGCGTAAGCCTAGCTTGTCAGGATTCCACAACGTTGAAGAGCGCTATCGCCGCTGGCATGATGGTGCAGACTGAGCAAACCAAGGATGCTTGACAGCTCCGGTCTACTGGTCCGATCCAGCGCCCACTTCCCGGTAGTACCAGGTGGTAGTACCATTGCGTCACGTTGAAGTTATCGCTGTGCGCAAGATGTGTGCGGTAGTACCACACCATCTTGGCAAGGGGACCCGCTGCGCGCCCCCGTTGCGTCCCCCCGGCTGTGGTGAAATCTGAGCATCGAGCCCATCCTTCACCAGCAAAACGTATCGCCGTTTCATCACTCGCGGGAGACTTCGCTCTCCCTGCAGCCATCGATCAATGAGCGTTCCTGCCCCTTGAAACCCTGACCATTTCATGGAGACCAGGAAGGGAGCTTTCGCGCTACCCTTGCCTTGGGACCATCCCATCGAGCAGGAGCCTTCGTGCCCCTTGCATCCCTGACCAACCCTGCGCGGATTGGATGCCGCCAGCGTGTCAACTCTGGACCCGATCAAGGGCTATCGCGCCCCTGAACCCACTTCCAGGACTTGATGAAGTACCTTTCCGCCCGCATTGAACCATACACAAACTGGCCGACCTTTGACCGCCGGAAAGGGTCAAAGCCTGCCGATACAGCCCTGTTCTGATTTGAGGAAATGGTGCAATTTCGCGATTTGTCAGTGCACGGGGATGCGCACATAGATGAATGACAAGAGTTGGTGATGGCTCACCGATCAACTTCCGCTTGCAATACCAAATAATCTGTAAAATGATTGGGCCAGTACAAAATGATGTGGTTTGGTTAGATGGGCACCAAAGGATCTGGTCGGTTTTCCGATTACCCTGGATCGCGGTCAAGCGGTGAGGGTCAAGGGGCTGGTGGTGGGGCAAGCGGAGAAGACCGCTGCAACAGGGCATTCACCTGTTACCTTGAGGAAGTCGAGCAGTGTGAATATTTCTCTCAAACCCAATCAGTTCCAGCGGTCAACACGGCATTGACCCTCGAATTGCGGGGCAGGCTGTTTGCGGTCGATTCCGAAGGGAGTGCCGTTGGGGCTCTGCCGACACGTTTCAATCATCTGGCTGATTGTATGAGTGCAGGTTACTCATATGAAGGGCGCGTTGTCTCTTCTGCGACGAGCCCAATGGCATCAGTGAACGTAGATTTCGCACCTCGCGGACCATGAATGCTGCTAGTCGATTACTATTGGTCGGCGAAATCATCGTCGATTTTTCATTACCCACTCCAACAAGAGAATCGAGACTTAGGCTCGGAGGAATCGTGCATGCGGCGCGAGGGCTTTGGGCCGCTGGAGCCGACTTCTCCATCGCGGCAGTTTGTCCGCGTTATTTGTTGGCGCAAGCCCGTGAGTACCTAAACGAACTTGGGTGCAAAGAGTTCATCTGGCTCGCGGAGGTGTCGGGAGCGCCGAACGTAATGGCGATCGGCGATCCTACAGAAACTGCTGATCAAGGTTACGAAGACCTCTTGCGGGACGAGAAAACCGTAGCATTTCGTGACGAAGCCAAGGCTCTGAATTCTTACCAACGCTGCCTCGTCTTTCCGGGAAAATTCGATCTAGAACAACTTGCCAACTTGCTGAACGCCGAAGCTAAAGTCAGCTTTGATATCGCCTATGATCTCGCATCGCTTGATCCGCTCGCGGGCTTTAAGGGCAGGATCGCGGCCCTCATCACATCCACCTCTTCGCAGCTATTTTTAGACAACGGTGCAGAACGCTTCGAAGGCTTCCTGAAAAAGCTCAAGAAGCTCTCGCCTTCTGCGATTCTGCTCAAGGAAAACCGTGGCGGAAGCCGGGTTTTCGACATGTTTGCGAAGGAAGTTGATGAAGTCCCGGCGCAGCTCGGGGAGACCGTGAACTCAGTTGGTGTCGGCGATGTCTACTCGGCAGTTTTTGCCGAGCACATCCCTTATGGGGTTAGCGAAGCAGCATGGATTGGCGCGCGTGCCGCTACTTGCTACTCGCAGACAACCTTTCCGGACGACTTTAAAAGGGACGTGCAGCGAAGTCTATCGCTGTCACAAGAGCAAATGCGCGGTTTAGGGGGAACGTTTTTACCCTGGCACGACCGTCAGAATTACCAAATCTACTTTGCTGCGCCGGATTTTTCCTACGTTGAGAGGAAAGAGCTTGATCAAGCACTTGCGGCGCTCGAATACCACAATTTTCGAATACGCCGTCCGGTTCAAGAAAATGGCGAATTAGATTTGCCCAGCGCACAACACGAGCTGACGAGAACATATTTGGCCGACGTGGCGCTTTTGGAGGAGTGCGATCTCGTGTTCGCATTGCCATTGGGGCGTGACCCTGGAACGCTGGTCGAAATGGGTATGGCCATGACTACACACAAGCCTGTGATCACCTATGATCCAAGTTCGGAAAACACCAATACGATGGTTATGGCCGGAAGCACGGTTTACTCAACAAACTTGGACACCTGCCTTAATGGAGTTTTTGACGCGATGTCGAAGCTTCGAGCTGATCGCAAATGAACCGCGTGATCGTCATGGCGTCTGGTGGATTAGACTCGACCACAGTCTGTTACGGGCTGCATTTCGATGGCATCGCGGTTCAGCCGATATTTTTCGACTATGGACAGCATTGCGCCGAGACGGAATGGCAGAAAGTCAGTAGCGTACTACCGGATGGAATGGACGAACCCGAGCGCATTGATATTTCGGACATTTTCAAGGGCTCGAACTCTCGGATGATACTGGAACCCGATTTGTGGAAGGAGCCAGTAGGCGATAACGATCTTTATATCCCATACAGAACACTACTTTTTTATTCGGTTGCCGCTGCCCGTGCCCAAACGCTTGGAATTACAGATGTTTATTCAGGGTTCATCAATAGCAACCATGTGAAGGAGGTCGATTGTGGGGCAGAATTCTTAAACGGGTTGGAAGAGCTTTCGGAGGGCGTTGGCTCGGTGCGCTTTCACGTCCCATTACGACACAATACCAAGGCAGATGTAGTCAAACAGGCAATTCGACTGGGAGTGCCAATTGGCCTTACTTTCTCCTGTCAAGCACAAAGCTCGTTTCCTTGTGGGGCCTGTCCCAACTGTGTAGAGAGATTGAATGCCCTGGAAGAGGCAGGAATCGCGTGATCGGGGGAGCACGCCTATGGACACACAATCCAGCAGCGAAAACGCGCTCTACGCCGCTCGTTGCATAGCTGATTTGGCCGTAAATGAGGGTGTTCTTGACGCCGAAATTGCCTGCCGCCCCACGTACGACCATATGGGGGCGGTCCTCGCTGACTCCGTTCTTCAAGCCGGATTGAACTACTCAACTGTTGTCAAGCCACGCGTCCACTCGATACTTCAAAGTTTCCCTCACGCGCGAACCGTAAATGTCCTTGTTGAGATCATTGCACTAGAGGGAAGCGGCAAGTTTCTTCAATGGGCACATCACGAAAAAACAGCGCGATTTGAAGCGCTTGTAGAGTTCTTGGTCAGCGTGCAAATCCACGACACGATTGAACTAAGGAACGCACTGAGCGAAGACACCTTCAAAGAAGATATTCGGGGTATTCATGGCGTAGGGCCCAAAACTGTTGACTATATGGCCTGCTTGGTCGGCGCTGATTGTATAGCGGTAGATCGGCACATTAGAGGCTTTGCGTCATGTGCTGGCATAGAGCACGATGAATATGACTACTTGAAAGACGCATTTTGTTTCGCTGCCGATCTTTTGGACATCTCGCGTCGAGAATTTGATGCCTGGGTGTGGAACTACCAATCCGAGAGAAGTAGAAATCAGCTAGTTTTCAATTTCATATGAGATGGAATTCGATTTTGGCATCAATTTCTGGGCAAGAATGCGCGCGACTACGCCCGGAGGAACAGCTTTGTCAGGATCGCATCGACGAGATCATCTATCGAATGGTTGGGCTTTCCACCTCGGACATTGCCGGCATTGATGAACGCCACGCAAGGATGTTGTAGAACCGTTGGCGACCAAGGGGCGCGGCGTTGTTACATCCCGCGCGTCAGGTCGAGGACAAGTTCGCAGAAACCCTTCAGCTCGTCGGGGTTCGTATCGCCGTAAGGATCGCCGTCGATCTCGGCATGATTCTCTACCCGTGAGTACGTATTGATATCTTTTAGGTTCTCCAGAGCGCCTTTGAATGGATGATCAGCAGGGGCAACTTCAAGGGCGCGGATGATTTGATCCAACGTTGCCGCTTCGCCAAAGAGTCCGGGGTCACCTTTGCGATAGAAGTCCTCGCAGACGGTTCGCAGGCGCGACCTGATGTATGAGAGTTCGTGGGGCTCGCCCTCGATGAACTCTTCAATTTTCATGCGCTCCGTAACGTGGCGCGGTTTCGTCGAGCCAGGTATGTCGTAGGGCGTGATGGTCGTAACGCCGGGCGCGCCTGTTTGTAGCGCGAATGACCTGATCAGTTTCTGGTCGATTTTATCCCACAGCAGGCGAAGGAATCCCTTGTCGTGCGACAGAACGATGGTCTGCTTGGCCCGATCACAAATCCTTCTGATCTCGATGGCCGTGAACTGCCGCCTGAAATTGTCCAAACTCGTGAACGGGTCATCGAGAACGATGATTGTCTCGCTGAGGTCCGTGTCCGCGTTGCATTGCGCCAAAAACAGCGCCAGCGCGAGAACCGACTTGTCCCCGGCGCTGAGTGTGTTCCGGAAGCTCGGCGCACCAGTTGTATCACCGCTCGCTCGGGGTGAAACTGGAACCTCGTTTATGAGAATTTGGTAGCTGGCGGCAGGCTCCTTGCCGCGATAGTCAGGTTCTCTGTAATCGATCCGAAAGCCCGCATTCAGACGCTTGAGATAGGCGTTGATCGTCTTGCCGAGGCTCTCGGTGATGGTCTTCCCGTGGGCGGTCAACTCACCGCGAAGCTTGGCTTTCTCCTTTGCAATTTCGCCTTTCCGTTGCCTCTTCGTTTGAAGATCCGTGACCATCGTGATGATCTCCGCCTCAAAGCGATGCTTTCGGGCCTGAAGGGTCTTCAACTCGATTGTGAGGCTTTCAAGCTGCCCGGCGTCAACCGTGGCCTTAACGGCGTCGACCTTCCGGTTGTACTCAACAAGTGCTGCATTGGCAGATTCGATGGCCGCCCTCGCACTCGTCCAGGCATGGGCAGCTGCGCCAAGTCGCTCCATGTCCAATGCCACGGTGAGGTTTGCGGCTTTCGTCTGCAGAGCTGAATCCATTTCCGCGGCAGCGCGCTCCATCCCTGAGATCAATGCTTCAAGGTCAGTGGTCGCGGGGGCATCGATGCCAGCCGCCTCGCGCCAATACTCGAACTGTTTCTCGTTGGATTTGGAGCTTTGTTCCGCTGCGTTTCGGAAGTCGCCATTCGAGTAGCGCTGACAGGTTTGACGGAGCTTCTGAACATCCTCGGCCAGCTTTCGATACGCCTTGCTGAAGAAACGGCTATACGCTTCCAGCAGGCTCCGATCTCTAAGTTCCTGGCCGCAGAATGGACAGGTGTCCTCCGCTTTGAAGGGCAGACCCTATTCGAGCCAAGTTTCCAGCCCCTGTTCAGTCGGTACTGTGCACTCATGCGCTGCGACATGGGACCTTACGGCTTCTACGGCATCAGCGGCAATTCCTTCAACCGTTTTGCTAAGCGCTGCCTCGAAGGTCGCCAATTCGGATGGAAGCGGAAAAGTGCTCGCGCCTGCAGCGGCTTTGAGCTCTTTTGACTTCGCTGCGCGGGAAACCTCTGCCTCCTTATCAGAGATTGCTGAATCGATGTTCGGGTCCACTTCCAAAGCTTCAAAGGCTGGCAGGCTCATGCCTGCAGGACCTATCCCTCGAAGACCGGCAGTCAGCTCCGCTTCGAGGGCGCGTATAGTCTTATTGTTTTCGGTGTTTTCTTCATCCAGCGCCACGATCTGGCGGACGAGTTTCACGCCCTTTTCGCCGACAACGAGGCCATACTGCCGACGCAGATGGTCGGCTGATACCGTGTCGCCGGAATAGACATTGTCATTCACGAAGAGGCTGTCGAATACGGCCACGCGGGGCTGGGTTCCGTTCCAACTGCCTCCCTCGAAATTGGCCCGCCCCGAATCAAGCTGAAGAGAAATCTTCTGGTCCGGCCCTCCAGCAAGGGTCTTGCGGCCTAGGATGATTTCCGGGTCGCCGAGAGTGAGAGATCGCAGAATATCTGCAATCGTCGATTTCCCCCAACCGTTCTCGCCAAAGAAAAACGTGCATTTTTCGAATCTGACATTTTGGGTCGGGAGTGCTTTTTCAAATCGGCCAACGTTTTCAATTATGTTGATCTTCTGCAGCATTTCATTTCCTCGCACGCCGTCAGCACAAACGCTCACCTGCGCAACGTATCTATCGAATGTATCGTCCCATTTTCATCTTTGTACTTCCAGTTTCCGTTCCAAACGTTTTCGGTGCCTGCGGCTATCGATGTGTTGAGCTGGTTGAGTGTTTGAAAAAGATCACCCGTATCAAGACGTACCCAATGTCCATCCTGTGCGACTGCCCTATAGTCCTTCCGTTTGTATGTTCGAAAAATCTCGAATCCCTGCGGAAAATGCACGTTGTTTCGCCGGTCGTGATAACCGCCGCTACCTTGCGATGCCTGTCGCGTCTCGGATTCTGTCTTCGACTTCGAGCAGCCAAGAACGCGCCTCAATATTGAGTCTTCACTATCTTCGCCGTCTTTGCGTTCTCGCCAGATTGCAGCAAACACGTCGGTTGAAACCGGGATTGTGCGGTTCATTTGGTTGCTCCATTTGCTATTCAAACTGCTGAATAGCAGAAATTGCTATATTGAGTCAATAAGTACGTAGACGCACCCATTCGGGCCGGGCTGTCGTGAACCGAGCCAGCCTTCGTCGGTCTCGGCCGTGCGGCGTCCATCCCTTGCGCGAGACCTGATGTCAGCCATTTAGGCTGTCTTTCTTCTTCTTGTTTGGGGCCTGCGGCCCCGTCCTCCGTCAAGACCAAGCCCCTCGCATAAGCTGCGGGCGCAGACAGCGGTCTCCCCGTCCTTCCGCTCCTTGTTTGTGCAGGACGGGCGATCCCCCTCCACTGTCTGCGGTCTTGACGGTCTCCCCCCGCTCATTGGCGCGGGCCTAGTTCGGTTGCATGCGCAACCGACTATCCAAGTGGAGAAAAAAATCAATGAAACAAGATATTTATCAGAAAGTTACCGACAAGATCATTGCCGATCTGGAGCAAGGCGAATTGACATGGCTGAAGCCATGGAACGCTGGGAACATGGATGGGCGGATCATCAAACCGCTACGCCATAACGGAGTGGCCTACAGCGGGATCAACGTGCTGATGCTTTGGGGGGCGGCGATCGAGAGCGGATACAACACGCCGTTTTGGATGACCTACAAGCAAGCCAAGGAATATGGCGCGCACGTTCGCAAGGGTGAGCGCGGCAACCTCGTTGTCTATGCCAACACTATTACCAAGACGGAAGAGCAGGACGACGGCAGCGAGGAAGAGCGCAAAATCCCCTTCATGAAGGGATATAGCGTTTTCAATGTGGAGCAGATCGACGGGCTGCCCGAGCATTTCTATTCAAGGCCCGAGCCTGTCATTGATCCCACTGAGCGGATCGAACATGCGGAAGCGTTCTTTGCGGCCAGTGACGCCGATATACGGCATGGCGGCAATCGCGCCTTCTATTCTGGCGGCAGCGATCATGTGCAGATGCCGTGGTTCGAGAGCTTCCGTAGTCCCGAAGCCTACTACGCAACTTTAGCGCATGAGTTGACCCACTGGACCAAACATCCCAAGCGGTTGCACCGTGACTTTGGCCGGAAGAAATGGGGCGATGAAGGTTATGCCCGTGAAGAATTGGTTGCCGAACTGGGCGCGGCGTTCCTTTGTGCCGATCTGGCCTTGACCCCGGAGCCGGGCGAAGAACATGCCGCCTATATCCAGAGCTGGCTGAAGGTCCTGAAGAACGACAAGCGCGCCATATTCAATGCTGCCGCACATGCGCAACGTGCAGCGGACTTTCTGCATGGGCTGCAAGGCAAAGAGGTCGCTACCCAGGCGGTCGCTTAAGGCGACCGCTCCGCACCCTTCCCGGAAATCTCGTGGCGGCCCTTTTGGCCCGCCACGACCCTAACGACTCGTTTGGCCTGATACCGTGCTTACTCAGGCTGCGGCAGGCGGGCGATCAATTCGTCACTCACTTTTTCAGCCATAGTCGCAAAGTCCCATTCAAAGCCGTCGCGCAGCAATGGACTGATATCTGCGGTGAAGAGCCTGTTCTGCATTTTGGCCGCGAGGTTCTCTTCGAACTGAAGTCTGGTGACGCTGTGGCCGCCACCCTCCATATAGGCAGCGAAGGTCTCGATGATCTGGTCTGGATCGCTATCAGGGTGATCGAGGGCAACGGCCAAATCGAACAGATCGCGGCCCTTTCGGCGCTGATAAAGCGCGCGCAACTTTGTGCCGAGCAGTTCATTTAGCCCGTAGCTGGGGATTGCACATTCGCCTTCAAACCAACGCGACCGCACCTGGAACGGCACATCCTGCAAACCATGAACGGCGAAGTGCTCGCGTGTGTTGATCTCGACTTTAAGGGTCAACGGTAGGGGCGGCACATCTTCGGACTGAAACCTGAATTTGAACGTGACCCGGCCCTCGCTTTGACGATAGCGCGGTTGATCATCCAGCCAAGGTGACAGCACCTCGCGCAGCCCGCTCATTACATCGCCTGCCGGTTCCGCATTGATCTGTACAAGATCGATGTCTTCAGAATAGCGGGCGGCGGGCTTGAGGAAGAGCTTGTAGAGCGCCGTGCCGCCACGGAAGGCGAGAGCGTCTTTTAGGACGGGATGGGTGAAAATTTCGACAAGCGCTTTGCTGATAACGAGGTCCTGTTCGACCTGCGCATCTTCGACCCACGGCGCTTCGGCACGCCATTCTGTGATATAGTCGCGTGGGATCAAAACTCTGGCTCCACCTCTTCGTTGACGACCAGTTTCCATTCTTGATCGCGTGGGCCGTCCTTTTCGCCATTAAGCGCAAGTGGCGCGTAGTCACGTGCGTTCTCTCGGACATATCTTTGCAGCGAACCGGTGATGTCGCGGCCCGCGCCGAGCTTCAGCATGTAACCGAGCCGCTGTGCCCACGGAATTGGTGCTGTCTTTGCGGCCATAACCAACTTGTCGGGGTCAAGTTGTTCAGCCAGTTCCGAGATCACGGTCGCACTCTGTTCAAGTCCACCTGTGCGATCAGGGTAACCTGCAAGGTCAATCGCCGTAGCTTCAGGCGTCGAGACCATAAGTACGCCGCGCGGCGTATTGAAAGGTCTGGTTGCAACGGCTTGGGTTCGTTTGCGAGCGATGAAGGCGACCCTGACTTTGCCACACTTGATTGGACGTCGGGGCTTTTCCGCGAAGGCCTGGAATTCTTGCGGGCGTTGATGAGCTGCCCCGTAATACTGTGCTGCGGTCAGCAGCCCGGCGTAGTAGGGCAACTGCAAATGGGTCATCAACTGCGGGACGAACTGGTCTGCGGGCAGACAGCCGAGCGATTTGTACTTTGGCGGGACGATGACGTAAAAGCCACGGGCGGGTGTAGCGATCAGGCCTTGCTTGCTCAGCCTATTCAGCGCCTGCTTGACGGCATCGGGCGAAGCGCTCAGCGCTGTCTTAGCGTCAGCACTCGTAAAGTGATAGCGCCCGCTTGAGGCGAGGTTGTCTACATAGTCCCGTGCGTGGCTGATTTCCTGTTTCACTTACAGAAAGTATCATTTTTCGATACTTTCCGCAATCACATTCGGATTTTGCCCTCCTATGCGTTGTGTCTGGTAGCGATGATCAGAGCCTTAATGAGCTGCACGGCGACGGCACGGGCCTCCACACAACACCCAACGCACGTTCGATGTTCTCAAGTGAGGCAAGGATATTTCGGCGGTCCGGTGTATGCGGGGCGGTGGTCATGAGTAGTTTCAGCAGAATTCGGTGTAGTCCTCCGAGTTGTTGAGCCGACAGCCCTTGCAATTCGTACATGGTGATAAGCGCGATCATGTGATCCTCCATTCTCGTTTCGAGGCCCGCTCATTCGGGTCTTCTTAAGGATCAAAAGGCGCAGGAAGCGGCGGTATGCGGACACCTTCGGGCGCAATGTAGTGAAGCAGGTCTTCGCACCTTGACCGCATGTCCCGCCCTTTCTGCCATTCATGATTTTCAGAAGGCTTGATTGACGGGTGCCAGCGAACGTGGGGAGTGTTTGAACAGCTGACTGACAGATATGCGATGCACGCGGGATGGCGCACCTTTTGCAGATGGATTCGCCTCGTTTGAAACACCTGAATTCCTGACCGCACGCATTCAGCCATCAATATCCTGCCCGCACCATTTCGGCGAAGCCGATCCGTGTGGGATATGACGCCTGATCTTCTCCGTCCGGCCCTGCGGAATGGCGTTACGAGCCAAACCACCAACTAAAGGAGACACAACATGGCACGCACAAACGCGAAATCCGACAACCCGCAGCCCAAAGCGCCCGACTTCCTTGCATGGCACGTCATCGACAAAGGCGAAAAGTCATTCTGGAACAAGGTGGGCGCTGCCTGGCGGCACAAGGACGGAAAGGGCTACTCCCTCCAGCTCGAAGTTGTTCCGATTAATGGCCGCGTCGTTTTGCGCCAACCACTGGAAGACACCGACATGAGCGATGATCAAAACGAGAAAGGGCGCGCGTGAGCGCGCCCTTCACCCGTGCCCAACGGCGTGCTGCACAACAGTCCTAAAGCTCCGGGGCGCCACTAGCGGCAACGCGGCCTTGCCGTTCCGCCTCTGCCTCGGCGAGTGCGTTGTTGTCGATCACGGCTGACGACAGACGCCGTTTGAGATCGGCGACAGCAATCGTCATGTTCACCGCGCGGCCTTTGTGCGTCCGGTCTTCCAGGATTTTGACGTAGAGATAGGCATCGCAGGGCTGGTTACGTGTGTTGCCTAACCGATTGTCTGTCGGCACGTTCCAGATCGCCGCGTGGGTCGCGCAGCTTATCAGGGGATTAAGACCAAGCTGCACGTCCTGCGGCAAATCTTTGATCCGCTCTTGGATTTGGCCCGGATCGGCGACGACATGGGCAGCGGCGTCTTCATGCATCCCTAGCCTTTCCCCATCGCGGAACGCCCAAATCCACGAGCCGTTGCCATCGACGGAGGACGGCGGGCCATACTTGCCAACCAGTGAACTCATAATGCTGGCAATCGTTGGCGGCTCCTCACGTGGGAAGATGACATGGCGGTGCACGACGTAGACTTGATTTCCACTTGCCGGGCTCGAAGCCCGTACACGGAAGCTCTCGGACGATCCATTGGCAACGGGGAGTGGGTGATTGCTGAATGAGCCCGTGAACGTCACGTCTGTTTGGGGAAAGGCGTAGGTGCGGATGTTGTTGAAGTGCATTGCTGGGAAGCGATCTTTGAGCGCTGCCAGGGCATCGTCGGCCGTCATCCCGACCGACAACCCGAGAATGTCAGCATCGAACTCGTGAGGGAAACCAGTTTCGGGCAGCGCGGGCGTGATTTCGTAAGTGGTGGCAGCGGTCACGCTGAGGACGCTGAAAGCAAGCGCAAGCCCGGTAATGCGAAACATGGAACCCTCCGAGAGAAAACCAACAAATTCTCAAAACTTGGCATTCTTCTGTAGGGCGCGATTTCGCTCGGGTTTGCCGCTCCTTTCGGCGTCGAATTTGTCATATCCGCCTTGACCGTAAGGCAGATTTTGTATTATGCCAAGTTTTGAGAAAAACTTGGCATAGCGTTCTTGGTGAATTAGACTATCAAAAACAACTGCTTACCGGCGGCGCAGGTGAGCCAAGAAAACAAGATAAACGCCAAGAATGCCCAAACCCCGCAATGCCAACCGCCCGCAAAAGGGTTCATCGATCAAAGTCGAACCGATCCGCGATCTGGAGGCGATTGCGCGGATCAAGGCACTGCTTGCGGACAAGCCACGTGATCTGTGCCTATTCACATTTGGGATCAACACGGCCTATCGGGCCGGAGAAATCCTATCCCTAAAAGTTGGACAGGTAGAGCACCTGCAGCCCGGTGATCGGTTGGAGATCAAGCAGTCAAAGACGCGCAAATACCGCGCAATCACAGTCAACCGCGCGGTTGTCGGGGCTATCAACGCCTGGATTAACCATTATCCCGACGCGGAGGCCGACGCCCCACTCTTCCCATCTCGAAAGACCAACAAGGCGCTGACCGTGGCAGCCGTTCACAAGCTGATCAAGCAATGGTGCCGCGAGGCGGGTCTGAAGGGCAACTATGGCTCACACACTATGCGCAAGACCTGGGGCTATCACCAGCGTGTGCAGATGGATCAGCCAATCCCGCTCCTCATGGCGGCGTTCGGCCACTCAACACAGGCGCAAACGCTAGAATATCTGTGCATCCAGGAGGAGGAGATTCAGGATTTGTATGGACTGGAGTTGTGACGTTACCCACCAGTAGAAAGAACGCTGAAACTTGCTTCCCAAATCTCTCGTTTGACCGGTAGAGTTTTTTCCAACGCCAAAGCCAATTCACGCACTCGTTCTAGATCGCCCTCGTTAAGAGCATCTCGGATTTTTTCCACTTGGTCGTTTAGTTGCTCTCGCAACCTTTCCGATGCGGACCGCCCTTGATCTGCGATCTCTACTATCGCTTCGGCCAAGCTTATTATTCGAGTTTCTGTAACGATCTCAATGCTTACCAGGTCCTCCACGGCACTCTCAAATCCACGCCAAAGCGCGCCGCTCCGGGAAAACTCGCCGACCAATAATTGACACCTCGCATCGGCCTGGTCCTTTCCGACGCTCACGCCTTTTGCATATGATTGAGAACGGGCCGTTTCCAGCTCCGCTTGATATCGCTCCGATACTAAGGTCGCTAAATTGGCCCTAAACCCCGCTTCTTCCTCTGCACGGGCGATCACGTCAGCATTTCGTGCTGCCTGGAGCTCCGCGTCTAGCGCTTTGAATGCTGCGGTTCGGGCATCACTTATTTCGGACTTGAGCTCTTCCATCGCCAATTCAGCGGCCTCGGTATTACTCTTTTCAAATTCCTCTTTGCCCAAAAGCGCTCCTTCGACAATTCCTGCATTCTTGCCTGTCTCAAAGCCAGAAGTATAGCCAACAGAAAAGTCAAATGCGTTGTCAACTACCCAAACAACGAACCCCGCAAACAATGCAATACGAACTTCTCGCAACCATAGAAAACTAAGGAATGTTCCCAACAGCGGAATTGCGAGAATGCCCTTGCGTTTTGTTCGATTTGTCAAATTGAACTCCTTCGGGTGCACCATCAAGCCATTTTTTTCCTAAAATCCCTGCTAGGATACCAATAAAAAACATCGGAAATCCACCGATGCCGAGAAAATTGCACAATACCGTTGCTCCGGCAGAGAATGCCACTAGTCCAAAAATGCCCTTTAGAGATCCCTCGTCCATTACCATATTACCATTAACTTACTGAAAAGAAATGATATTAGAGCTTCTTGGGCGTTCTGTCAAGAATGGTCAATACTCTGCTGCGAATGGTATTTTTGATTGTTTACCGATCCAGGTCGTGTCTCTTGCTTTGCGAGTCTTTCACAACTGATCTGAATGACCGTTCGAGATCACCGCGCTTGCCAAGAGTGAAGCGTTTCTTTGGCGGTTCTTTCGCTGGCGTACTCTTAGACTGCTTACCTTTGATTCCAGACATGCCGGGCGGTGCGAGCCTGGGCGCAGGCTTGTTGGCATTCGCTGGAGGCTTGATCCGAGGTTGCGCATTGTCTTTGTCGCGTGTGTTTTCGCGCGAACGGTTTTCGCCGTCATTTGAGGTTGCGCGCGAAGAGAATTGAAACCGCTTAGTCGGGCGCTTGTCAGTCATGGCAGCATCCATCTGAAGAGAGAGGTGATCGGCGGCGGTCGCCGCCGATTGTTAGAAAGGGAGATCGCTAGGCACAGAATTGACCTGTTGCGTTCGAAGCTCGTTCACTTTCGAAAGCACATCCCGCAGTGCAGCGTGGATGGCTCGCTCACAGGTGCGCGCATCCGCAGATTTCAGTTCATCTGAATCCACAAGGACGGCACGCACTTCGAATTGGCCGTTCATGTGGATGGTGATCGCGCCATCCTCCGAACGTCCTTCCACGGTATTGCATTCCAGCGCGGCTTCGCTCTGATGCCAGCGGTCGTTGTCTTTAGACAACCGATCTACCAGATCGTTGTAGGCCTGGTGCATTGCGATGGAATCGGCGAACAGCTCACCTTCGCTGGCGTAATCCCCGGTCGCGATTTGCTCATTTACCCAAGCGATTTCTTGCGCGCTGAGCTTCACAGTCATTGTCTTCTCGATCATGGTCATATCCTCTGATCAAAAGGAGAGAGGGGGATCGGCGGCAGAACCGCCGACCGACTCAGGCTTTGTGGAGATCGACGCCCTTGCTCTTGAGCGCAGGGTTTTGGAACCACGGCTTCCGTATCGCCCGGATCGGGTTCATCTTTTCGATCAACACCAATTGCTTGGTTCTGGGCAGACGCATCAGCTCATCGGGATAAGCCAGTTTTCGCTGCGTCGCGGAGTTTGTGTCGGTTTCCGTCGAGGACTGACTGGAAGAAGCCCCACTATTCCCGACGCTCTTGCTAACAGCTTTGGCAATCGCCGATTGCAGGTTCCACACCGTGGTCACGCCGCAGAGCTTCGAGAAATACTCCGCCGTCATGCAATCATGACTGCCGAAATATTGAACCACACCCGAGTTGCCGATGAAGGTTTCCCAGCCATCGCCGTAGATGCGCTTGAGCTGTCCCAAATCCTGCACGATGCCCCAGAGCTGCATGCCGAACCCGGCCATTAGGCCGTAGGCTTGTTCAATCATCGACAGCCGTCCAAGGGCAGGCATTTCATCGAGAAGGAACAACACCGGCTGCTTGGGCTTCACCTCAATGTTGCGCGCATTGACGGTGATAGCTTGCTGGACCAACAGGCGCAGCCAGCGCGAGAACGCGTTCAGCCGATCAGAAGGCAGAACCAAATACACCGTCATCAGCTTCGTTTTCAGATCAGCGAAATCGAAGTCCGACGCCGACAGGTTCTCCCTCACCCGCGCACTGTCCAGGAAGTGCGTTTGCGCTTGGGCCGAGGCCAGCACATTGGCAAGCAAGCGGTCGTCCTTTTGCAGGCTTCGTGCCCCAGTACTCGCCACCACGTGGTGCGGCGACTCCACCATGGCGTTGAACATCTCGCGAAGTTCGTTGCCATCCAGTAGCAGGAGATCACGCACACGCCCCAGATGGCGTTGGCCTGCTTCCTCGGGGTCAGTCGCAACATACAGGATGATGCCCTGCACCAGCGCCTTGGCTTCTTCATCCCAGAAGCGGTCCCCCTTTTCAGTGGGCACGACGAGGGCGTCAGCCAAAAGCATAGCGTTTTCGGTGATATCGACATCACCTGCCTTCAGCCAATCCAGAGGATTGAAGCGTGCAGGCGTTTGCTTGCCAGTAACGGCAATGCCCCACGGGTCCACGATCCGCACGTCTTGCCCCATTTTGGCGCGGGCCCTTGCCGTGATCTTGGCATTTTCTCCCTTGGGATCGATCACCAAGACCGAACCCTGATAGGTCAGGAGGTTGGGCACGATTTGCGTCGTGCCTTTGCCTGAGCGTGTCGGCGCGACCGTCAAGAGATGGCCCTCACCGCGATAGTAGAAAGGCCGATCCTTCTCACCATCGAAGGCAAACCCAAGGCGCAAACCGGGCTTTGGTTTCTTCGCAGGAAGAGCCTTGGGCGTTGCCGATGGCAATGCGAAGTTGCTCTGGCGCGCGTCTGGTTTGAGAAAGTCCGGCACCTGCCCCTTTGCGAAAGGGTCCGTTTGTGTCGCCGTCAATGGCGATACGGGCAGACCCATACCGCTTGTTGCTGGCGGTTTGATCGGCGGTTGCTTGATCGGTTTGGGGTCGAACAGTTCGTGCTCATAAAGATGTTCGGCATCCGCCCATTTGGCCGAGCCAAACGTGGTTGGCGGTTCTGCCAGCTCTTTCAGAACACCGCGTGTCCAGTACCCAAATCCCGCTATGAAGGCGAGATAACCTGCCATCCATGCTATGCTCCAGCTGAATGCACTGCCGTTGAACAGGATGATTAACCCGGCCAGCACCGCTAAGCCGGTCAGGATCGCCTTGCGGTACTTTCGCCCGTGGGGTGAGAGAAACCAGCCGATGGCAAAGCCGAGCACACCGAGCCCAATGATCACAAAAACGCGGAGTACGGCAATGCCGAACTCGTTGCCTTGCGGTGCGCTATATACGTAGTCCGTACCGGTCCAACTTGTTGCAGCAATGGCGACTTCCGTCGTTACGGGGTTACAAAGCATCGCAGCTGCCGCAGCCGCAACTCTCCGGAAGAATCTCAGGATTTTCATTTCACACGTTCCTTCTTGTTAGCGTGAGAGATCAGGACCGCGTTTGCGGTCTGAATGGTCTTGGGGGTGGAGGTTTGGCCGGTTGGCCCCGTGTGCGTGATCTTTGTCAGATCGCGCAGCACTCTTTTGCCTGCGCTCAGCATCGCGCAGGAATTGGGTGACATCACGGGCAAGGAGCTTGCGCTCTTGCCGGTGAGACAGACGGAGTTCGTCGAATCGTTCTTGTAGCCTTTGGCGTTCGGCGAGATGCGCACGTGCCAAATCATCCCGCACGCCACGGTCACGCGCCATGCATTGCATGGCATGCGCTTCGTTTTCTTTGCGGATGGCACGGGAACGTCCGGTGAAGAAATCAACCACGCCCATGAGCCCTTTGCGAAAGCGCTCAGACCGTGCCCGATGTTCAGCTTGCCAACGCTGATCCTGATGGCGGGCGAGCTTTGTCCGCTCCTTCCGCTGGCGTTCAACGAGGCGTGTCTTTTCGCTTTGAAGAGGTTGCAGGTCGCGCGCTTGCTTATCCTTCACGCTCTTGATGAAGGATTTGAGTTGCTTGGTGACGCGTGCTCGCACGGCGTCCTTCACAGCAGAGACGCCCTCTAATTCGTTAGGTGACCCGAGCTTTTCGCGCACGTCCTTGGCGCGGACGCCCGCCCACTTCGAGAGGGCGTAAACCTCGCCCTGCACATCGACCGCGACAAAGCCGCGCCGATCCCCCTTGGCGAGGAAATAGCCGCGTTCCGCGAGGGCATTGCCAAGCGCTTTGAGGGTATCGGATCGCTTCCACGCTTCCTGGAACACCGCTTTGATTTCACGTGGATCAAGTTTCTGGCGCTGGGCTTGCTGCCATTCGTCCCGCGTGAAGTTCAGCGGGTTCTTCCCGCCGTTTGCCTTCAAACCGTCCGGCAGCGTCCATCCGTGTTCAAGAAACAGCTCTTTGGACAAAGCCGAGAGCTTGTTCTTGAAGAAGGGCAAATTTTTTGCGGTCAGCTTTTCGCCGTCGATCCGGGACCACACCACATGGGCATGCCGCCGTCCTTCTTTTTCATGAATGACAATGGCCCGAGGCTGCCCGGCAAGACCGAGCGACTGCTCGATCTTGTCCGCAGCACTCACGAAGTCCTTTTCGCCCGGCGCGGTGTCCTTGGGCGGATTCAGACTGAGCGAGAACAGGAACTGCTTGCACTTCGTCGCCTTGGCGATGGCATGCGCTTCTGCCAGCGCACCCTGTAGGTCGCTTGCCACGAAGCCGCGCAGGTCGAGCGTCTTCACATGGTCGTTGTCGCGGTCGTTCAGCATATGGCTTGCCAACTGATTCGCGCCCGCGCGCTGAGATCCCTTGAGAATCATGGCGTAGGCCTTCTGCTACGAAAGGTGGGTTTGGCCGAAGCCGCGCGCGTGAACGTCTGAGACGTGCTTTCTTTCACGCGCGGCTCTTCTTCGACTTTGATGCCGAGCGCCTGCATAAGCAGCAGCCGCATGGCCCGCACATCATCACATGCACGCTTGATGTCGGCCTTGGTGTCCGCGTCGAAGTAAAGCGAGCCTGAGTTGGCGGCTTTCGCCAACTGGTTCAGATTATTCGACAGGCGGGATGCGCCCAGGCACGCCAACAACTCGGCCAGTAACTGCTCATCAGCCTCAGCGGTCCGGCGGCGTTGCCGATACGTCGGGGCATCATCAGCAAACAGCAAGGATTTGATGTATGCCGACAGCGGCATACTCCCTGCGTTCTGCTCAAGTTTGGCGCGTTCTTCAAAACTTAGGCGAAGCGAAAACGGCGCTTCGCGCTTTCCGATAGGTCTTTTTGTCATGGTCTGCTCTCCAGCCCACGACCGACCAAATCCTACAGATTAGAGCGGTTCACCGCACCGGAAGGGTGCGATCAGTACCGTCCTGTTCTCGCGTAGACTTTGGTTAGGTCGAAGGCGCTTGGGAGCGGGACAAACCTAAACAATTCATCTGAAAGGGAAACTCGGCAAGACCAGCCAAGGGAGTGAACAAATCGTACTCCCGCAACCATCTTTTCCTTGGACGCAAGGGAATGAACAAATCCCTCCCCCGCAACCATCGATAGCGAACGCCCGTGGCAAGCATTGTCCGGGCGCTTGGTTTTTTTGCCCCACGAACCTGAGTATTGCGCCGAGTTCCTGGCCTGAGCCCCGACTTGTCTCCAGCTTTTGGGAGCATCCGGCTGTCGTTAGTGGCCGCATGCGGCCTTTGATTCCAATCCCAATTTCATTGCAGATTCCAGCGGCGTGAGATTGGCCAAGGAGGAGATTTACGCCTTAACGTTCCGGGTCAGGGGGTTAGGTCGGCATCCCTTTTGCGTCTTGCCTTCCTCGTCATCTGCAAAGCGACGGTCGACGGGATGACGCCGTCGATCAATTGGCTTGGTCGATAAGGGCCGAACCGATTGGGTCCGACGACGAAGGTGATTTCAATTTCGTCGCCTGGGACGTCGTTGAATCTGAAGACCACATCATCCGTTCGGGTGGCAAATGCCGATCTGACCAACTCGCGGAGTTTGTTCCGGCTCAGTGTGTCTGACACGTCGCGACCCCAGTCGACATGGGTTATTATCGAGACAAACTCTGTCGGTCCCTCGATCTCTGCCAGACTCTCGCGGGTTATTCCAAGCGGCTGCAGCAGCGGGTCTTTTGTGTAATGGTAGTAGAGGTACGCGCCAATCGCGGGCAACGCCGCAACAACAACGAGCGCAAACAGCCACGGGGTTTGACGGTCACTGGCCATCGTCAGGGCCTTTCCGAAAATCGCACTGCAATTCTGACCGTTCGAACTTGAAAAAGGATTAAGCGCCCCGGGTTGGCCCAAAGGAGAACCAGCCGCCGCTATGGACTGGTCTTGAGTGAAAAAGCAGTGCCCGTTGGCATCCCAAGCCGCACGACATTAGACGTCTTCGCAAGGCCTAAGGAGCGAACTCCGTTGCTTTTGACCTGGTCTTGGGATGAAGGACCTTCACGGTCCAGATCTGACCGCTGCACCGCTGACCGATGCAGCAACGCAGCTTCACAAGACCAGCCTATAGTGCGCCTCGCAGTACTGCCATGCCCCAATATGACCGGGGGGCCGGACTGAGCGAAAGACCGCGTTTATTTTGCGACGAAGAAGATAGAGCTGCCCGATCCAACCAAAGAGCGGGCTCACCACAATTTAGAAAAACCGAAACTGGCTTTCAATCAGTGTCGCTGGAATTCCGTGGGTCTCAGCTGATCGTGCAACTCGCAAAGGGTGGCGCCAGCTCCGCTGTCAACCAACGTTGGAAACCCCGCGCTGCCGATTTCTCGTGGTTTGGCAGTCGGTTCCAGCCGCGTCATCCTTGCGGGCGCGCAATAAGAAACGGCCGACGAGCTTGGCCGCCGACCGCATTCCCTTACAACAGGACGCTCGGTGCCGGCGGGCTACTCGACCTTGGTTACCCGCCCATCGAGCGTTGGCACTGCTGCGCCCGTTTCGAAGGCGCGGATCACCTGCGCGGCCATCAGTTCGGCTGCATTTACCTCAATGATGCTGGGCTTGCCGGCGAACATGGAATAGCCATCCCCCCCGCGACCCATGAAGTCGTTGGTTGCCAGAAGATAGGTTGCGCCCGCGTCAATCGGTGCGCCGCCGACCATGACCTCCAACACGCGCTCGCCCGCAGATTTCGACGCATCAAACGAGTAGGTCATCCCCGAGACGTGCGGATAACGGCCACCGCCGTCCTCGATCGCCGAAACACCATTTTCGAGCGCTGCGACAATGTCAGCCCCGGACAGCTCAAGAAGCACTGTTTTGTTGCCGAACGGAAGTTCCGTCAGCACATCACGGCGCGTGATCACTGTGCCGGGTTCATATTGCGTGTCGCCACGGATGCCGCCGCCGTTCGTGATCGCAACATCGGCGCCCGTCTCGACCCGCATGGCGTCTGCGGTTAGGTTGCCAAAGGCGCTCTCGGTCGCCCGGACCGTCGTGCGGCGGGTGTCGAGCAGGACCGGCGTTGCCCCGATCTCGATGTCAAGCTCGGCCGATAGGAAGGCCTCGTAGCGCTCGACCTCGGCCGCCAAGGACGGATCGGGTGCGACGTCTGTAGTATTGATGACATCAAACGCCGGGCTCCATTCGACACGGGGCCCCCGGCGGCCTTCCACGGTCTCAATATCAAGCGTGACGACGGTCACGAGGCTGGCCTGACTCGCGCTTTCGACCAGAGCCGTATTGCCATCGTACCAGATGGCCAGATCGTGGTCGTCACCGGAGAGAATAACGTCGACGTCGCCGGCGGCGTAGAGCTGTTCGTCTTCGGGACGGTCGGTGTGGGTCAGTGCGATCACCACGTCTGCTCCGGCCTCGCGCAGGGCCGCCGCGGTCGTCGCCGCCACTTCAACCGGGTCCCCGAATGTCACATTGCCGGGAGACGACTTCACGGCCGTGCCGTCCGTGGTCAGTCCGAAGATCCCGACCATGTGATCGCCCACTTCAACCATCATGTTGTCGTCCACACCGTCGATCAGGGTCCCGTCTGGCTCAAGCGCGTTGTTGGACAGAACGGTGAAGTTCGCCTCGGCGATCCGGGTGCGGGTCACATCCGGTCCAAAGTCAAACTCGTGATTGCCAAGGGCCATGGCGTCCAGTCCGACCATGTTCAGAAGCGCGATCATGTGGGCACCTTCGTCAAAGCTGGACAGCAGCGAGGGCGAGATGCTGTCCCCACCGCTGGTGGCCAGGACGGTTCCGCCTTGAGCCCGGACCTCCGCAATCACCGTTGCCAGTCGCGCGACGCCACCGGCATCGCCGTCACCTTCCATGCGGTCGAGATCGTTGACGTGGACGATGGTCAGCCTGTCCTGAGCAATCGCGGGGGCAGCAGCCAGAATAATGGCAGCGATAGTCGCGGCAAAACGCATGGTGTTCCCTCCTGTTGGATCTGTGAAAAGGCTAGCGCAGCGGTGAGGTATTTGAAAGTCTCCTCGCACTGGCGTCCGTCCGCGTCAGCGGTCGGGGCGTGCACCTATGGGCGGGTTCGGCGATCCGAGTGCATTCACTGCTGGTGCCGCTGTTGAAAGTGCTCGAGTTCAATCGAAAGAGGCTCAGGCACCCAGCAAAAAAGACCCGAGGCAGCACTCGAAACAGAGGCCCAAACTGGGTTCCAAGCCTGTGTGCGGTGGCGCGGAATAGACAGCCACCGCTTCGGCCGGCTTTCGAATGTCGTCGACCTGACTGGCGGCCTGATCGGCTCGCGCCAGTAGAGAACGCCTGCAATCCATCTTATCTAACCTTCATTACGGTAAAATGAGATACGATGCGCAATATGCGCGGCACCCAGTGGGCGGTGCGACGCGTGAAACCACGCGGGTCACAAAGATCGAACGGGAAGTTTGCCAATAACTCCAAAACGACCAGCGGTGAAACTTGGGCGGGCACTCAATTTTAGCTCTGGAATATTGAGAGATATCAACAGCCTAAAATGAAGCTTGGTGCCCAGGAGAGGACTCGAACCTCCACGTCCATACGGACACTAGCACCTGAAGCTAGCGCGTCTACCAATTCCGCCACCTGGGCCGGTGTTGTGACCGCGGGCTCTACCGTGCGGCCTTGGCGGAGTCAACACGGCTCCGCGACGCAATAGCGGCTTGTTCGGCGCCGCCGGCGGGTCTAAGTGCAAAGGCCAAGATGTCGAGGAGACGAGCGATGTCGCAGCTGGTGACCATCTACGGCGGGTCGGGCTTTGTCGGGCGGTATATCGCGCGGCGAATGGCCAAGCAGGGGTGGCGCGTGCGGGTGGCCGTGCGGCGGCCGAACGAGGCGATGTTCGTCAAGCCTTACGGCGTGGTTGGTCAGGTCGAACCGGTGTTCTGCAACATCCGCGACGACGCCAGCGTAGCCGCGGTGATGCAGGGGGCGGACGCGGTGGTGAACTGCGTCGGCACTTTCGACGCGCGGGGCGCGAACAATTTCGAGGCCGTACAAGCCGAGGGGGCAGAACGGATTGCCAGGATCGCGGCGGAGGAAGGCGTGGCGCGGATGGTGCATATCTCGTCGATCGGCGCCGATGCTGAGAGTGCCAGCACCTATTCGCAGACCAAGGCGGTCGGCGAGGCGGGCGTGCTGCGGCACATGCCTGGGGCAATGATCCTGCGACCCTCGGTGGTGTTCGGGCCGGAGGATCAGTTCTTCAACCGGTTCGCCGGGATGACCCGGCTGGGGCCGACGTTGCCGGTCGTGGGCGCGGGGGCGCGGTTTCAGCCGGTTTATGTCGACGATCTGGCGCGGGCCGCCGTGAAGGGCGTTTTGGGCCAGGCCGACGGCGATGTCTTTGAAATCGGCGGGCCGGATGTGATGAGCTTCCGCGAGCTAATGCTGTTGATGCTGCAGGTGATCCAGCGGCGTCGGCTGGTGCTGAACATCCCGTTCTGGGTGGCTCGGATTATGGGCGGCGCGTTCGGGGCGCTTGAGATGATCAGCGGCGGCTTGTTGAAGGGGCCCATCACTTCGGATCAGGTCCGCAGCCTTCGGGTCGACAATGTGGTGGCCGAGGGCGCGCGCGGGCTGGAGGATTTGGGGATCACACCGACGGCGATGGAGACGGTACTGCCGGAATATCTGTGGCGGTTCCGGCCGTCGGGGCAGTACGCGGCGATCAAGGATTCGGCGAAGAAATTGAAGGCCTGAACCGGGGCCTGGGCCGGCCTATCCGGGCCGATTATCTACTGCACCGTTGATTGGCGTGTGTCTCAGGCCGGACGATAGGCAATGAAGAGCAAGACGATGCCAAGCGCCACCCGGTAGATGACGTAGGGTGTTAAGCTGACCGACTGCAGGAGGCGCATCATTAGGGTGAGCGCCAGCAGAGCAGCGACGAAGGCGAAAAGCGCCGCGAGGGCGGCGTCGCGGGCAGCGGCGGCGTTGGCAGAGACCATGACGTCGGCTCCCAGGACGACGCCGGAGGCCAGGATCGTGGGGATAGACATCAGCATTGCCAGTCGGGCGGCGCCATGGCGGTCGTAGCCGAGGTAGCGGCCCGCCGAGATCGTGATGCCGGAGCGCGAAGTGCCGGGGATCAGGGCGAGCGCTTGCCAGAGCCCCATCACTGCCGCGTCCTTCAGAGACCAGCGAGCGTCGTCCTTTGTCGTGGGGCCCTTCTGGTCGGTCCAATAGAGTACGATGCCGAAGAGGATCATCGTCCAACCGATTAGGGCGGTCGAGCGCAGATGGTCGACCCAGCCGGTGAGGTGCAGGATCAGGCCGAAGATGATGACCGGAACGGTAGCGATGACGAGGCAGAGGGCGAGCCACGAGCCTTGGTCGTCGATCTGCCAGCGCACGAGCTTCGGGACACCGGCGGCAGCGGTTCGAACGTCGGTCCAGAAGTACAGGATGACGGCGCCCAAGGTGCCGACATGCACGGCGACATCGATCATGAGCCCTTGGTCGTCGAGTCCGGTGAGATTCGGCAAGAGAATCAGGTGACCGGAGCTGGAGACCGGCAGAAACTCGGTCAATCCCTGGATCGCGGCGACCAGGAAGAGATGGAACAAGGGCATAGGCGGGCTCCGGCCGACTCGGGATCCATTACTAACCCAATGCAACTCAATGAAAAGATTCTAGATAGGTAAAAAATACTAACCTAAAAACTGGTTAACAAGTGACGAATGCCGCGCCGCGGCGTGCGAGTTTCACAATTTAGGTCACATTTTCTGACTTTATTTTTCGCCCCAGCCTCGTTAAAGAGACGCTCCACACGGTTTCGGGGAGGTCCGGGCGGAATGGCGAAGCAGAGGATGCTGCAGTTTGTCGACGTGGAACGGGATATGCCCGAGAAGCGCAGGCCAAGTGTACGCAAAACCGACTTCCAGGAGATTTACGGCGAGTACGCGGCCGAGAAGGCTGCCGAGCAGTCTGCTCGTTGCAGCCAGTGCGGCGTGCCCTATTGCCAGTCGCATTGCCCGTTGCACAACAACATCCCCGATTGGCTGCGCCTGACCGCCGAGGGGCGGCTGCGCGAAGCCTACGAGGTCAGCCAAGCCACCAATACCTTCCCCGAGATCTGCGGCCGGATCTGTCCTCAGGACCGGCTGTGCGAGGGAAATTGTGTGATCGAGCAATCGGGTCACGGTACCGTCACCATTGGGTCGGTCGAGAAATACATCACGGACATGGCGTTCGAGGAAGGCTGGGTTCAGCCGATCCGCCCCGTGGCGGAGCGCGCTGAATCCGTGGGCATTATCGGCGCAGGACCGGGGGGCCTTGCGGCCGCCGACATGCTGCGACGTCAGGGCATTCAGGTGACCGTCTACGACCGCTATGACCGGGCGGGCGGGCTGCTGACCTACGGCATTCCCGGCTTCAAGCTGGAGAAGGACGTGGTGATGAAGCGGATCAACCAGTTGCGCGACGGCGGGGTCGAATTCGTGATGAATTGCGACGTGGGCGAGGACATCGCTTTCGAGGCGATCCGCGGCAAGCACGAGGCGGTGCTGATCGCCACAGGGGTCTATAAATCAAGGGATTTGCAAGCGCCGGGCGTCGGCGCGGAAGGGATTGTGCGGGCGATCGATTACCTGACCGCGTCGAACAAGAAGAGCTTTGGAGACGATGTCGAGGAGTTCGATTCCGGTGAGCTGAACGCCCACGGCAAGCGGGTGGTCGTCATCGGCGGCGGCGACACGGCGATGGACTGTGTGCGCACGGCGGTGCGGCAGGGCGCGGCCTCGGTGAAGTGTCTATACAGGCGTGACCGGGCGAATATGCCGGGCTCGCAGCGCGAGGTGGCCAATGCCGAGGAAGAGGGCGTCGAGTTCATCTGGCTGACCGCGCCGAAGGGGTTCACCGGCGACACCGTCGAGGGCGTGATGGTGCAGCGGATGCGGCTGGGCGCGCCGGATGCGACGGGGCGGCAGACACCGGAAGTGATCGAAGGTGCGGATTACGTGGAAGATGCCGATCTGGTGATCATGGCGCTGGGCTTCGAGCCCGAGGACTTGCCGAAGCTGTGGCACACCGACGGGCTGGAGGTGACGCGCTGGGGCACGATCAAGGCGGATTTCCGGACCCACGAGACGTCCTTGGAGGGCGTCTATGCCGCCGGTGACATCGTGCGCGGCGCCTCGCTGGTGGTCTGGGCGATCCGCGACGGGCGTGAGGCGGCGGAGGCGATCATGGATTACATCAACGCGCCCGCGGCGGTGGCGGCGGAGTAAACGAGCCGGATTGGGCGCAAAACGGCGGTCTGCAAAGCGTCGGTAAAACGTCGGTATTACGTCGGTACTGCAGTGCAGCATTTCGATGGACCAAGAGGTTAATGGGTCAAGTGGACTGACCCGTTTGGTGAAGGAAGGATGAAGGCCATGACGGAGATCAGCCGTGCCGGTCACTGCCTCTGCGGGGCCGTCCGCTATACCCTTTCCGACGCGCCCGAGGGCTATGGCGCCTGCCACTGCGAGATGTGTCGGCGCTGGACCGGCGGGATCGAACTGGGCCTGCAGGTGATGCCGGGGGGCGTCACCTGGGTCGGTGAAGAGAACATCCAGACCTACCAGAGTTCCGACTGGGCCGAGCGCGGGTTTTGCCGGACATGCGGCTCGAACATGTTCTGGCGGCTGACCGCCGAGGGGCCGATGCGGGGGATGATGTCGCTGTCGGCCGGATCGCTTGATAGCCTGGAGGGTCTGGAGCTAACCGCCGAGGTCTATATCGACCACAAGCCCGCCGGGCATGCTTTTGCCGGCGAGCGCAAGCGCATGACCGAAGCTGAGATCCTGGACATGGTGGGGGTCACGTGATGCAGGGCCGGTGCCTGTGCGGCGCGGTCATCGTGTCGGCGGAGCTGGCGCGCCGGTCGTTGTCGGCATGCCATTGCGACATGTGCCGGCAGTGGACGTCGTCGGCCTTCATGGCGATCGACGCCAAGGTGGGCTCGGTTCAGGTCGAGGGTCCGGTGAAGGTCTTCCAATCCTCGGACTGGGCAGAGCGGGCGTTTTGCGAGGTGTGCGGGTCGAACCTGTGGTACCGGATCACCGCCGAGGGGCCAGGGCATGGCCAGCATCAGCTCGCGGCGGGGCTGTTCGACGTGAACGGGATGTATTTGGGGCTGGAGGTGTTCATCGACAGCAAGCCGGACGCCTATGCCTTCGAGGGCGAGCGACGGCAGATGACCGGCGAAGAGATCGTGGCGTATTTCGCGCCTAAGGAGGACGGGGCGTGAGCATGGAGCGGACCGGCGGCTGTTTGTGCGGGGCGGTGCGGTTTCGCGCTGTGATCGAAAACCGCGACTACGGCGTCTGCCACTGCAAGATGTGCCAGCGCTGGACCGGGCTGGCGTTGGCCGGGATCATGGTGCAGCCCGACAAGATCGAGATCGAGGGGCAGGACCATGTGGGCACCTACCGGTCGTCGGACATCGCCGTGCGCTGTTTCTGCACCCGCTGCGGGTCGCCCATGTGGCTGTGCGATTTGAACGAGGATGGGTCACCGAAGGCCTATGAACTGCCGCTGGGCGTGATCGACGACCCGAGCGGGCTGACGCTGCATCACGAGATTTTCGTGGACCGCCGAATCGACAGCATCGCGCTGGCCGGCGACCACATCCAAGACACCGAGGCCGAGTATTTCGAAAAGCTCGGCTTCGTTCCCCAACCGACGGAGGGTTGAGATGACGAAGTTTGACACCGCCTGGGCCGCCCGGGAAGAGGCGCGGCGGGATTGGATGGCCGAAAACAGTCTCTATTCCAGCACAGACGAGCATGCGTCTTGCGGCGTTGGGCTGGTGGTCAGCATCGACGGGACACCTTCGCGCCAGGTTGTGGAGAACGGCATCGACGCGCTGAAGGCGGTGTGGCACCGGGGTGCCGTTGACGCCGATGGCAAGACCGGCGACGGGGCGGGCATTCATGTGCAGATCCCGGTGGCGTTCTTCTTCGAGCAGATCGAGCGGACCGGGCACAGGCCGCATCCCGACGAGCTGATCGCGGTGGGGCAGGTGTTTCTGCCGCGCACGGATTTCGGCGCGCAGGAAACCTGCCGGACCATCGTCGAGACCGAGGTCTTGCGGATGGGCTATTACATCTATGGATGGCGGCATGTGCCGGTGAATATCGATGTCTTAGGCGAAAAGGCGAACGCGACACGGCCGGAAATCGAGCAGATCCTGATCTCGAATTCGAAAGGCGTGGACGAAGAGACGTTTGAGCGCGAGCTTTATGTGATCCGGCGGCGGATCGAGAAGGCGGCGCTGGCGGCGCAGGTGGGGTCGATGTATGTCGCCTCGCTCAGCTGCCGGTCGATCATCTACAAGGGCATGATGCTGGCCGAGCAGGTGGCGGAGTTCTATCCCGACCTGAAGGACGAACGCTTCATCAGCGCGTTTGCGATCTATCACCAGCGTTATTCGACCAACACCTTCCCGCAATGGTGGCTGGCGCAGCCGTTCCGGATGCTGGCCCATAACGGCGAGATCAACACGCTGAAGGGCAACATCAACTGGATGAAATCCCACGAGATCCGGATGGCGTCGTCGTCGTTCGGGGACTACGCCGAGGACATCAAGCCGATCATCGCCAACGGATCGTCGGATTCGGCCGCATTAGACTCTGTTTTCGAGGTGCTGGTGCGGGCCGGGCGGTCAGCGCCGATGGCGAAGACGATGATGGTGCCGGAGTCGTGGTCGAAGCAGGCGGTGGAGCTGCCGCAGGCCTGGCGCGACATGTACAGCTACTGCAACTCGGTGATGGAGCCCTGGGACGGGCCCGCCGCCTTGGCGATGACCGACGGGCGCTGGGTGTGCGCGGGGCTCGATCGCAATGGCCTCAGGCCCATGCGGTATGTGGTGACCGGCGACGGGCTGGTGATTGCCGGGTCCGAGGCCGGGATGGTGCCGGCCGACGAATCGGCGGTGGTGGAAAAGGGTGCTCTAGGACCCGGTCAATTGCTCGCAGTCGATATGAAGAAGGGCATGCTGTTCCACGACACCGAGATCAAGGACAAGCTGGCGCGCGCGCTGCCGTTCGGTGATTGGGTCGGCAAGATCAACGAGCTGGACGACGCGCTGGCGGTCGTGACCGAGACGGCGATGTTTGACAGGGCCGAACTGCGCAAGCGGCAGATCGCGGCGGGGTATTCGATCGAGGAGCTCGAGCAGATCCTGACGCCGATGGCCGAGGACGGCAAAGAGGTGGTGGCGTCGATGGGCGATGACACGCCGAGCGCCGTGCTGTCAGAAAAGTACCGGCCTCTAAGCCACTTCTTCCGGCAGAATTTCAGCCAGGTGACGAACCCACCCATCGATAGCTTGCGCGAATACCGGGTGATGAGCCTGAAGACGCGGTTTGGAAACCTCAAGAACGTGCTGGATGAGGATTCGAGCCAAACCGAGATCATCGTGCTGGAAAGCCCGTTCGTCGGCAACGCGCAGTTCGACGTGCTGGTCGAGAACTTCAATTCGCCGATGATCGAGATCGACTGCAGCTTTCCGGTTGACGGACCCGGCGCGCTGAGTGCGGGGCTGGAGCGAATCCGAGCCGAGGCCGAGGATGCGGTGCGCTCGGGGGCCGGGCATATCGTGCTGACCGACCAGCACCAGGGGCCGGACAAGGTGCCGATGCCGATGATCCTGGCAACGTCAGCGGTGCATAGCTGGCTGACCCGCAAGGGGCTCAGGACTTTCTGTTCACTCGCGGTGCGCTCGGCGGAATGCATCGATCCGCATTACTTCGCCGTGCTGATCGGCTGTGGCGCGACGGTGGTCAATGCATACCTGGCTGAAGACAGCCTAGCCGACAGGATCGATCGAGGGCTTCTGGACATGACCCTGACCGAGGCGGTCGGGCGCTATCGCACCGCGATCGACCAGGGACTCTTGAAGATCATGTCGAAGATGGGGATCTCGGTGATCTCCAGCTACCGCGGCGGGCTGAATTTCGAGGCTGTCGGCCTGAGCCGCGCGATGGTGGCGGAGTATTTCCCGGGTATGCCTTCGCGGATCAGCGGCATCGGCGTCAGTGGCATTCAGAAGAAGCTGCTCGAAGTGCACGCCAAAGGCTGGCTTGGGCAGACCGACGTTCTGCCGATCGGCGGGTTTTACAAGGCGCGACGGTCGGGCGAGACCCATGCCTGGGAAGCGAGCTCGATGCATATGATGCAGCAGGCCTGCAACCGGGCGTCCTATGAGGTGTGGAAGCAGTATTCGGCCAAGATGCGGTCGAATCCGCCGATCCATTTGCGCGACCTCTTGGACTTCAAGCCCTTGGGCAAAGAGGTGCCTCTGGACGAAGTGGAATCGATCACCTCGATCCGCAAGCGGTTCGTGACGCCAGGCATGTCGCTGGGGGCGTTGAGCCCCGAGGCGCACAAGACGCTGAACGTGGCAATGAATCGGATCGGCGCGAAATCCGACAGCGGCGAGGGCGGCGAGGATCCCGCACACTTCAAGCCCGATCCGAACGGCGACAATCCATCGGCGAAGATCAAGCAGGTGGCGTCGGGCCGGTTCGGCGTGACGGCGGAGTACCTGAACCACTGCGAAGAGCTGGAGATTAAGGTGGCCCAAGGCGCCAAGCCCGGCGAGGGCGGGCAGCTGCCGGGGCTCAAGGTGACCGAACTGATCGCCCGGCTCAGGCATTCGACGCCTGGCGTGACGCTGATCTCGCCGCCGCCGCATCACGACATCTACTCGATCGAAGACCTCGCGCAGCTTATCTATGACCTGAAGCAGATCAACCCGCGGGCCAAGGTTTGCGTGAAGCTGGTCTCGGCCAGCGGGGTCGGGACGATTGCGGCGGGTGTGGCGAAGGCGAAGGCCGACGTGATCTTGATCTCGGGCCACAACGGCGGCACTGGCGCTTCGCCCGCGACCTCGATCAAATACGCCGGCCTGCCCTGGGAGATGGGGCTGACCGAGGCGCATCAGGTGCTGGCGATGAACAACCTGCGCGACCGCGTGGTGCTGCGCACCGACGGTGGCCTGCGGACGGGGCGCGACATCGTCATGGCGGCGATGTTGGGGGCCGAGGAGTACGGTATTGGGACCGCTGCGCTGATCGCCATGGGCTGTATCATGGTGCGCCAGTGCCAGTCGAACACCTGCCCCGTCGGCGTCTGCACCCAGGACGAGAGGCTGCGTGATAAGTTCACCGGGACCGCGGACAAGGTGGTCAACTTGATCACCTTTTATGCCCAGGAGGTGCGGGAAATCTTGGCTTCGATCGGGGCACGGTCCCTCGACGAGGTGATCGGGCGGGCCGATCTGCTGAGCCAGGTCAGCCGCGGGTCGGCACATCTGGATGATCTCGACCTGAACCCGATGTTGATCTCGGTCGATGGCGCCGAGGACATCGCCTATGATCGCAGCCGGCCGCGCAACGCAGTGCCGGATACGCTGGACGCCGAGATCGTCAAAGACGCCGCGCGGTTCCTCGAGGACGGCGAGAAGATGCAGCTAAGCTACGCCGTGCGGAACACCGACCGAACCATTGGCACACGGACTTCAAGCCACATCGTCAAACGGTTCGGGATGCGCAACTCGCTGCAGCCGGATCACCTGACGGTGAAATTGTCGGGGTCGGCCGGGCAATCGCTTGGCGCCTTCGCCGCGCCGGGGCTGAAGCTGGAGGTGTCCGGCGACGCGAACGATTACGTCGGCAAGGGGTTGTCGGGCGGCACGATCGTGGTGCGCCCGCCGATGGCCTCCCCACTGGTGGCGTCCGAGAACACGATCATCGGCAACACGGTGCTTTACGGCGCGACCGACGGGTATTTGTTCGCCGCGGGCCGGGCCGGCGAGCGGTTTGCGGTACGCAACTCGGGCGCAAAGGTCGTCATCGAGGGCTGCGGGTCGAACGGCTGCGAATACATGACCGGCGGCGTGGCGGTGATCCTGGGCCAGGTGGGCGCGAACTTCGGCGCCGGCATGACCGGGGGGATGGCGTATCTATATGACCCTGAGGGCGAAGTTAGAGACTACATGAACCTTGAAACCCTGGTGACGTGTCCGGTCACGGTCGACCACTGGGAACACGAGTTGAAGGGGCTGATCGAGCGCCACGCTGCCGAGACCGGTAGCGTCAAGGCCAATGATGTCCTGCAACATTGGGACACCGAGAAAGCGCATTTCCTGCAGGTCTGCCCGAAAGAGATGTTGGCGCATATCCCGGCGCCGCTGACACTGGAAGCGGGCGCAATTCCCGCCGAATGAGGAGAAGGGCCCCGGGCGTAGGGCCCTTCGTTCAGTAGCTCAGGCCAGGAGTGCGGCCGATGCTGGCGGCGTCGCCGAGGACGCGCAGCAGGTAGTGGGCCACGTCGGCGCGCGAGATCTTCAGCTTGACGCTGCGATCGGTCGGGCCGAAGCCGGCGCGGTATGCGCCGGTGAGTGGGCCGTCGGTGAAGGCGCCGGGGCGGACGATGGTCCAGTCGAGTCCGCTTGCGCGGATGATAACCTCCTGCCGCTGGTGGTCCTTGTAAGCGCGGCGCAGCAGAAGCCCGAACATCAGGTATTTCCAGAAGAAATTAAGGTTCTGGCGGCTGTCGCCGGCGCCCAGGGTGGACTGGCAGATCAGCCGGTTGATGCCTTGCGCCCTCATGCCGGCGACGATGTTGGCCGTGCCGGGCGCGCGCAGGCCGCCCTTCATGCCGTTGCCGAGCACCACGATGATGGCGTCCTGGCCTTGCATGGCAGCTTTGACGTCCGACGGGTTCAGGACGTCGCCCTTGGCGGCGGTGACGCCGGCGGGCAGGTCCCTGGGATTGCGGGCGAAGGCGGTGACAGTGTGCCCTTTGGCAGCCGCTTGCGCAGTGAGGTGGCGGCCGATGGTTCCGGTGGCTCCGAAGATAATGAGGTTCATGGGTCTGATTCCTTGTTGACTTTACATAGTGTCAATTGACATCATGTAAATTGAAAGGAGATTTACACAATGTCAAGCGCTGAGGCGACGGACACCCGATCACGAATTCTTGAGGCCGCACGGCGGCTGTTGGTCGATGGTGCCGGTGCGGCGACACGAATGTCGGACATCGCCAAGGCGGCCGGTGTGTCTCGGCAGGCGGTCTATCTGCATTTCGAGAGCCGCGCGGCGCTGTTGATCGCGGTGACAAAGCATATGGACGCGGTGCTTGGGGTTCAGGAGCGGCTGAAACCGACGCGCGCCGCGCGCAATGGCGAGGACCGGGTGAAGGCGTTCGTCGCGTTCTGGGGCGCTTACGTGCCGGAGATTTACACCGTGGCAAGGGCGCTGATGGCGATGCGGGACAGCGACGCGGCGGCGCGCGAGGCATGGGATGGCAGGATGGCAGCCGTCCGCGAAGGCTGCGCGGCGGCGATCGCGGCGTTGGAACGGGAAGGGCGCCTGCGGCCGAACTGGACGCTGACCACGGCCACAGATCTGTTTTGGGCGATGTTGTCAGTGCCGGTCTGGGAGCAATTGACCCAGGGCTGCGGCTGGAGCAGCACGGACTATATCGAGCGCATCCAGACGCAAGCCCTGGCGACCTTCGCCACCCCTGGCTGAACCGTCTATCTCGCGTTGGGCTGCCATGTTAGCCTGTCGCCTGAAGCGAAGGAGATTTGCGATGAAACGATGGGTAGTGGGCACGTTTTCAGCCGGTCTTCTCCTGGCTGCTAGTGCTGCTCAGGCGGGGCAGTGCGGTTATGACTTTTGTTGGGGTGCGGTCGGGATCGGGCCCTATGGCGCCTATGGCTATTCCTATGCGCACAGGTCCGAGGACGCGGCGATCGGCGCGGCGCAGGATGGCTGTGGCGGGAATTGCAACAACATCCACACGTTCTACAACACCTGCGGCGCCATGGCCCAAGGCAGTGACGATGCTTGGGGCTTTGGCTGGGCCGGCACCCGTGCGCAGGCCGAAGCCAACGCTTTGGGCTATTGCCGAGATTACGGCAGCGGCTGCGCTATCACCGTTTGGGCGTGCTCGCCTTAAGTGATTTCGGCAACGCCGACGGTGTAGTTCTGTCCATAGGCCTTCGCGCATTTCGGGCATGTGGTGTAGAAGAACCAGACTTCACCGGGTTCTTTGCCCCGGGCGCGAACCAAGTCCCGCATCTCGCCATACCAGTCCTTGGCCTTGCGGTAAGGGCCTTCGAACACCTTGGTCACGAAATCTCCGGACAGTGTGGTCATCTCTTCGTCGGGCACCGGTTTCGTGACTGAAAACAGGTGCTCGGACGACCAGGGCGAGGGGTCGCGGGTCAGGACGATTGTGTGGGACGGGTCGAAGGCCTCGGCCTTCATGATGTGGCTTTGCACCCGCTCGAAGACCTTGCCCATGTTCAGCGGGATGTGCATTGCCGACATCGTGACGGCGCGGACAACGGGCATCTCGCGCAGGTGCAGCTCGGCCCCGTCCCAACCCTCGGGGTTGAATTTGGGGCAGCAGCCGGTGGTATTGACCGACATGTCGTAGGCCGGCAGTTCGTTGGTTTGCATCTCTGTCCTCCCTCGATGCGAAGGGGATGTGTGGCGCAATTGGCAGGGCTGCGCCTTGACGAAGATCAACCCGGCGGCGGCGCTTGACCCCTGCGGGGGGCCATGGTTTGGCTCTCGCGCGATGGCGAAACGGACCAAATCCAAGGGCGATGCCGAGCCGGAAACACTGCGTCCCCTGCGCCGGCTCTTGCGCTGGCTGACGCGGTCGGTTTTGCTTTGCCTCATGCTGATCCTCGCCGCCGTGGCTTTCTACGCCGTCTTCAACCCGCCGACGACGCCCTACATGCTGGCCGAGGCGCGCCGGCTTGACGGAGTGGAGCGGAGTTGGGTCGATATGGACCAAATCGCACCGGTGATGGCGCGGTCGGCTGTGGCCGCAGAGGACGCGAATTTCTGCCTGCATTGGGGATTCGACATGCGCGCGCTGCGCGCGGCGATCGCCGGTGGCGCGAAGCGCGGCGCCTCGACGATCAGCCAGCAAGTGGTCAAGAACGCCTATCTGTGGCAGGGGCGGTCGTGGCTGCGCAAGGCGCTGGAGGCGGGCATCACCCCGGTGATGGAGGCGATCTGGTCGAAGCGGCGGATCCTGGAGGTCTATCTCAACGTCGCCGAATTCGACGAGGGCGTGTTCGGGGTGGAGGCGGCGGCGCAGCACTATTTCGGCGTGGCGGCCAGAGAGTTGAGCGATGTGCAGGCGGCGCGGCTGGCCGCCGTCCTGCCAAACCCAAAGGCGCGGTCCGCCGCGAACCCGACGGCGGCACTGCGCACGCGCGCCGAGTCGATACGCGACGGGGCAGCCACGATCCTCGCCGATGGCCGCGCGGCCTGCTTCGAGAGTTGAACTTGCAGCGTATCCACGGCATTGATGCGAAGATTGGCAACGCTGTCGAGCCTTCATGAACCGATTGTTCCACGTCCCTCTTTCGCCTTTCTGCCGGAAGGTGCGGCTGTCCTTGGCCGAAAAGAAGATCGAGGTGGAACTGGTCGAGGAGCGCTATTGGGAGCAGGACCCGGACTTTCTGCGTCGCAACCCGGCGGGCAAGGTGCCGGTGCTGCGGATGAATGGCCTGACCATGGCCGAAAGCGCGGCGATCTGTGAATATATCGAAGAGGTGCAACCCGAGCCCGCGCTGATGCCGCGCGAGCCGGCGGCGCGCTTCGAGGTGCGGCGCCTCGTGGGCTGGTTCGACGACACCTTTCATCGGGAGGTGACCTCGAAACTGCTTTACGAGCGGGTCAACAAGAAGCTGATGAAGCAGGGCTACCCGGATTCCAAGAACGTCAAATCCGGCGCGGCGCGGATCAAGTTCCACCTCGACTACATGGGCTGGCTTCTGGACCAGCGGCGCTGGCTGGCGGGTGACGTGATGACGCTCGCCGATTTCGCCGCCGCCTCGCATCTCTCGGCGCTAGACTATATCTCGGACGTGGACTGGAACCGCAACGCGGCGGTCAAGGATTGGTATGCCAAGATCAAGTCGCGCCCGGCCTTCCGCGGCATCCTAGCCGACCAGGTGCCCGGATTTCCGCCTCCGGCGCATTATGCCGATCTGGATTTCTGACGCCGGGCGGCGGGGGGGGGGGGGGGGGGGGGGGGGGGGGGGGGGGGGGGGGGGGGGGGGGGGGGGGGGGGGGGGGGGGGGGGGGGGGGGGGGGGGGGGGGGGGGGGGGGGGGGGGGGGGGGGGGGGGGGGGGGGGGG
>JASJCA010000023.1 GCA_030066215.1 Rhodobacter sp. | reverse complement strand
CTGGCCGCCATAGAGCGTGTCGTTGCCGTCGCCGCCGCGCTGGTTGTCGTTGCCGGTGCCGCCGTAGAGCAGATCGCCGCCGCTGTTGCCGAACATCTCGTCGGCGCCCTCGTTGCCCCAAAGCGTGTCGCCGTCATCCCCGCCCGACAGCGTGTCGATGCCCGACCCGCCGAAGAGTTCGTCCGCGCCGTCCTCGCCAAACAGGGGATCAGCGCCCTGGTTGCCCCAAAGGCTGTCATTGCCGGCCCCCCCCAGCAGCGTGTCGACCCCGGTGCCGCCGTGCAGGCTGTCGTTGCCGCTGCCGCCCGACAGCGTGTCGCTGCCCGTACTGCCGCGCAACTCGTCGTTGCCGGCCTCGCCGAAGAGCGAATCCCAGCCGTCATGACCGATCAGATAGTCGCCGCCGGCCCCGCCGTAGAGCATGTCGAGCCCGCTGCCGCCCGACAATTCGTCGTCGCCGGCGCCGCCCATCAGCACATCGGTGCTGGTATTGCCGAACAGCGTGTCGTTGCCGTCGCCGCCGGTCAGGGTGTCGGCCCCGGTGCCGCCGCGCAGCTCGTCCGTGCCGGCATCGCCCTGCAGCGAATCCGCCCCCGCCTCGCCCAAAAGCGTGTCGGCCCCGGCATTGCCCTGAAGCTGGTTGTCCGCGCCGTTGCCGGTGATCGCGTCGGCCCCCGATCCGCCGATGGCGTTTTCGATCACCGTGCCGCGGGCGAGCGAGAGATTGCCGGTCAGGCCGAGCACGTCCGAGATCGCCGCATCGGCCAGGCTGATGCTTTGGTTGGCGGTGGCCGGCGACAGATCCAGGGTGTCGATCCCGCCGGTGTCGAAGATCGCAAAAGCGACGTTATTGCCTGTATAGAGACTGCTATTGGCCGGATCTTCGCCGAAGATCTGGCCGAAGAGGGTGCCGAGATAGCCGCCGACGGTGGCATTGGCGCCATAGGTGGTGTTGCCGGAATTGGCGCTGACGCCGGTGCCGTAGAGATCTTGGATGGCGATGATGTCGGCCTGCATCGCGGTCATGGTGTAGGCCATGCTGCCGGCGATATGGGTGTTTTCGGACTGGTCGAAATACGACATCACCGTCGCTTGCCAGCTGTCGTTGAGGTAATGGTTGCTGCCGCTGCCGGTCTGCGAATAGCTGCCCGAGCCGTTGTAGTTGCCGGCGTGGCCCAGCCCCAGGGCATGGCCGATCTCGTGCACGTAGGTCTGGAACGAATAGCTGTCGATCGTGGTGCCGTAAGCCGGCAGCCAGTCGGATTTGGAGACGTTGACGAAGCTCGAGATCAGATAGCCGCCGGCGGTCGAGGAATTGGCGTAGGCGCCGCTGGCCTCGTCGTCGAAGGTGATCTGCGCGCTGCCGCTGGTTTCGGCGAAATTCAGTCCCGACACCGCCGACCAGGCTTCGAGCGCCCAGCGGGCCAGCTGTTGCCCGGCCCCGGTCAGCGCGGTGAGGTTCACGGTGAGCGTGTCGCCGACCGTGACGTTGAAGCCGGCGCGGGCGTCGCCCTGGCTGGTCCAGTAGCCGTCGGTCAGCTGATTGGCGATCTGGTCCAGGGTGAAGACCGGCAGCGCCGGCTGGCCACCGCCGCCGGTGCCGCTGCCCGGCCAATAGGCCGTGCCCTGCGCGCCGTCGGCGTCAATCGGGTCCGAAGAGCCCTGGTAGGCGCAGTCGGGTTGGTAGGCGTGAAACCTGGAGCAAATCGTACACATGGGGTGGCAGCCTTTCGTTCGGGGCGAATCGTATCAGCGGCCTATGGCGACAAAATGGCGCTGATGCGGGCCCAATTCAACGCCGCGGTGGCCTCAGTAGGGCCTGTTCGGACCGCCGACGAGCGGATCGGCGCGCGCCGCATCGGTCGAATTCCGCTGATTTTGCTGCAGTTGCAAAATAACCTTGCGCGGGATCGGGCAAGCCCTATGGTGATTTGGGTGCGGTGCGCTGCAATGTTCTGTTTTGCAATGCTGTTTTGAGGGTTGGGATTGCATGAGGGTGCTGGGGAACCGGAAGCCGCAGTCAGAGTCTGACCGGCGCGAGCAGCCTATACGCACGCTGCCGGTCCTGCGGCTGATCAAGTCGCTCAGCCGAACCCAGAAACAGGCGGTGATGCTGACCATCGACCTGGCACTGGTGCCGGTCGCGCTGCTGTTCACGCTGATGGTGCAGCGGCCCGGGACCGACGCCATGGCCGAGCTGACCTCGATCTGGCCGGTGGTGGGGCTGCTGATGGTGATGGCGGCGGCGTTCTCGACGATCCTGGGCATCCCCAACATCCGGCTCAACGCCTACGATATGGGCAGCACCGGCAAGACCGGGCTCTTTGCCGCGCTGCTGGCGCTGGCGGGGCTGGCGTTGGGGCGGACCGCGGGGCTGGGCTACAGCGCCGGTATCTACGTCGTGTTCGGCCTGGCGTTCTTCCTGTTCTCGGTCGCCGCACGGGTGGTGATGCTGCAGACGCTGCTGGCGCTCAGCCGGCGCGAGACGCCGCGCCGCCGGGTGCTGATCTATGGCGCAGGCAATACCGGCATGCAGCTGGCCTCGGCGCTGAAGACCCATGAGACGATCGATCCCGTGGCCTTCGTCGACGACAACACCGCGCTGCAGGGGCTGACGATTTCGGGCCTGCCGGTGCTGAAGCCGAGCCGGATTCAGGACATCGTCCTGGACCGCCGGATCGACCGGGTGCTGTTGGCGATGCCCTCGGTGCGGCTGCCGAAACAGACCCAGATCGTGCGGCGGCTGGAAAAGATGGGGCTTGAGGTGCAGGCGCTGCCGTCCTTCGCCCAGCTGATCGGCGAGGAAGAGCTGATCGACAAGCTCGCCCCGATCCTGCCCGGGCAGCTTCTGGGCCGCGCCCAGCTCGACCGTCGGATCGGCGCCGACGAGGACCATTATGCCGGCCGGACGGTGCTGGTGTCGGGCGCGGGCGGCTCGATCGGGTCCGAACTGTGCCGCCAGGTGCTGGCCTGCCGCCCGACGCGGCTGGTGCTCTACGAGCTCAGCGAGCTGGCGCTTTACACCATCGACATGGAGCTCAAGGCTCTGGCCGAGGATACCGGGACCGAGGTCGTTTCGGTGCTGGGCTCGGTCACCGATGCGCGGCTGGTGCGCAAGACGCTCGCCGCGCATGAGGTCGACGTGGTGCTGCATGCGGCGGCCTACAAGCATGTGCCGCTGGTCGAGGAGAACCCGCTGGCGGGGCTGGCCAACAACGTTCTCGGCACCGCGACGCTGGCGCGGGCGGCGGGCGAGGCCGGCGTCGAACGCTTCATCCTGGTCTCGTCGGACAAGGCGGTGCGGCCCACCAACGTGATGGGCGCCTCGAAGCGGCTGGCCGAGCTGGTGGTGCAGGATCTGGCCGCGCGCAGCCAGGGCACGGTCTATGCCATGGTCCGCTTCGGCAATGTGCTGGGCTCGTCGGGGTCGGTGATCCCGCTGTTTCGCGACCAGATCGCCCGCGGCGGGCCGGTGACGCTGACCCATCCCGATGTGACGCGCTATTTCATGACCATCCAGGAGGCGGTGCGCCTGGTGCTGCGGGCGGGGCATTTCGCGCGCGGCGGCGAGGTCTTCGTGCTCGACATGGGCGCGCCGGTGCCGATCGGCAAGCTGGCGCGCCAGGTGATCGAGGCCTCGGGCTACACGGTGCGCGACGAGATCAACCCCGACGGCGACATCGAGATCGTGGTGACCGGGCTGCGGCCGGGCGAGAAGCTGCACGAAGAGCTTCTGATCGGCGAGGGGTTCCTGACCACCGGCGACGAAAAGATCTTCACCGCCCGCGAGGCCTCGCTCAGCGAAATCGAGGTCGCCAGCGCCATACGCAGCCTGCGCGAGGCCGTCGCCACCGCCGACGACACCGCCGCCCGCGCGGTGATCGCCCGCTGGGTCGAAGGCTACCCCGAGCCGCAGGAGGCGCAGGAAGGCGGGTAGGGCGCGCGCCCTGGGTCTGGCGAGCCATGCCGAACTTCGCAAATGAGGGCCAGGCGCTTCATGTGTCTTGGCGAAGGGGCGTGACCAAACCCCAGCCGGTTTGCCTGCAGAAGGTGGTATGAATACTTCATACTACAGGCTAAGGTGGTCTTCAGGAGGATACCCATGACCAACGTGGAAAAGCGCACCGTCAGCTTGCCAAGCGAACACGCTGCCTTCATTGACGCGCTGGTCGCAAGCGGCGCCTATGCCTCGGCCAGCGAGGTGGTGCGCGCCGGGCTGCGCGCCCTGCGCGAGCGCGATGCGGCGGTGGACCGCTGGCTCAGGGAAGAGGTCGCCCCCGCCTATGACCGGCTGAAGGACGACCCCGCGCGCGCCGTCTCGGCGCAGTCCGTCTTTGACGCGGTGCGCGCGCACCATGCCGAGCGGCTGAAGCGGAGCCCATGAAGGAACGCCAGGTCGCGTTCGCACCCGAAGCCAGGGACGACCTTTTCGCCATCTACGACTGGATTACCGAGCGCGCCGGCCCAGAGGTCGCGCTTGGCTATGTCGCGCGGCTCGAAGCGTTCTGCCTGAACCTGTCCATCGGCTCGGAGCGCGGCAGCCTGCGCGACGACGTGCGCACAGGGTTGCGGGTGATCGGCTTCGAACGCCGGGTCAACGTGGCCTTTGTGGTCGAAGAGACCCGGGTGGTCGTGCTGCGCCTGTTTGCTGGCGGGCGGAACTGGGACAGCCCGGATCATTGGCCGGGGGAGGAGGCGTGATCCCCGGCGGAGGGCCGGGCTTCCCGCGGCCACACTCCCGCCTTGCGCTCGCCCCGATCCTCGGCGCATCACTCACCCCATGCGCATCCTGCTCGTTCATCGCAATTTTCCCGGACAGTTCCGCTATCTCGGCCCGGCGCTGGTGAAGGCGGGGCATAAGGTCGGGGTGCTGACCTGGGAGGACAACAAGAACCCCCGCGTGCTGCCGACCGCCGCCTACCGGCATAAGCCGGAGAAGACCAAGGGGCTCGCCGGGTTCTATGCCGATCATGTGGAGATCGGCGCCGCCGCCGCCCGTGCCGCGCAGGTGCAGAAGGCGAAGGGCGACAGCCCCGAGGTGATCTTCGGCTCGATCAACTGGGGCGAGACGCTGTATCTGAAAGAGGTCTGGCCCGAGGCGCGGCATCTCGGTTACGCCGAGTTCTTCTACGGCACGACGGGCCGCGACACCGGGTTCGACCCGGAATTCAGCCGCCCCAGTCTCGAGTCGGACATCCGCACCGTCGCCCGCACCGGGCATCTCTTGTTGGGCGCGTCGCGCTCGGACGCGCTGTTGAGCCCGACGCATTGGCAGGCCTCGACCTTTCCGCCCGAGATCCAGACCAAGATCTCGGTGATCCATGACGGGGTCGACACCACCCGCATCGCGCCCGACCCGGGCGTCACCTACCAGCTGCCGGACGGGCCGCTTCTGCGCGTGGGCGACGAGGTCCTGACCTTCGTCAACCGCAATCTGGAGCCGTATCGGGGCTATCACATCCTGATGCGCTGCCTGCCCAAGGTGATGGCGGCGCGGCCCGAGCTTCGGGTGGTGCTGGTGGGGGCGCATGGCTCGGGCTACGGGCCGAGCCCGGCGGGGGAGCGCAGCTGGAAGGACATCTTCCTCGACGAGGTGAAGGACCGGATCGATGTTTCGCGGCTGCATTTCACCGGCCGGATTCCCTATCCCGATCTGCTGAACCTGCTGCGCGTCGGCCGGGCGCATGCCTATCTGAGCTATCCCTTCGTGCTGTCGTGGTCGATGCTCGAGGCGATGTCGCTGGGCTGCCTGGTGGTGGGGTCGAAGACGCCGCCCGTGGAGGAGGCGATCGAGGACGGGGTCACCGGGCATTTGGTGGATTTCTTCGACATCGACGGCTGGGCGGAGAAACTGATCGAGGTGTTGAGCGACCCCGAGGCCCAGGCCCCGATCCGTGCGGCGGCGCGGGCGCATATCGTCGAGCGCTACGACCTGGGCACGGTCTGCCTGCCGAAGCTGATGGAATTCGTGGAGGCCGCCGGTCGGGCGGGGTAGGGGGCGTGGGTGGCCCTCCTCGCGAGAAGCCGGGCCCATCGCCGACCCGCGGGGTGGCGAGCCGACCTCTGATCGGCGGCGCTTTATGGATGTCGAGTCCGTAGGACCTCGAGCGGTGCGCTGGTGTCGATCCATCGCCACCCCTCCGGGGCGGGTTGGCGATGGGCCCGGCGGGGCTGCGCCCCTTGATTCCGTGCCCGGGGCAGGTCTTGCATGTTCGCTCCAGGCCGACACCCGTCGACTGCGCCGGTCAAGGTTTGGCTGAGTTAGAGACTGTTTTTCCCGCCAAAGACTACGGCACACAACATAACACGGATTATCCGACCCCCGCGTCAGGGCGCGAGCAGCGACATCAGATAGCCGCCGTAGCCGGTCTTGCCGAAGGCCTCGGCGCGGGCGCGCAGGGCGTCGGCGTCGATCCAGCCCTGCTGAAACGCGATCTCGTCGGGGCTGCCGATCTGCATCCCCTGCCGCTCTGCCAGGGTGCGCACGAAATTGCCCGCATCCAGCAGGCTGCCATGGGTGCCGGTGTCGAGCCAGGCATAGCCGCGGCCGATGCGCTGGACCTCAAGCAGCCCGTCGGCGAGGTACATCTCCAGAAGCGTCGCGATCTCGAGCTCGCCGCGGGCCGAGGGGCGGATGCCGGCGGCACGGTCGGGCGCGCTGCCGTCGAGAAAATAAAGCCCGGTGACGGCGTAGCTCGACGGCGGCACGGCGGGCTTTTCGACGATCGCCCGGGCCCGGCCGTCGGCGTCGAAGGCGACCACGCCGTAGCGTTCGGGATCGGCCACGTGATAGCCGAAGACGGTGGCGCCGGTCGGGCGCGCATCGGCCTCAGCCAGGATCTCGGGCAGGCCGTGGCCGAAGAAGATGTTGTCGCCCAGAACCATGGCACTCGGGCCCCCGGCGAGGAAGTCGCGGGCCAGAACATAGGCCTGGGCCAGCCCCTCGGGCGCGGGCTGCACGATGTAGGTGAAGCTCAGGCCCCACTGCGTCCCGTCGCCCAGCATCGCCTGGAACTGGGCCTGGTCCTGCGGCGTGGTGATCAGCGCGATGTCGCGGATCCCGGTCAGCATCAGCACGCTCAGGGGATAGTAGATCATCGGCTTGTCGTAGACCGGCAGCAGCTGCTTCGAGAGCCCCAGCGTGATCGGGTAAAGCCGGGTGCCGGTGCCGCCGGCCAGGACGATGCCCTTGCGTGTCGTCACGTCGCCCCCTCTGCCCCGTCGCCGAGCGCCCTGGCGAGGCCGGCCCGCCAATCGGGCCGGTCGATGCCGAATACACGGGCGGTGCGCGTGCAGTCCAGCCGCGAATTGGCCGGGCGCGGCGCGGCGGTGGGGAACGCGGCACTGGGGATGCCGGTGACGGTGACGGCGCGGCCGGCCTGGGCGAAGATCGCGCGCGCGAAATCGGCCCAGCTGACATCCGGCGCGCCCGAGAGGTGATAGGTGCCGCCGGTCCGGGCGTCGCGGATCAGCGCGGCGGCCATGGTCCAAAGCGCGTCGGCGATCGCGTCGGCCGGGGTCGGGCCGCCGACCTGGTCATCGACGATGTCGAGCGCGTCGCGAGTCTCGGCCAGCCGCAGCATGGTGCGGGGGAAATTCGCGCCCTCGGCCGAGAACACCCACGAGGTGCGCAGGATCAGGTGCGGCCCACCCGCGGCGCGCACCGCCGCTTCGCCGGCGAGCTTGCTGCGGCCATAGGCGTTGAGCGGCGCCGGCGCATCCTCGGGCCGCCAGGGCCGATCGCCGGAGCCGTCGAAGACGTAATCGGTCGACAGCTGCAGAAACGGCAGGCCGCGGGCGGCGGCGGCCTGGGCCATGGCGCCGGGCGCGGCGGCGTTGATCACGGTGGCCAGCGGCTCCTGCGTCTCGGCACGGTCGACGGCGGTGAAAGCGGCGGCGTTGATCGCCAGGTCGGCCGCGGCACCCGCGATCCGGGCGGCGCAGGCCTGCGGGTCGGTCAGAGCGGCCTCGGCCCGGGAAAGCGCGGCGACCGTGACGCCGGCGGGCGCGCGGCGGCGCAGCGCGCTGCCGACCTGGCCGCCGGCGCCGAAGATCAGCGCCTTCATCCCGGCCGGCCCAGGCGGCGGCCGACCCCGTCGCGGGTCGAAAGCGCGCGCCACCAGGCCTCGTTGTCGAGATACCAGGCGACGGTCCGGCGCAGGCCGTCTTCCAGCGTCACCTGCGGCCGCCAGCCGAGCTCGGTCCGGATCCGCGCCGGATCGATGGCATAGCGCGCATCGTGGCCCGGGCGATCGGCGACGAAGGAGATTTGGGCCGCGTAGGGACTGTTTTTGGGCCGCATCTCGTCGAGAAGCGCGCAGATCTTGTGCACCAGATCGATGTTGGTCAGCTCGGCCTCGGCGCCGACATTGTAGGACCGGCCGACCTGGCCGTTTTCCAGCACCAGCAGCAGCGCGGCGGCGTGATCCTCGACGTAAAGCCAGTCGCGCACGTTCTCGCCGGCGCCGTAGACCGGGATCGGATCGCCGGCGAGCGCGGTCAGGATCGTCACCGGGATCAGCTTTTCGGGGAACTGGTAGGGCCCGTAATTGTTGGTGCAGTTCGACAGCACGACGGGCAGGCCGTAGGTCTGAAACCAGGCGCGCGCCAGGTGGTCGGCGGCGGCCTTCGAAGCGGCATAGGGGCTGTTTGGAGCGTAGGCCGTGGCCTCGGTGAACCGGCCGGCTGGCCCGAGCGTGCCGAACACCTCGTCGGTCGAGACGTGGTGAAACCGGAAGGCGCCGCCCCGCCCCTGCCAATGGGCGCGCGCGGCCTGCAGCAGGGTCGCGGTGCCGGTGACGTTGGTGTCGATGAAGGCGGCGGGGCCGTCGATCGAGCGGTCGACATGGGTTTCGGCGGCCAGATGCATCACCGCGTCTGGGGCGTGGTCGCGAAAGATCCGGTCCAGCGCCGCCCGGTCGCGGATATCGGCATGCTCGAAGGCGTAGCCGGGCGCGTCGGCGACGCTTGACACGTTGTCAAGGCAGGCGGCGTAGCTCAGCGCGTCGAGGTTGACCACCTGGTGGCCGCGGGCGATGGCCAGCCGCACCACGGCCGAGCCGATGAACCCCGCGCCGCCGGTGACCAGGATCTTCATCACGCGCCCTCATAGGCAAAAACAGGCCCTATCTCGGCCAGAAGCGGCGCCGCAGCGTCCTTGTCGCTCAGCACCGGGTCGCCGTCGAGGCCCCAGTCGATGCCGATCGCAGGGTCGTTCCAGCGCACCGCGCCCTCGGTCTGAGGCGCGTAAGCGGCGCTGCATTTATAGACGATCTCGGTCATCGGCGCGCGGGTGACGAACCCGTGCAGAAAGCCCGGCGGGATCAGCAGCTGGCGGCCGTTGTCGAAGCTGAGCTCGACCCCGACCCAATGACCGTAGGTGGGCGAGCCGGTGCGGATGTCGACGGCGACGTCGTAAAGCCGGCCGCGGCCGCAGCGCACCAGCTTGGCCTGGGCCTGGGGAGGCGCCTGGTGGTGCAGGCCGCGCAAGGTGCCGGCGGCGGTCGACAGCGAGTGGTTGTCCTGCACGAAATCGTAGTCGAGCCCGGCCTCGGCCATCCGCGCCCGGCTCCAGCTTTCGCAGAAAAAGCCGCGGGCGTCGGTGAAACGCCGGGGCGTCAGGATCAGCACGCCGGGGAGCTTGGTTTCTTCGATCTGCACCGCCCTGCCCTGCTCCCTCGTTGGCCGCGCTCGCGCCGTCAGTCCCGCGCATAGAGGTCTTCGTAGCGGACGATGTCGTCTTCGCCCAGATAGCTGCCGGTCAGCACCTCGATCAGCACCATCGGCAGCTTGCCGGGGTTTTCCAGCCGGTGCCGGGCGCCGAGCGGCACGTAGAGCGACTGGTTCTCGCCCAAAAGCCGGACCTCGTCGCCCACGGTCACCTTGGCGGTGCCCTCGACCACGACCCAATGTTCGGAGCGGTGCATATGCGATTGCAGCGACAGCACGCCGCCGGGCTTGACCACGATGCGCTTGACCTTGAACCGGTCGCCCTGGACCAGGGTGTCGAACCAGCCCCAGGGCCGGTGGTCGCGGGGGAAGGCCTCGGCCTGGGCGGCGCCCTGGGCCTGCAGCGCGGCGACGGCGGGCTTGACCGCCTGCGCATGGCCCGCGCCGGCGACCAGCACCGCGTCGGGCATCGCCACCGCGACGACGCCGTCAAGTCCGATGCCGACGAGCTGCAGCCCCTCGGCCTCGGACCTGAGCAGCGTGTCGCGGCAGTTGAGCGCCAGGGCGTTGCCGCCGGTCGCGACCCCGGCCGCGTCGGGCGCCATCTCGGCCCAGACCGCGTGCCAGTCGCCCAGATCCGACCAGCCGGCGGCGAACGGCACCACCGATAGATTGCCGGCACGCTCCATCACCGCGTAATCGACCGAGATCTCGGGCAACCCGGCCCATGGCCCGGCGGCGAGGCGCAGAAAACCCAGATCGGCGCGGGCCTGGTCGAGCGCCTCGCGGACCGGCGCGACGAGGTCGGGCGCGTGCCGGTCGAAGGCCTCGAGGATCGCCCGGGCGGAGAACAGGAAGATGCCGGCGTTCCACAAAAATCGACCCTGTTCCAGCATGATTTGCGCGGTTTTGGCGTCCGGCTTCTCGACGAAGCGGACCAGGTCGCGCGCGCCCGGTGCGGCGTCCGGGGCGTCGTCGAGTTCGAGCCAGCCATAGCCGGTCTCGGGGCTGTCGGGCGCGATGCCGAAAGTCACCAGCCGGCCCTGGCGTGCCGCCGCGGCGCCGGTTGCGACGGCGTCGCGGAACGCCGCGGCGTCGGGGATGGCGTGATCCGACGGCGCCACCAGCATCAGCGCCTCGGGGTCGGTCCGCGCCAGCCACAGCGCGGCGGCCAGCACCGCAGGCGCGGTGTTGCGCCCCTGGGGCTCGATCAGCACCGCGCCGGGGTCGATGCCCGCCGCGGCGAGCTGTTCGGTGACGATGAAGCGGAACTCGGCATTGGTGACCACCAGCGGCGGCGCGAAGCCGGGCGCGTCGAACCGCCGGGCGGCGTCCTGGAACAGGCTGTCCTCGCCCAGGAGCGCGGCGAACTGCTTGGGGTAGCTCTTGCGCGACAGCGGCCAGAGCCGGGTGCCCGCGCCGCCGCAAAGAAGAACCGGGGTGATCATGCGGGCCCGCCCTTTGCCGCCCTTGCCGCCGCCCCAGCGTTACCAGGGCCGGACGGCGGAAAACAAGGCACCGCGCGCCCGGCGGACCCGGTCAGAGCTTGTGGATCCGGACCGCCACCTGCTGGTGCACCGGGACGAAGGCGAGATATTCGGCGCGGTAGCCGAAGGTCTTCAGGAATTCCTTGAACGCCTTGTGTTCGTGCTGCTTCCAGCCGACGTAGTTGAAGTATTCGTCGAACACGATCACGGTGCCGTCGCGCATGAACGGCGCAAGCTGCCAGAGCACGGTGACGGTCGACGAGTAAAGATCGCAATCGACATGCAGAAAGCCCACGGTGGCGTCTTTGGGCAGCCCGGCGGCGAATTTCGGCAGCGTGTCGGTGAACCAGCCGACGACGAGCTCGACATTGTCGCGCACCTTGGGCAACTGGCCGGCGAAGCGTCCCTTGGGATAGGCGAAGGTCCAGTCCTCGGGCAGGCCGTCGAAGCTGTCGAAGCCATAGACCTTGCGCTTTGAGACATCGGCGATGCAGTTGATGGTGCGCCCGCTGGCGACGCCGAATTCCAGGTAGTGGTCGGTGTCGCGGGCGTCTTCGAGCGCGAGGTTGACGGCATATTCCAAAAGCTGCCGCCCGGCCGGAAACGGTTTGGCGGTGACCATGTGCTTGAGCAGGAAGCGCGCCGATTGCTTGGAGGCCTCCAGCCGGGCCAGTTGCAGGACGTTCCAGCCCTTCTGGTCCGGCCGCAACAGCATGTCGATCGCGGTCCCGGGTGCAGGTACGGGTTTGGCCTCTTCTACGGACATGTGCTTGCCCCTCGCCGGTGTGGTGACAACAAAGCGCCGTCGGTTCTTGCGCCGCTGCTTAAATGCGGGCCGCGGCGATGTGAAGGGCAAAAGCGGGCCGCTCAGGACGGCCGGCGGCCGAGGAGGAAGCCGACGGCGCCGCCGGGGGCGGCGGCCAGGCGGCGGCGGTGCTTCAGGGCATAGGCCAGCCGCGCGAGCGGCGCGGCGCGGCCGAAGACCCGGGCCAGCACGGCGATGCGGGCGCGCAAGAGCGCAGGGTCGGCCCAATCGCCGCCAGTGCCGGCGCCGGGATGGCGGCCGATCGTCACCGGCTCGAAGCGCCCGCGGAGCCCGGCGGCCAGCGCATCGGCGAGAAACACGAACTCTTCGCCCAGCCCGTAGCGCCCGCCGATCCCGAAATCGGCGTCGAAGCGGACGCCCCGCGCCCGGATCCGGGCCAGCCGCACCAGGATCTCGGGCGTGCCGGTCTTGCCGGCGTTCCAGCGCCGCAGCCGATGCGCGCGGGGCGCATAGCGCTTGGCCGTGCCCGCCAGCCGCGCGGTGACGATGTCGAGCCCGGGCGCGGCGGCGAGGCGGTCCAACAGCCGTTTGACGCCGCCGATATCAAGCGCCACGTCGTCGTCGGCAAAGAGCAGAAACGGGGTTTTCGCGGCATCGAGCGCGGCATTGCGGCTGGCCGCGGTGCCGAGGCTGTCGAGCGGGACGACCGTCAGATCGGCGCGCGGGGCCAGGGGCGGCGCGTCCTGGGGGCGCTGCAGCAGCAGCAGATAGGTGATGTCCGCCTCGGGCGGCGGCAGGGCGATCTGCCCCGCCCGCGCGCCCAAGCTCGAGATGGCGACGGTCAGACGCGGCGCGGTTGCGTCATTCGGCAACCAGCGCCCCGTGGCGTTCCTTGACCCATTTCAGCTTGTCGCGCTGCACCTGCTCCACCGGCAGGATGTCCTGGGTCTTGTGCGCCAGGGCGAGGTTGACGTGGCGCAGGTCGCGGCAGAGCCGGCGCAGCCCGTCGGGTTCCAGGCTCGCGGCGTGGTCGGTGCCCTTCCAGGTGCGGTCGAGCGTGAAGTGACGCTCGATATGGGTGAAGTCGCCCTTGCCCTCGGTCTGCTTCATCCGCCCCACCGCCATCGCGGCGACGTCCGCGGCGATGCCCAGGTGGTGGCCGGAAAACCCGATGCCCTTCACCCGGCCCCCGTAGATGTCCATCAGCTTGGCGATCTCAAACAGGCAGATGTCTTCGAACGCCACCGGATAGCCCGAGGTGCAGGAATAGACCACCAGGTCCTGGGCGCGGCCGCGCTCTTCGTAGAACTCCACCAGCGTCTTGATCTCGTCGCCGGTGGACATGCCCGTCGAGACGTGAATCTCGCCGCCGTAATTCTCGCAGAGATAGCCCTGCAGGTCGAAATGCTGATTGGTAGCCGAGGGGATCTTCAACAAGGGCGGGTTCAGCGCCGCCATCTCGCGCGCCGAGGTCAGATCCCAGACCGAGGTGGAGTATTTGATGCCGTTGCGCTCGCATTCCTCGATCAGCTCGCGGTGCTGCTCGGTGTCGAACTCCAGGTATTCGCGGTGCGCGCCGTAGGTGTCGCCATAGGCGTTGGCGGGCACCGGGTGGGGGCGGTTGTATTCTTCGGGCGTCAGAAGCTCGCGGTTGTGGCGTTTCTGGAACTTGGCGATGTCGGCCTTGCAGACATGCGCGGCGACGCGGATCAGTTCCTTGGCGATCTCCATGTCGCCTTTGTGGTTGCAACCGATTTCTGCAATGACTTGAACGGGTTTGGCGGGTGTGGTCACGGCGCGCTCCATAAGGTAAGGGGGCAACTGGTGTTGCGCGACGACCTATCGGCGCGCCCCGCAGAAGTCAAACTCTCAGGACAGCCTGTGCCGCCCGCGGTTTCGGTGATCACCCCCTGCTACAACGCCGCCGGCACGCTGGCCCGCGCCGTGGCCTCGGTGCAGGCGCAAAGCTTCGCCGATTGGGAGATGATCGTCAGCGACGACGGCTCGACCGACGGCTCGGCGGCGCTGGCCGAGCGGCTGGCGGCGGGTGAGCCGCGGCTGCGGCTGTTGCGCTGGCCGGGCAACAGCGGCGCGGCCCGGGCGCGCAACCGGGCGATCGCCGCCGCGCGCGGCCGCTACATCGCGTTTCTCGACGCCGACGACGAATGGCTGCCCGAAAAGCTCAAGCGCCAGATCGCCTTCATGCAGGCCGAGGACGTGGCGCTTTGCTATACCGGGTTCTACCGGGTCCGCGGCGGGCGGCGGCACGCGGTCCGGGTGCCGGCAGCGGTCGACTACGACGGGCTGTTGCGCGGCAACGTCATCGGCTGCCTGACCGCGGTCTACGACAGCGCGATCTATGGCCGGGCCGAGATGCCCGATATCCGCATGCGCCAGGATTACGGGCTGTGGCTGCAGCTGTTGCGCCGGTCCGGTCCGGCCCGGGCGGTGACTGCGCCGCTGGCGGTCTATCACATGCGCGCCGGCTCGCTGTCGTCGGACCGGCTGCGTGGGATCGCCGCCACCTGGCGGCTCTACCGCGAGATCGAAGGGCTGCCGCGGCACCGTGCCGCGGCGTGCCTGGCGAGCCACCTGTGGCGGCGGCTCAGGTCGTGACCGCGCCTGCGTCCTGCAGATAGGCGGCAAAGGCGACATAGAGGTGGTAGAAGGTCGAGGACGGCATGTCGGTCGACAGAAGCCGGCCGTCCAGATGCCGCTTGTCGTACCAGCCGCCGGGCACCGGCGTGTCGAGATACTCGGCGAAGAGCCGGTCGAGGATCCGGTCCGGGCCGGCATCCTCGGGCAGCGCCAGGCCGCGGCGCCGCAGCACCAGCGCGGCCTTCAAAAGCTCGGTCTGGGGCCAGAGCCGGCGGGTCTCGGCCAGGGGCACGGTGCTGTCGCGCAACAGCCCCATGCCGTCGCGCCCGGCCAGGACCTGGGCAAAGAGCGCCCCCAGATCCACCCCCGGATCGGTGCCGGTCACCGCCGCGTGGCGGTCGAGAAGCCAGATCCATTCGGCCATGTGCCCGGGCTCGACCGCCTGGGCGCCCTGGGGCGGGCCCCAGTCGGCGTTGAAAAACTCGAAGACCCGGCCGTCGGGCTGCAAAAAGACCTCGCGGAAGAGCTCCAGGCAGGTCTCGGCGATGCGCGCATAGCGCGGTTCGGCGGTCACGGCATAAAGCTCGGTCGCGGCCTCGAAGAGGTGCATATGCGGGTTCTGCCGGCGCGGCAGGCGGGCATCGGCGGTCTCGTGCCAGCCGCGCGGCGCGGCGAGCCGGTCGAGGCCCCGGTCGAGGCGGTCGAGGGTGTCGCCGATCTCGGCCCCGGCCCCGGCCAGCGCGGCGGCGGCGAGATACATGAACGCCAGGTCGTAGAGGTCGTGCGGGGCCTGAAGGAGGGTCCCGTCGGGGGCCAGACGCGCGGCCAAATGCCCCGTATTAGGGTCGAAACCGTGCCGCATGGCGAAGCCGAAGAGATCCTGCGCCAGCCCCAGGTAATCCGCGGCGCCCTGCCCTGCCCCATCCTGAGCGGCGCGGGCGAAGACGAAGGCCTGGCGCGGCATCACCCGCAGCCGCTTGTCGCGCGCCGTCAGCGGCCGCGCGTCGTGGTCGAGCGCCTCCCAGGCGCCGGCGCCCGAGGGGTCGATCCCGGCGCGTGCCCAAAGCGGCAGCGCCCGGCCGTGCAGCCAATTCGCGACCCGGGCGGCCTGGGCCAGGGGCGGCGGCGCAGCCGGCATCACGACAGGGCTCCGGTCAGTTTGCGCTGCAGCCGGCGCGCCCGGCGCAGGACTTTCAACAGCCCGATCGGATACCAGCCGGCCCAGTCCGCCCAGTCGAGGATGCGGTCCTTGGGCGCGGCCTCTGGCGCCGGCCCGGGGCGTTCGGGCGCCAGATCGAGCAGGTCGTTCAGCGCCGCACAATCGGCGCTGCGCCAAAGCGCGACGTCGGGCTGCTCGGCCAGCCAGGCGATCGCCTGGCGGTCGAGATCGGGATGGTGCAGGCGCAGATCGTAGGACCGCGTGGCCAGGTCGGCGCCCAACAGGTCGCGCTGGTGGCGGCCCGGGGCATAGGCATAGCGCTGCGGCCCGGCATAGAGGTCGATGCCCGCCAGGACGATGTGCCGCGCGCCCAGGGCATGGGCCAGAAACAGCGCCTGGATGCCGCTGCTGGGCTGGGCCTGATAGCGCGTCCGCAGGTCGTGCAGCAGGGCGCCGACCCGGTCGTCGGCGTAGCGCAGCGGCCGGTAGGGCGCGGTCATGAACTTGCGCCCGATGCGGGCGATCCGGGGCGTCGGCGCCGACCAGGCGCGGACCTGGTACTGCGCATGCGCCCGGGCCAGCGTTTCGAACATGAACGGGGTGACCCTGGGGTCGCCGCCGATGAACGCCAGATCGACCCGCCGGCCGAGGTAATAGCGGTCCTCGAAATAGAAGTTGTTGACCCGGACCATGGTATCGGCGGCCAGGACCCGCCCCGGGGCGATCCGGGCCAGCGACAGTCCGCTGCCGGCCACGACGGTGACGTCACTCATCCACGCGCCGCCAGGATCTGGTCGGCCATCGCGCGCAGGGCGCCGCGGCCACCGGGCGCGGGCAGGATCCACTGCGCCGCCTCGATCGCCCGCGGATGGGCGTCCGAGGGGCAGGCCGACAGCCCCACCATCGCCATCGCCGCCAGGTCGTTGACGTCATTGCCCACATAGGCCGTGTCGGCGGCGGCGATGCCCTGGGCCGCAAGCCACTCGGCCAGGGCGGCGGGCTTGTCGTCGATGCCGTTCAAGGCCTCGATCCCCAGCTTTTTGGCCCGGGCCTGGACCACCGGGTTGCGCTCTTTCGACAGGATCAGAAGCCGGATGTCGGTCTCGGCGCGCATCCGGCCCAGCCCCAGCCCGTCGCGGCGCGAGGTGCGCACGGTTTCGGTGCCGTCCTGGGCGGTGTCGACCAGATCGTCGGTATGCACCCCGTCGAAATCCATCACCAGGGCGCGCAGGCCCGCCAGGCGGGCGGGATCGACCGGGGCGCGGTCGCGATGCGCCGCGATCGCCGCGATCACCGCCAGATCGTCGGGGCTGTCGATCTCGATCTTGGGGTGGTCGACTTCCGAAAGCGCGACCCGGCCACAGAACCGCTGGCCGGTGCGTTCGAAGGCGGCGGCGTCGACAGTATAGATCGCGCCACTTTCCAGATAGGCGGGCTCCAGGTCCTGGCGGCGCTTGCGCGGCGCGGTCTCGTCATGGTTGGCACCGCGGCCGAAGCCGTCGGCGTCGCGGTGCCACAGAAAGCCGTGGTCGGGGATCGCCGACAGTGCGCAGTCCGCACCCTGCGCGGTCTGCGCGGCCAGGCAGGCGTCGATATCGGCGCCGGTGGTGAAGGGCGAGGTGCATTGCAAGAAGACCAGCCGGTCGAGGCCGGGATGGGTCCGGCGGATCACGCCCAGGGCGTGCAGCCAGCCCGATTCGGAGCTGGCGCCGTCGCCGGAGATCTCGGCGGGCCGGTCGATGACATGGGCGCCGTGGCGGCGCGCCTCGGCGGCGATCTCGGCATCGTCGGTCGACACCCAGACCCCGGCGTCGACCCCGGCCGCGGCGCGCGCGGCGCGCACCGACCGGCCGACCAGAGAGACGCCGCCGACGGGGCGGAGGTTCTTGCCTGGAATGCCCTTGGAGCCGCCTCGTGCGAGAATGATCGCGGCCGTGGTCTGTGCCGTCATATCGGCCCCGGTTATATGCCTTTGCGCGGTCGGATACGAAAGTTTCGGTGGAAATGAAAGCCGCTTGAACATCATCGACAGATCAGTGACATGTCCGCCCGCGGCCGGTGCGCGGGAGGCGGCGCAGCGCGCGGCGAGGGATCGAGGGGGACGCGGGGCGAACAGATGAGTCTGGTACGCAGATTGGGCAAAACCCGGTTCGGAAAATGGCTGCGCGGCCTGGCCAAGGCGCCCGGTGTGGGGCCGCTGGTACGTGCCGCGGCGCGGCGGGCAAAACGGGCCGAACAGGACCTGGTGCGCCGGATGCCGGACCACCGGGCGCATGACCGGGCGCAGGCGGCCACGCTGGCGGCGTTCGAGCGCGCCACCGCCGACCGCGACGCGGCGCAGGGCGCCGAGACGGGGGCGCAGCGATGACCGACCGCCCGTTGCGCATCTTGGTGCCGTTCGCCGACGACAGCACGCTGTTTTTCGCCGCCCGGATGCGCGAGATCCTCAAGGACACCAAGTCAGAGGTGCTGCTTGCGCAGCTGGTGACCGGTAGCGACGTCTCGTACCGGCAGCTGACCAACATCCTGCCCCAGGGCCCCGACATCCTGCTGCGCAACGAGGCGTTCCGCCAGGTCGTCCCGCTGCAGGAGTTCGACGTCATCATCACCTCGCGGATGTTCGCGCCCCTGCGCGACATGATGCGCAAGTTCTGGGTGCGGCAGATGGCCGACCGGCCCTGCATTCTGGCCTTCCAGGGCGGGCTCGATTTCGACCCCGAGCGTGGCTTCTTCAACCGCCGCTTCGCCGATGGCGTCTTTTTGGTGCCGAAGGGCGATATCACGGCCTACGAGAGCTATTCGGAATCGATCGACGCCGGCCGGCAATTCCTGGGCTTCGGGCACCCTGTGTTTCTGCGTCCGGGCCCGGCCTCCGACCTCGGCGACCGGCGCGATGTCTATTTTTTCGCCCAGGCGCAATCGCCGCGGTCCCTGACCGGACGGATGCATGTGCTGCGCATGCTGACGGCGATCGCCCGCGCCAATCCCGATCGCACCGTCTGGCTGAAGCTGCGGCATCTACCGCACGAAAACCTCGACCACTTGCACCGTGAGGAATTCGCCTATCCCGACCTGATGGCGGATCAGGCCTTTCCCGACAATCTCAAGCTGACCGCCGATCCGATGGACGAGGTGCTGGAGCGGGCCGCGGTCGGCATCACCTGCACCTCGACGGCGGCGGTCGATCTGGTGCGCGCCGGGGTGCCGACGCTGATCTATCTCGACTATGTCGAAAATTACTTCGACCCGCTTGTCGAGCCGATGCGGCGGCTGTTCGAGGCCAGCGGCCTGGTGGCGCCGCTTGAACAGGTGCTGAACCTCGAGGCGCGTCCGCCCGATCCCGCCTGGCTGGAGACCTTTTTCACCACGCCGAAGGCCTTGGCCGACGACGTGATGGCGGCGATCGCGCATTTCCGCAGCCGACCGGTCGCGATCCGCTCGATTGTGCCGCCGCTGGAGGCCGACCTTTAGAGCGCGGACCGCGGATGCTGCGCCGCGACGGTGGGTTTGGCCTTGGGCGGACAGTCTAATTACTAAGAAGAATAACCCCTCCAGGACTCGCAAGGATCGCGCCCAGCCCCGAGGGTGGGCGCCTCGCAACTTGCGCCGTGGTCGCCCAAAAGCACAGATGTCGCAATGAATTTAAGCGTTTCAACGCATCGCGCCCGCCCTGGGGGGCGGGGCTGGGCGCGATCCGGGGCTGACGCCGCGGGCGACGGCTGAGCGGCGGATGCACTCATCTTTCCGAGCTTCTTCAACGTTCGCTTCAGGCCAAACCAGCCCAACGCAGCGACATCCCTAGCTGAATACAGAACGGCATTTAGCCCTGTGGAGTGGCCTGTGTACTGATTCTTCGCCTGCGACAGCCGGGGCCCGGTACCGGGTGGGCACATGCGATGTGCCGCCGTTGCGGGTCAGGCGGCGCGGCGGGTCATGTTGTCCTCGTGCACCTCGATCGCCTCTTCCAGGTCGTCGAAATAGGTCAGCTGCCCGCCCTCGAGCACCGCGCCGGCGTCGCAGAGCTGACGGATCTGCGGCATCGAATGCGATACCACGATGGCGCTGCTGTCGCGCATGCGTTCCTTGAACACCTCGGCGCTGTGCTTGCGGAACGCGGCGTCGCCGACGCTGGTGACCTCGTCCACCAGATAGGTGTCGAACTTGATCCCCATTGAGGCGCCGAAGGTCAGCCGCGACCGCATGCCCGAGGAATAGCTGCGCACCGGCATGTGGAAATGCTGGCCGAGCTGGGCGAACTCGGCGACGTAGTCGAGAAGTTCGGTGGTGTCGACGCCGTAGACCCGGGCGATGAAGCGGATGTTCTGCGCCCCGGTCATGTCGCGGTGAAAGCTGCCGGCGAAGCCCACCGGCCAGGAAATCGTACCGTCCGAGATCACCTGGCCGGCGGTGGGCGCGACCGAGCCGGCGATGACCTCGAGCAGGGTCGACTTGCCGGCCCCGTTGCGGCCCAAAAGCGCCACCGCGCGGCCGGTGGGGAAGGTCAGCGAGACATTGTCGAACAGCACCTTATAGCTTCGCCGGGTGGCGAAACGCATGCTGAGATGATCGAGCCGCACCATACCGGGGCCCGCGTCACTGCCGGTCGCGCAGCGAATAGTAGATCAGCACCAGCACCGCCCAGGCCAAGGTCAGAAACAGCGCCGCCAGCGCCAGCAGGATCGGGCGGCGCGGATATTCGGCGGTCTCGGCCAGAGTCGGGCGGACATAGGGTGCCAGATAGCGGCTTTGGCGTTCCGCCTCGGCCTGGGCCGCGGCATAGGCCGACAGCGCTGCGGTATAGGTCTGTTCGGCGAATTCGCGGTCCACGGTCAGGCGCTCGAACTCGGCCACCAGCGTGGCGTAGTCCTGGCCGCTGTCGCCGGCGCCGCCCTGGCCGAACTTGCTGCGTTCCTCTTCGATGCGCTTGCGGATCACGTCGATGCGCAGCCGCGCCTGGGTCAGGCGCGGGTCGTTCTCGGACGTGGTCTCGCGCAACAGGTCGAGATCGATCATCGCCGCGGCGAGCTGCTGCTGCAGCGTCGTCAACAGCCCCATCTGGCCCTGCAGATCGGCACTGGGGTCGACGATGCGGGTGCGCGACCGGAACGCGGTCAGCGCCTCGCGCGCCGAACGCAGCTGGCTTTTGGCGACCTCCAGATCCTCCAGCGCATAGCGCGTCGCGTCGTCGCGGGCGATGGCGCTGATCTCGTTGATCACCCGCGAGCTGTTGGCCAGGATTTCGTCGGCGATCCGCTGAGCGGTGTCGGGCTCGAAGGCGAAGACCTTGAGATCGAGCATGCCCGAGCCGGGATTGTACGAGATCTGCACCATGCGCCGCCAATAGGCGACCAGATCCTCGATGCTGCCGCCGCTCTGGAACGCGAAGACCGGATCGGTGTCGCTGTGGGTGGCATAGAGACGGCGCAGATCCAGCGCCCCGTCGACCAGGCGCACCATCTCCTGGCTTTGGATATATTCGTACAGCACATCCGTATCCGACGAGCCCGCCGAGGACAGGTTGCTCAGCCCGCCCAAGAGATCGACCGCCGAGGCGGCCTCTTCGCGGCGCACGGTGAAGCCCAGTTCCGAGACGAACTGGTCCTCGGCGCGGGTCCAGAGATACCAGGCGGCGACGCCGAGCGGTGCCAGCACCAGCAGAACGAAGCCGAACAGCACCAGCCAGTGCCGCGGCCGCGCCCGCGCCGGGCTCGCCGGCGGGGCGACCGGCGCGGCGGGTGGCGGCTGCGGCGCCGGTTTGGCCGGCAGCTTCTTCGGCGGAACCTTGGCCGGCGGGCCGGCCTTGGCCTTGGCCGGCGGCTTCGGGGCCGGTTTCGGCTTGGGCTTCGGCGCAGGTTTCGGGGCGGGCGCGGGATCGGCGGCAGGCGCGGCCTGGTCCGCCGCCGGCGGGGCGGGTTTCGGCGCAGGTTTCGGCGCGGGCGCCGTCGCCTCCTCCGGCGCGGCCGGCGTCGGGGCCGGCTTCGGCGGCGGTGCAGGTTTCGCGGCGGGCGCGGGCGCGGCGGCCGGTGCGGCCTGATCCGCCGTCGGCGCGGCGGGTTTCGGGGCGGGTGCGGCTCCCGTCTCCGGCGCCACCGGCTGCGGTTGGGCCGGTGCTGTGGGCGCGGGCGCCGCCTGTGCGGGCGGCGGCGCGGCGGCCCCCGGTGTCGAGCGCACGAATTTCGGCCCCAGCAGGACCACGGGCTCGGCTCGGGGGCGCGCCGCTTCGGGCGCGGCGGGCTGGCCGGTGCGGGACGGGGTCTTGGTCAAGGGGCGCGTTCTCTCCGGTTACAGGCCGCCGCCGGCTGTGCTCTGCCCGCCGGCAAAGAGGGCTGGGCCTTCGAGTGTGGCCGCAATATAGTCGGAAAACAACGCTTTGTCGTTAGGATTGCAAGAGCAAAGGCGCCACCGCGTTCCGCCCATGGCCTCCACTCCCGTCCCGCTGCCGCAAGGCAGGCCGAATCGTCGGTTTCAGAACCTGCGCACCATCACCGCGCTGATTCTGCGCGAGATGTCGTCGACCTATGGCCGGTCTCCGGGGGGATATGTCTGGGCGGTGCTCGAGCCGGTGGCGATCGTGCTGATCCTGGCGGTGGCGTTTTCCTTCCTGTTGCGCAGCCCGTCGCTGGGCACCAGTTTCGTGCTGTTCTACGCCACCGGGCTGATGCCGTTCCGGATGTATCAGGAAATCCACCAGGTGACCGCGTCGGCGATCCGCTATTCCAAGGCGCTTCTGGTCTATCCGGCGGTGTCGTTCCTCGATGCGCTCCTGGCCCGCTTCATCCTGGCGGTGCTGACCCAGCTGACGGTCACCTATCTGATCTTTGCCGGCATCCTGGTCACGCTGGATCTGCGTGTGGCGCTGGAATTCGGGCCGATCCTGCTGGCGTTTTCGGCGGCCGCTCTGCTGGGCTTCGGGATCGGGTCGGTCAATTGCCTGCTGTTCGAGCTGTTCCCGATCTGGAAGTCGCTGTGGACCGCGGCCAGCCGGCCGCTGCTGCTTTTGTCGGCGATCATCTACATCTACGAGGATTTGCCGCGCTTTGCCCAGAACATCCTGTGGTACAACCCGCTGGTGCATCTGACCGGCCTGACCCGCACCGGGTTCTACAGCTATTACGAGCCCGACTATATCTCGATGGCCTTCGTCTTCGCGATCGCGCTGATCTCGCTGTTCTTCGGTCTGATGCTGCTGCGGCGGCACTATCGCAAGATCCTGATGATCTGAGCCCCTTTGGGTCCGGGCGCGCGGCCTCGAGATCGCAGGCCAGCGCGCGCCTTGCGTGCCAGGGTCTCCGCCCCAGGCCTGTCCGGCCAGACGCGGCCTGCCCTAGAGAAACCCGATACTGTCCTCCAGCTGCCCCGGAACGAGGCCGCCGTTGAAGGTCAGCGAATTGCCGCCGCCGAAATTCAGCACGTAATCGCCGCCCTGGCTGGCGCCGAACTGGGCCAGGATTTGGGCGGCGGTCTTGCTGCCGCTCCACAGGGAGGTGTCCAGCAAGAGCGTGTCCACGGAGGTCTTGTAATCGTCGATCCGGTCGGCACCGGAGGTGTAGATGAAGGTGTCGGCCAGCGTGCCGCCGCGCAGCCAGTCGTCGCCGCCGCTGCCGTTCAAGGTGTCCAGGCCCTGCCCGCCATAGATCGTGTCGTTGCCCGGCCCGCCGCTTTGGTTGTCGTTGCCGGTGCCGCCGTAAAGCAGATCGTTGCCCGAATTGCCGAACAGATCGTCGGCGCCCTCGTTGCCCCACAGCGTGTCGTTGCCGGTGCCGCCCGACAGCGTGTCGATCGCCGAGCCGCCGAAGAGCTCGTCCCGCCCGGCCTCGCCGTAAAGCGGATCGGCCCCTTGGTTGCCCCAGATCCGGTCGTCGTCGTCGCCGCCGTAAAGCCGATCGACCCCGGTGCCGCCATGCAGCGCGTCATCGCCGGCGCCGCCGCGCAGGGTGTCGGCCCCGGTGCTGCCGCGCAGCTCGTCGTCGCCGGCCTCGCCGAAGAGCGAATCCCAGCCGTCGTGACCGATCAGATAGTCGTCGCCCGCGCCGCCATAAAGCACGTCCTGGCCGCTGCCGCCGCGGACCTCGTCGGCGCCGCCGCCGCCCATCAGCATATCGGTGCTGGTATTGCCATAAAGCGTGTCGTTGCCGTCGCCGCCGGTCAGCGTGTCGGCCCCGGTGCCGCCGGTCAGCTCGTCCGATCCGGCCGCGCCCAGCAGCGCGTCGGCCCCCGCCGCGCCGAAGAGCTCGTTGCCGCCGCCGTCGCCCGACAACACGTCGTCGAAGGCGCCGCCCACCAGATGCTCGATCCCCACCAGCTGATCCGACCAGTCGGCGCCGACCAGGGCGAAGCCGTCGGTCAGATCCGCCTCGACGGCGAGCGCGGCGGTGGAATAGTCGGCGCAGTCGCGCCCGCCGCCACCGTCGAGCAGGTTCTGCCCCGACTGGCTGCGCAGCACATCGTCGCCGCCGAGCCCCAGCACCTGCAGATTGGCCTCGGCCCCGACCAGGGTATCGGCGCCCTCGGTCCCAGCGAGCGTTTCTTGCGCGACGTAATCGCCGCGCGGCGGACGGTAGAGGTTCAAAAGCGCGGCATCGGTGAACGCGGTCTCGGCCAGGGTCTGGCCGCTGGCGCTGTAGACCCGGATGTCCTCGTCGCGGTAAAGCAGCCGCGCGCCGAAGGAGGTGGGGATGATGTCGAGCTGGATGCGGCTGTAGAGCATGTCGAACGCCGACAGATCCAGCCGGTCCTCGGCGGGGTCGAAATCGACGATGATGTCGGGCACGCCGTCGGCCACCAGAACGAAGAGGTCCGCGCCGGCACCGCCGGCCAGCCGGTCGACGCCGGCGCCGTCGCGCAGGATATCGTCGCCGCCGCCGCCCGACAGCGTGTCGTTGCCGCCGCCGCCGGTCAGCACGTCGGCGCCGCCGGTGCCGGTCAAGCTGTCGTTGGCAGTGCTGCCGATCAGGGTCGATCCGGCCGGGCCAGGGTCGAATTCGAGCTGCGTAATCCCGGTCTCGCCGGCCGAGGCGGCGAAGATCTGCAACCGTCCGCCCACCGCATGGGCGGTGATCGCCGTGACCGCGTCCAGCGTCATCTCGGCGCTGTCGCCGAGGCTTGCCAGATGCACCAGTTGTCCGCCGGGCAGAACCGTCAGCACGCTCAAGCCCTGGTCGTTGCCGGCGGCCAGCAGATAGGGGCGCCCGTCCAGCTCGGCCGTCTCCAGCACGCTGGCGCCGGAAAACCGGGTCGCCACCGCGTCGTCGAGCACATGGTCGGTCATCTGCAGCCCGCCCGCCACGGTCAACCGGTAGACGCTGAGCGAGCTCGACCCGGTGCCGGCCACCACCAGATAGCCGTCGCCGTCGACGCTGACGCTGACCGCCGCCGAGGGCGCCGCCAGCCCCTGCCCGCCCGGCGCCGCGCCGGTTTCGGTCAGTGTGCCGCCGCCGCCCACCTGCCAGACGGTGACCGCGTCGGTGGCCGCCGAGACGCTGACCAGATAGTCGGTGCTGCCGCGCGCCATCTGCACCAGATCGTCGATCGCGCCGGTGGCGGTGGTCGCCTGCGGCGCCAGCGCCAGGGTGCCGCCGCCGGCCAGCGCGGCATCGGTGACGGTGAACCGCGCCAGCCCGCCGGTCGGATGTTCGACGTAAAGCCAGCCCGACGCGCCCTGGTCGAGCCAGGCGGTTTCGATCCTAAATAGGCCAAATGCGCTTTGATCCAGCGCTGCGCGGTGGCTTCCCGAGCTGGCGATGCGGCCGAACTGATCGTCGGTCAAAATCCGGCTGCCGCCGTCGAGCGCCAGGCTTAGCCGGGCGATGCCGTAGGCGGCGCCGGGATCGTGGCTGCCGCCCTGCTGCGCCGCGCCCGCGCCCAAGGTCCAGGTGCCGCGCAGCGCGCCGGTGTCCGAAAAGCCCTGCAGCAGCGTGCCGCCGCCGCTGCCGAAAAGTTCCAGGCTGGTGATGGGGTCCGCCCCCGATATGCCGCCCAGCGTCGCGACATGGCTTAGCGCCGCCATTGCTGATCCACCCCATGCGATCAGCCCCCGGGCGCGAGGGTGGGGTCAGCGGGTTAACGGCGGTTTTCGCGCCGGTGGCAGGAAAATGGTGTTTCGGTAAAATGCGCCCGAGCCGGGCGGCGCACCCGGCCCAAGCGCGCCGGAATTGCCCAGTGCCGCGGCGCCCGAGCGGGCTCAGTCCTCGGTCGGATAGCTGGCGCGCCCGACGGCGGTATAGGCCTCGAACCCGGCGCGTTTGGCGTCCTTGGGCGAATAGATGTTGCGCAGATCGGCCATGCGCGGATGCGCCATGCGCCGCGCCAGGCGTCTAAGGTCCAGCGCGCGGAACTCGTTCCACTCGGTCAGCAGCACCACCGCATCGGCCTTCTGCGCCGCCTTGTAGGGGTCCTCGACCCACTGCACCCCGGGCATCTGCGCCTCGCCCTCGCGCCGGCCCTGTGGGTCGGTCACGCGCACCTTCGCCCCGCCGCCGACCAGCGCCGGCACGATGGTCAGCGACGGCGCCTCGCGCATGTCGTCGGTGTTGGGCTTGAAAGTGACGCCCAGGACCGCGATGGTCTTGCCGTTCAGCGACCCGCCGCAAAGGCCGACCACCTTGTCGATCATCCGCCGCTTGATCGCCTCGTTGACCGCGATCACCGTCTCGGTGATCTGCATCGGCAGCCCGTGGTCCTGGCCGATCCGGGCCAGCGCGCGGGTGTCCTTGGGAAAGCACGACCCGCCATAGCCCGGCCCGGCATGCAGGAACTTGTTGCCGATGCGCCCGTCGAGGCCCATGCCCTTCGACACCTGCTTGATGTCGGCGCCGGTGCGCTCGCAGAGCTGGGCGATTTCGTTGATGAAGGTGATCTTCGTGGCCAGGAACGCATTGGCGGCGTATTTGATCATCTCGGCCGATTCGAGGTCTGTGATCACAATCGGGAAGTCGCGCAGGTAAAGCGGGCGGTAGATCTCGGACATGACCTCGCCGGCGCGGGCGTTCTGCACCCCCACCACCACGCGGTCAGGCTTCATGAAATCCTCGATCGCGGCCCCCTCGCGCAGGAATTCGGGGTTCGAGGCGACGTCGAACGCGGCCTTGGGGTTGGCCTTGGCGACGGCCTGCTTGACCTTGCGGTTGGTGCCGACGGGGACGGTGGATTTCGTCACGATCACGGCGTAATCGGTCAGGTTCCGGGCGATCTCTTCGGCGGCGTCCATCACGTAGGTCAGATCGGCATGGCCGTCGCCACGCCGGGTCGGGGTGCCGACCGCGATGAACACCGCTTCGGCGCCGGCGATGGCGGCGGGCAGATCGGCGGTGAAGGTCAGCCGCCCGGCCTCGACGTTCTTGGCCATCAGCTGGTCCAGCCCGGGCTCGTAGATCGGCACCTCGCCGGCCTCGAGCATGGCGATCTTGGCGGGATCCTTGTCGACGCAGATCACGTCGTGGCCGAAATCGGAAAAGCACACGCCCGAGACCAGCCCGACATATCCCGTCCCGACCACCGCAATGCGCATCGCCCGTCCCCTGACCGCCCCGCCGTTTTTCGCCGGCAGAGGTGCGTGCTGCGGCCTCCGCTGTCAAGCGGATGCCGGTTCGGACCCAAGTAGACCGTGATGCCCGGCTGGCATCCGCCTCAGGACCCGGTCTCTTTCAGCCCCAGCTTGTCGCGGCATTGTGCGAGGTTTTTCATGCATTGGGCCGATTCGCCGCCCAATTCGAAGAAAAGTTCGTAGAAATACGCCGCTTCGTGCAGCCGATCGGCACCCTGGTAGATCTGTGCCGCCTCGCGGGCATATTTTGGTTCTTTCATCCACTCCATTTTGAAGTTCTTCGAAAAATACTGAACCGCCTCTTCATATTCTTCGGCCTTGGCGTAATCCTGCAGGACCCGAAACGGTGTACGTTTTTTATCCTCGACCTTGACGGCTTCGGGGTCAAAGAGCGACTTGATGAACGCGCTGTTGGTATAGAAAACGCCGAAATCGACGCCCCGCTCTTTTAGAGTCTCGGCCAAAAATGCCAGGTTACCGTTTACCCCCGAGGCGTATTTGTTCGGGTTCGCGCCGTCGTAATTGTCGCCGGAAAAGTCGATGCCCGCCAAGCGGATCGACTTGGCTTCAGCCCAGGCGCAGACCTGCACGGCGCTGAACAGAATGCTCTGCATGTCGGCGACCGGTTCTGTGTCGAAGTCAAGCGTAAAGCGGTCGAAGCGCCGGTCGAACCGGATCGGCGCCAGCTCGTAGCGCCAGATCTTGTCGCTGAGCTTCTCGGCGAGCTCGAAATCGATCCGCAGATGCTGCCCGCCGGCGTTGTTGACCACGCCGTAGAACCGGTCGACGTCCTTTTGCCGGTAAGCGTTCCAACTGCCGACTTTTGCCGGCTCGTCCTGCATGAAATGCACGTCGAAGGGCAGTTCCATGTTCAGCGCACTGTTGAGCGCGATCAGAACCCTCCCCTCGGCATCCGCCGGGGTGAGATGGCGCGATGAGCCGCCGGGCCCAACGATCAGCACATCTTTGCCGGCGAAGACCTCCTTGGCCCGGCGCGCGGTCGCTGAGGGCAGGCCCGGCTTCGACTGCGGGTTGAGTTGCGTCTGAAGGATGTCGTTGTAAAGCCCGCAATAGCCTTGTTCGAAAGAGACGCGCGAGAACGAGCGGTCGAAGGCGGCCTTGTTCAGCCGGCCGTTTGTCACCACATCGGCAGCAGCGATTGTCTTGAGCTGCGTCTTTTGCAGCTCCGGCGGTGCGTCGGGGTCGAAGAACAGGATATTCGACATGGTGTCGAATTCCGGATTGCCGCCCACCGGCGACAGCACGATGCTCTTGCCTTGCGACATCGCTTCAAGCGTGGAGAAATCGAAGATCGAGCGACGCTGCAGCATCACAAACTGGTCGCTGAAATCGATCAGGCTCATCACCAGGTCGTGGGGCAGCCGGTCGCCGACCAGCAGGGTTTCGATCTCGGCCCCGTCGGCGCGTTTCTGGATGTCGGCGAAAATCCCCGACCGGTTTTCGCGCCCGATCGAGATCCACAGCACCTTTTGCCGCAGGTTGCGCTGCAGCGCGCAGGCGAAGTCAAAAACCCGCTCCATCCCCTTACTGGCATTGTAGTCGCCGACCGAAATAAGCACCCGGTAGCCTTGTCGCGCCTCGCCCAAGACCAGTTTGCCGAAGCCGTTGGCCACCAAATAGGTCGCGGCCAGATCGGGGCGCGCCTCGAACTCGGCGACCGTGTTGTAAAGCGGCCGGCTGGCCAGCTTTACCTCGTCGTGGGTGACCGCCTGGGACGTCTCGAAAAAGATCTCCTGCGCACCGCGGCTGGGGAAATATACCGCGTCGGCATGGGTGAAGGCGACCCGCTCGATCTGGTTCAAGAGTGCGCGGTCGGTCTCCGACAGCCGTTCGCCGGCCGCTTCGAGTTCGAAGGCCAGCGCGCCCTGCTGGTGGTAGACGATCGAATAGGGGAAACCCATCTGATGTGCGGCAAGTGCGCTACCGACTTCATGGCAGACCAGGTAATAGATCTTGCCTTCGGCAAAGCAGGTTTCGAAGTACTTGTTGTTGAACTTCTTCGGCAGTGCCGCCATCAGGCTTTCATAGGCGCGCAGATTCTTGGTGACCATTGGCGCCAGTTCGAGAATCCGGCTCGTTTGGCGCAGCTCCGAGGAATCCTCGGTCGGTGTCTCGTAGAAATAGTACATGTGAAAACCGCGGTAGATCCCGCCGAAGATGTCCTCGACCAACCTCTGCACCCCGGCAGGCCCGCCTTGGGCCACTGGCGGTCGGCGGCGGAAGGCGCAATTGACGATGCGCACGTCCTTGGGACGACGGTTGGGAAGGGCAATGGAGCGTGGTAGCGGCATGGTTCGATCTGCCTTTAAACGAGCTGGTTGGATATACGTATATGGCGGCCCTAGGACGCGACCATCCCGAGGATACAAAATCCACCTAGACCGCCGTACAAGCTTTGCACCACGACCCGGTGCATATCAAGGTACTGATATGTCGCGCATCTTCCGACGAAGCACATCCCGCGCCGCTGCTCCTAGGGTTTCGTCACATAGCGGCCAAAGATCTTGGCACAGCGGTCGTCCACTGTCTTGATCGAATGGCCCCATCCGAAACCCTTGTCCTCGTAGAAACAGGGCCCCTCGACCATGACCAGAGACGTCCCCAGGGAATGGTGTCTTGGGGCGTTCACGCGCCCAAGGCAAGGCGATTTCAGATCGCTGCGCCGCCCGTCCCCGCAGCTGGCTCCAGCGCACCGGACGGGGCCGGCGCAACCCGGCCGCCCGTCTCCCGGCGCTGCGCCGCGTTAAGGGCGGCCCGCCACAGTTTCTGGTCGGTATCGAACAGCTCTTCGAGAAGCCGCCGGTCGAGATCCGAGAAATCCTCTGCCGATACCATATCGGCCATCGCGCCCACCGAACTCGCCGCCTCGGCCAGCGGATCGGCCAGCGCGTGATAGGTCGGCGCGCGGTTGCGGTCCAGCGTCGGATCCAGCCCTTGGCCCGTCAGCCGGCGAAAGACCCAGTCCAGCTCGTCCAGGGTAAAAAGCTGCACCGAGAATTCCTCGATGAACGCCGCGACCGCGTCCCAGCGGCGGTTGCCGCACAGATAATAGCTTTGGAAATTCGGGTGCCAGATGTTGATCTTGTGCGAATAGGCGACGAACTGCCAGAACCCCAGTCCCTTGACCTTGGGATAGAATTTGGAATGCGCCGCGTTGGTGGCGAAATTATACATCGAGGCCACGGCAGAGATCGGCTCGCGGCAGACCGCCAGATACTCCACGTCGATATCCCGCGGCATCGCGTCATAGGGAAAATCGGGGCTGTGGACCAGGACCACGTCGATGCCGCCAAACCCGGTGTCGATATGGCGGTGCAAATCGGCCAGATGCGCGGCAGAGATGTAGTGAAAGCATCGCGACCCGAACTGCCGCAGAACGTTGGCGGCAAAGGTGGTGCCGCCGCATTTCGGCAGGTGCAGGTAAATCTTCAGCGTCGTGTCTCGCATCGCGTTGCCCGCCCCTTGCCGGCCGTCTCCCGTTCATGACGAGAATCTGGGGGATGTTGATATTGTCATGGGGGGCCACCCTTACCCCCCTCGGGCGACCTGGGGAAATGCTAGGGCATAGCGCGACCATGGTCCATCGCAACCATGCGCGGCGGGCATTGGCCCAGGCCGCGGATTTCGTCAGGCGTGACGCCGCGCATCACGGGCGCCCCCGTCCCTTGCGACGCCTTCGAGGCCCAGGCCGGACGCCGGGGGCAGGATCACTGCATCGAGCCCGGTCCAATCCCCTCCGGCGCATCAAACGCATAGCCAAACCGCTTGATATCTTCGGCATAGATCTCGGACACCCGCTGGGCGGTCTCTGCGTCATAAAACCTGCGGTAATCGGTAGACAGCGATCTGTTGTGGTGCGGCAGGCGGATCCCCGTCAGCCCGAGTTTGCGGCAGATATGGGCGAAGTCCTCGTCGATCGTCTCGAACCGGCCGATGTAATCGACCAGACATTTTCCGTCTTCGTCGAAGATCGAGTAGTGCGGGACCGTCCCCTTCACCGCCAGCGCGTTCTGAATGAAATCTCTGAACGCTTGCGGGTCGGTATTTCCCTTGTTCAATCGAAAAAAGAGCGACAGGCATTGCGCCCATGGGTTCCGGACGATCGAGAATTTCAGATAGGTCTTGAATTCCTCGGGGAACAGGTCGCGCACCTTCATCGCATCGTCGTGCAAATAGTGCCCGCGATAGTTCTCTTTGTACTGGCTAGGTCCGCGATGCAAAGTATCGTCCCAATTCCGGGTCTCTTTGCCGGAGCGATCATATAAACGAATTCCCCCAAGCGCATTCTCGATAGAGTTGCCGCCAGTTCGACGCAAATGAATGAATATAAATTTGTGCTCATGAGATATCATAACGGGACTCCCTCGAATATCTCTGTGTCACACATTGAATACATCCAGTCACTGTTAGATATACCATCCTCATTTTGAACTCACCCAGCACAAAGCTATCAATCCATAAATCTCTTCTGAGCAATCTTTGGCTTGGTGCAATTTGGACATGGCGAGCGTCGTGTTCTTGTTTTGCACTTTTACTTACAGCATGCAGAGATCGCGCGATAAGATCGCCGGATCCTATGCGCCGATACCCGACAAGGCCAAACCTCAACCGCACCAAGCTTTCGTGAAACAACCACCCGCCCCGGTGCCGTGCAGGTGGGCGACCGGCCCGGTCGACGCCGCCGAATTTCTCGACCTCCCGGAGAGCGCGCCATCGTCTAGCGGCCAAGGGGACGCGTTTTGGTCCGGTGATACAGTGCGAAATCCTCCGCATAATGGTCTTTGAGCCGGGCATGCATGTCCGAGGGCACCGTGACGTCGAATTTTTCCGAGACATTTACATGCGGAAATTCGGGGTATGGCCCGAGGACCTGGCTCAGGTAGCGACCGCATTCCTGCAGCCGGTCCAAGGTGAAGATCGACAGCTCGCCGGACCAGGCGCCGCCGCCGCGCAGCCAGTCGCATTGCGGCAGGCTGTGCAATCTGGCCTGCGGCGGCAGGCGGGCGTCGTCCTCGAACACCGCGGTCAGGAAGGCGGCAAAATCGTCGAGACAGGGATTGCCCCGGGCCGTGGCTTTCGATTTGGCCCAGCGATAGACCGACATCATGCGCTCCACCGGCTCGCGGATCACGGTGAAGCCGCGGTAGCGGTCGGCGTCCGCGCCAAGGTGGTCAAGGATGCGGTCCAAGCTCATATGCCAGCCGCGATGGTCGAGCGGCCCCTCGGCCGGCCAATTGAGGTTGATGACCCGATCCGAACGGTCGTTGCGGCCGATGCCATAGGCCTGCCAGATGACCTGGGCGACCGAGGTGCTCCCGGTCTTGGGGATCTTGATGTAAAACAGCTTCTTCTCGGGAATGATCATGGGCCGGCCTGCACGGGATGCGGCGCTGCCTAAAGCCCCTTGCCCGCCGGGTCAATTCGGGCCGTGCAGGGCCCGGTCCGGGCTTGCGGCGCGCCGTCCCGGGGCCGCGCAGCAAAACGGGCGCCGTCGGGCGCCCGCAATGGGTGGGCTGCCGGCGCCCGCCCGGGGCGCCGGCGCTCACGCGCTAGTTTTCAAGCGCTTCGATCCGGCGTTCCTGCTGAATGACATACAGCGTCAGCTCTTCGATCTTTTCCAAAAGCGCCAGCTGCATCTCGGTCATGTTCAGCCCGTCCGCCTTGACCTCGGCCGCCGAGGGGATCCGCGGCAGGTGCCGGTTCTCCAGGACGAATTTCTCGACCTCGTTCAGCGGCATCAGCTCGTAATCCGGGGCGAAGACATAGTCCGGAACGTTCAGCGTCATGCCGCCGGAACTGATCGAGCCCGACACGGCCAGATCGCCCATGCCGATGGTCACGTCGCCGGTCTTGGCGATGACCATCTCGGCGCCACCGGTGCCCGCGAAGGTCAAGCTGAAGGCGTCGATATCGTCGCGAAGCTGCATTTTGAAGTCGTCGCCCGACGAGCCGTCGTCCATCACGATCTCGGTCGTACCGTCCGAGTCCTCGACAAACACATTGGCGCCGGTGACGTTGCGCTCGACATGCAGCGGCGCCTCGGGATTGGTGCCCGCGCTCAAGCCGACATCGCCGTCGCCATCGATCAGCAGCGCCTGGCTGGGCGCACCGACCAGAATCCGGAACGGCAATTGCGAGCCGCCGGTGGCGTCGCGAATGAAGAACCCGACCTCATTGCCGGCCATGTCCCAGGTCTGCGGCGTGAACCCGCTGGTGCCGTCCTGCTGCAGCCGCACCGACGGCGTATCGCCGGTCTTGATGTCGATGTCCAAAGCCGGCGTGGTGGTGCCGAGCCCCACGTCGCCCTGGCTGTCGACGGTCAGCGCGTTCGACCGTGCGCCGGCGAAGACGCGGAACACGAAGCGGCCCGCGGTGGCGTCCTCGACACCGAAATAGCTCGACCCGCCATTGGCGCTGTCGTTGGCATAGAGCCGCCAGTCGTTCGGCGGGAACGACGCCGTGGTCGAGGTGTCGTCGAAATGGATCCGCAGGTTGTTTTCCTGCAGCCTGAGCGTGTCGAAGCCGAAGGCCGGCGTCGACGGGCAGTCGAAGCCGATGCAGAGCGATCCATCGATCGAGCCCGCCCCGGTGTGCCAGGTGGGCGCCCACAAGGGCGTGGCAGCCATCGACAACATTGCCGTGGCGGCCGCCGTCGTTAGTAAGGTGCGATAGGACATGTGTTTACCCCTCTGTTAAAACGTTGCACGCGCCCCCCAAAGAACACCCGGGGCGCGGAAAAACGAAAATGCGCGTTATGGCGATCAGTATAGCCTAAATATCAAGCTGTTGAAAATGGTGGAATTCCCGCCCCGTGTCCTCCGGCCGGGAATCGCCGACAAAAAACGGGCGCCCGGCGGGGCGCCCGTCGATACCGGTTCGGTTCGGCCTAGTCGGCCTGCAGCGCGTCGAGGCGGCCTTGCAGCGCCTCGATCGTCTTCTGCTGTTCCAGCGTGTAGAGCGTCAGCTCTTCGACCTTCTCCAGCAGCGTCAGCTGCATCTCGGTCATGTTCAGCCCGCCAGCCTGCACCTCGGCCGCCGAGGGCACGTTCGGCAGATGGCTGTTGGCGGTCACGAAGGCCTCGAGATCGGACAGCGGCATCAGCTCGTAATCCGGGGCGAAGACGTAGTCGGGCACGATCAGCGTCTGGCCGCCGACGACGACGTTGCCGCTGGTCACCTCAAGATTGCCGCGCCCCACGGTCACGACGCCGGTCTTGGCGATGACCATCTCGGCGCCACCGGTGCCCGCGAAGGTCAAGCTGAAGGCGTCGATATCGTCGCGAAGCTGCAGTTTGAAGTCGTCGCCCGACGAGCCGTCGTTCATCACGATCTCGGACTGCCCGTCGGTGTCGACGACGAGGAGGCCGGGCTCGGTGGAGCCGTTATTGACCACGTGAAGGCCGGCCGCGACCGAGCTGGTGCCGATGCCGACATCGCCGTTGGTGTCGATATAGACCGAGTTGTCCGGCGCGCCGGGGCGGATCTTGAACGACAGCTTCGAGCCGTTGGTGACGTCGCGCACGAAGAAGTTGGTTTCGTTGGCGGCCACGTCGAAGGTCTGCGGGGTGAAGCCCGAGGACCCGTCCTGTTCCAGCCGCAGCGTCGGCGTGTCGCCGTCGGTGACGTGCAGTTCCAGCACCGGGTTGTCCTCGCCGATGCCCACGTCGCCGGCCGAATCGACCCGCAGCGAATTCGCCGGCGCGCCGGCGTCGACGCGGAAGATCTGCCGGCCCTGGTCGGCATTCTCGATCGCGAAGTAACTGTCGCCGCCATTCGACGAATCGTTGGCGATGAGCTGCCAGTCGACGGTCGGGAACGACGCGCTGGTCGAGGTGTCCTGGAACCGGATGCGCAGGTTGTTTTCCTTCAGCCGCAGCGTATCGAAGCCGAACGATTCGCCGTTGACGCAGTCGTTGCCGATACAGGCCGAGAAGGTGATGATCACGTCGTCGTTGAACACCTGGTCAGCGCTGGCCATGGTGCCGGCCACCGACATCGCGCCGGCGGCCAGGGTCAGGCCGGTGGTGTGAAGGCGGGTTTTCATGGGTGTCATACCCTGGTCCTCTCTGTTGGATGATATGGGCGGTCCGCCGCGGGGGCGGGCCGATTCGTTGCCGCCGGACCGGTTCCGCCGCCGTCGTAGCGCGGTGCAGGCTGGGCCTTGTCGAAACGTCCGGTGTGGTCCATGCGAATGATCTCGATTCAATACGGCGGGACTTGTTTAACAAAGCCCCCCGGGGCCACGTGTCGCCCAGCGGACTTCCGGTTACCAAATACCGCGCCGATCATACCGATAGACCATTGTAAATCAACGAAGTCACGCTGCTTTGGTGAATTCCCGGCCAGTTTTCGCGGTCAAGGCTTTGTGGTCTCGGCGAAATTCAACCTATGCGTTTTGAAACCCAGCCCAGAAACGCCTTGTCGGGCGATCGCAGCCGCGGCCGGCCCGTCTGCACCCACCATCCGGCCCAGTCCGATTCCAAGGCATGCACATCCCAGCCCGGCGCCAAGCTGCGCGCCGCATCCAGCGTCTCGGGCGACAGCGGCGGCCGGTCGCCGGCCTCGACCACCAGGCTGCGCGGGGTGACGCGCAGGATGTCGCCCGGCTCTTCCTCCAGCCGATACTCCGGCAGGTGGTCGGCGGCGATCATTTCGCGCAGCATCGCCCGGAACACGCGCCGGGGCGAGCCCGAGCCGGATTTCTTCAGCAGCGTCTCGACCGAGACCCGCCAGACCGGCTGCCGTCCGCAATGTTTGCGCGCCAGCTCGTAGATTCGCCGCTCGAGCGGTTTGCGCAGGCGAAAATAGTCTCTAGACAAGGTCAAAACCGACCGGTTCAGCACCGCCTGGTACAGCCAATCGCTGAGCGTCACCGCCACCGAGACCATGCGCCCGCCGCGGGTTTTGCGGACGATCTCCCAGGCCTCGATCAGCCCGAAGCCGGTGGTCACCTCGTCCGTGCCGGTGACGATGTTGGTGGTGATCCGGGTGCCGGCGAGCCGCTCGAAGGCCTCGCGCAGGCGGCGGTAGCTGTCGCCGCTGGTCTCGCGGTTGGTCGCCACCAGCAAATCATGCGCCTTCAGCTGCAGCGTCCGGCCGACCGTGCGGCCGGCATTCAGCGCCGCCATCAGCTGGCTGATGCAGTAGATCAGGATGTCCTTGTCGTGGATCGTCGCGCGGCCCTTGACCGAGGGCGTGATCTCTAGCGTCACCCCGTTATGGGCGTAGCTGAGCACCTTGCGGTCGGGCCGCGTGGACAATGAGAACACGGGATGCTCCATTGTCGCCAGATCGCCTTTGGGCAGCGCCGCGAAGAGGTCGCAGACGAAGAAATCGCCCGTCGGGTGCCGTTCCGGCAGCAACGCCCCTGCCCCGCTCATCGCGCCCTGTCTGCCCTCTGGTCCCCGGTCGACGCCGGCGACTCACTATCGTGGTTTCGGTGACGCCAGCTAAAGTTATCCACAGACACCTGTCCAGCCCGCGCTTCGGGGGATCGGAGTCGGGCGAACGTGGGACCGGAGTCGCCCTATCGGGGGTTCAGAGTCGCCCTGCCCCGCCAATTCCACCGGAACCGCTTCAAACAAAAAGATTTTCCCAAACCCCGCGACTCGCGTAACAATCAAATAACAGGATTCTAACCGCAATTTTTTTTGCCAGACCCCCGCCGGCATCACCCCTGTCCGGCCAAACCGCCTGATTCTGCTTAGAAAAACCTCGTTTGATGCGTGTTTTCCTTCCATATGCCGGGTTTTTCGGTATATTGAGGAAAAGCCCGCACATGATGCTGAGATCTCAGCAGATTTTGTGTTTCAACGAGCAGGGGCCACAACATGGCGACATTCCTCAGAGATGACCAGCCGCCCTATTTCAACATCAATCCGGACCAGGCGCTGTCGGAACTGGGTCGCACCACCAGCAGCGGCGACTTCGCATCGATCGCCGAAGCCTGTGCCAGGGGCCGCGAGGATCTGACCAGCCGCGGCCTGCAAGAGGACGGCCGCAAGACCCTGCGCCTGTTTTCCACCTGGGAGATCACCAAATACCTGATCCCCGTCGCCACGCCGCATTTCCGCCGCGTGCTGAAGGCCAACCCCAACCTGCCCCAGGGCCGCAGCGAAACCGAGGGTGGGGCGAAGTGGTTCACCCTCGACGAGGTGCTGCGCCTGCGCGCCCATTTCGCCACCGAAGGCTCAAAGGCCAAAGAGTACGCGCCCTACCGCCCAAAGGGCCTGCCGGCCAAGCTGGTGGCGGTCGCCAATTTCAAAGGCGGCGTCGGCAAAACCTCGACCTGCGCACACCTGGCGATGTCGGCCGCGCTCGACGGCTACAAGGTCCTGGTCGTCGACCTCGATTCGCAAGGTTCCATGACCTCGATCTTCGGCGGCGAGGTGGCCGACGAATGGGGCACCGTCTTTCCGCTGCTGGCCCGCCACTACGCCGAGCATCTCAGACGCGACAACCAGACCCGGCTCGACCGCGGCGAGGCCCCGATTCCCCTGGATCAGACTCTAACAGAGGCGATTTCGCTCACCTCTGGGGACGTCATCCAGCCGACCCACTGGCCCAACATCGATCTGATCGGGGCGCAGCTGAACCTCTATTGGGCCGAGTTCCAGATCCCGGTCTGGCGCATGGCCGCCCGGTCCTGGAAGCTCTGGGACGCACTCACCGACCGGCTGGACGCCGACGGGGTGCTGGAGCAATACGATCTGATCTTCCTCGATACCCCCCCTGCCCTGGGCTATCTGACGATCAACGGGCTCGCCGCCGCCGACATCCTGCTGGTGCCGCTCGGCGCGTCGTTCCTGGAATTCGATTCCACCGGCCGGTTCTTCGACATGCTGCACTCGACCTTCCGCTCGATCGAGGACGGCGAGAACGTGGCCGCCCGCGCGCTCGGCCGGCCCGAGATGGCCTTCGAATGGGACGCGGTGCGCGCCGTGCTGACCCGCTATGACGGCACCCAGCAGGCCGAGCTGGCGGCGCTGATGCAGGCCTATCTCGGCCCCACCCTGTCGCCCCACCGCCAGGATTTCACCGCGCTCATCGGCCAGGCGGGAGAGCAGGTCGCCGGCATCTACGAAGCCGACTATCGCGATTTCAACCGCGAGACTTATGTGCGCGGCCGCGAAGCCTTCGACGAGACATATGCCGCCTTCAAGCGTCTGGTCCTGGGCATCTGGCGCCGCGACGAACTGGCGGCGCGAGAGGCGGGGCAGGTGGCATGAGGGGCCGATCGACGCATCGCCCGTTTGCCCGGCGTCGCGGGCAGGTCGCCAAGGATTTTCGGCCGCAGGACGAACCCGCCCCGGGCTTCGCCCTTTTCCGGGGCAAACCGTCCACTGGACGGTTTGGACGCCGTTTTGCGGCGCCTCCCCCCGGAAAATGTTTCGCATGCGAAACATTCTGCGGTGCAGAAACCACCGTGCGGTCGGGTAACCGGATGGCGAGCCGGATCGGGTAGGGCAGGGGCGAAGGAGAACGACGATGGCGAAACGCAAGCGGCTGAGCCCGGCCCAAACCGACTATCTGCAGGCGGTTCCGGCCGAATTAGAGACGAAATCGGCCGGGCTGTCGGCCTTGCCGGGCCGCGCCCCGGTGGCCCAGGTGGCGGGTGAGGCCTCGGCCGCCGCGGCACTCGAGGATCTCGCCGGCGAAGTTAGACGCGCCCGCGACGAAGGCCGGATGATCCAGGCGATCCCGCTCGACCGGATCGAGGCCGGCTATCTGGTGCGCGACCGGATGCTCGCCGACGAAGAGGATCTGCAGGCGCTGGCCTGCTCGATTCTCGCCCGCGGCCAGCAGACCCCGATCGAGGTCGTCGCCTTGGGCGAGGACCGCTATGGCCTGCTTTCCGGCTGGCGCCGGCTGACCGTGTTCCAACGCCTGGCCGACAGCGGCGAGGCGCGTTTCGCAGCGATCCAGGCGATCCTGCGCCAGCCCGAGACCGCCGCCGACGCCTATCTGGCGATGGTCGAGGAAAACGAGATCCGCGTCGGTCTGAGCTATTACGAACGCGCCCGGATCGCCGCCAAGGCGGTGGAGCAGGGGGCCTTCGCGCATGAAAAGCAGGCGCTGTTGTCGCTCTTCACCACCGCGAGCCGGGCCAAGCGGTCGAAGATCCGCGCATTCCTGGAGATCTACCGCGCCGCCGACGACCTGCTGCGCTTTCCCATGGCGATCTCGGAACGGTTGGGCCTGGCCCTGGCCAAGGCGCTGGAGCCGAGCTTTGCCTGCCGCGCGTCGTTGCGCCAGGCGCTCGAACACACCTCGCGCAAGACCGCCGCGGAAGAGATCGCCGTGCTCGAGACGGCGCTGACAACATGGCGCAGCGAACAGTCTCTAGAGGCGGGTTTAGAGACTGAAACGCGCCCGGCGCCATCCACGGCCGTGGCGCCCGCGCCGGCCCCCGTTCCCGATCCCGGAGCCGGGCCGCTCAGCGGGTTTGAGCGGCCGGCGAAAGGCATCGACATGGCCTATGGCGGCCGTACCGTCACGCTCACCGGTCCTGGTGTCACCGACGCCTTCCGCGCCCGGCTTCTCGACTGGCTGAAGACCCAGGTCTGATTTTTCTGCACCGCAGAATGTTTCGCGCGCGAAACATTTGAAGGCGGGATCGGCCCTTGGCCGACAAAAGGTCCAGTGGACCTTTTGCGCCTTCAAAGGGCGGAGCCCAAGGCCACGAGCGATCCGGGGACTTTAGGGCGGCAGGCGTCTGGACGGGGCGATTGGGGGCGTTTCAGGGGCGCCAGAAACGCAAACGGCCCCGGGCGAAGGGCGCCGGGGCCGAGACGCGCCGCGGGTCGCGGCGAACGGGCAGGGGGCCTATTTCTTCTTGGTCTTCGGCTTGCGACCCAGGCCGATTTTCTTGGCCGTCTCGGCGCGCTTGGCGCTGTAGTTGGGCGCGACCATCGGGTAGTCCTTGGAGAGACCCCAGCGTTCGCGGTACTCCTCGGGCGACATGTCATAGGCCGTGCGCAGATGCCGCTTGAGCGTCTTGAACGGCTTGCCGTCCTCGAGGCAGATGATTGCATCCGGCGTGACCGAGGCGTCGATCGGCACTGCCGGGGTCGGCGGCGCCTCGGGCGCGTCGGCGGCGCTGCCGTTGCCTTCGCCGGCGGCGAGACCGCGCAGCGTGCCGTGGACGGAGTGGATCAGGTCGGGCAATTCGGCTTGCGACATCTGGTTGCGGCTGGCATAGGCTGCGACGATGTCGGTGGCCATGGCGAGCACGTCGTCGTCCTGCGCGGGCTCGATTGGCGTTGTGTCGGACATGGGTAGTTCCTCGCGAAGTTTTCTGGGTTTTCGACGATTTCACTTGAGACAAGAATATGCGTTCTTAAAACACCTTCACATTCCGAAGTATAGGCGTAAATTGGCAGGAAAGCGATGTTTTTGATCAGTTGGAATTACAGCGCCGCAAATTTTGGCGGCCCGGGGGAATAGTATTTTGCCACCCCTGTGCCGGATTTAGTCGCATGGCATTTCGCGAATAGGGCGAAAAGCACGATGGCAGTGCACCCCGTCCACTTGCGGCGCGGGGCGCATCTTGCCGGCTGCGGTCGGCCGGCGCCTAGAGGAAGCCGATATCGTCTTCGAGCTGCGCGGTGTCGATGCCGCCGTTGAAGGTGAGCGAATTTCCGCCACCGAAATCCAGCACGTAGTCGCTGCCTTGGGTGCCGCCGAACTCGGCCAGGATCTCGGCCGCGGTCTTGGCGCCGATCCACAGCGCGGCGTCGAGCAAAAGCGCGTCCACCGTCGTGTTGAAGTCGTCGATCTGATCGGCGCCCGCTGCGAACACGAAGGTGTCGGCCAGCGTGCCGCCGCGCAGCCAGTCGTCGCCCTCGCCGCCGTTCAGCGTATCCAGCCCCTGGCCGCCATAGAGCGTGTCGTTGCCGTCGCCGCCGCGCTGGTTGTCGTTGCCGGTGCCGCCGTAGAGCAGATCGCCGCCGCTGTTGCCGAACATCTCGTCGGCGCCCTCGTTGCCCCAAAGCGTGTC
>JASJCA010000210.1 GCA_030066215.1 Rhodobacter sp. | reverse complement strand
AGTCTTACCAGCCCGAGGATCGCGCGGGTTCGTCTTATTCCGGACCGAACTAGGTATACCGGGAAACTGCAAAGGGCCGGTGACGAGTCGTCACCGGCTTTTTTTTGCCCGCGTCTGGCGCGGTCAGGATGTGGGTATCGAGGCCATCAGCGTCCCTGCCAACGGCCACGATTCGGATGGACGGAGCGAGTACTCCGCCGTGATCAAGGGTAACGGCTGTCGCGCCGGGTGGCGTGCAGACGTTCGAGCGCGTAGCGGCTGGTCTGGTCTTCGGCCGGAACATTCAGGCGGGTGTTGTCCGCGGCGCGGGCGATCAGCCGGTAAAACGCGATCGCGAACAGCAGGTGGGCAAGAATGAACCCGCTGGCGGCAAGGGCAATAGTGATATCCATTTCTGTTTTCCCGGGTCTAGCCTCAGGCAGCCTTGCGCGAGTCAGAATGATCGTGCCGGCCAGCTTGCGGCCGTGAGCTGTGACGCTCTTCGATCCGAACCGCCCGGGTGCGCAGGCGCAGCACGCGGTAAAAATTCCAGGCAAAAAATGCCAGGACCGAAACATAAATAAACATGTAACCCGCCGGTGCGGCGAAAATATCGTTTTCCATCTTGGACTTGACTCCTGATCGATTCGTGTTAAACGCTGTGTCGGAAACTCGGCCGTCACAGCACCCGCGGCACATTGTCTGGTAGACCGCGGGCATGCACTTGGTTTACGGCCGCAAGCGGGAGATGGATCAGCAGACCGGGCAGGAAAGGCGGTCCTAGTTGAGCAATTGCAGCAGGGTTGTCACGCAGAGACAGTCACGCCCGTACTGCCGCCGCAACACCTGTGACGGATGTTCCGTGTCGCCGAGGCTATCGAGTACCAGTGCGGCGCCGGTGAAGTCGTCGTCGCGCGTGTAGCCGTTGCGGGTGATGACGGTTTTCAACCCGGCACCGAGCGACGCGCGCAGACCGTTGCCCGAATCCTCGAAGGCGAGGCAATGGCGCGCATCGAGCCGCATTTTTTCCAGCACGTAGCGATAAATGTCCGGCGCGGGTTTTTTGCGCGGCACGACATCGCCGGCGCCGATGACCTCGAACCAGCCGAGGCCGTGATCGCCGAGCGCATTCGCGAGCAGCGCGGTGACGTTTTGCGGCGTGGTCGTGGTCGCGATGGCGAGGCGGATACCGGCTGCACGAGCTTCTCGCAACAGGCGCTCGACGCCCGGTCGCAACGGTATTGCGTTGCTTTCGAGGAGCTCGAGATAGTTGCGGGTTTTAGACGCGTGCAGATCGCGGATCAACGCGTCCAGTTGCGGATCCCGGTGCTGCGGCAGATCGCGTGTTTGCACGAAGTGCCGTATGCGTTCCTTGCCGCCGGTAACCGCCAGCAGGTCGCCGTAGGTATCCTCGTCCCAATGCCAGTCCAGACCGGCTTCGGCGAATGCCTGGTTGAATGCGACGCGGTGGCCATGACGCTCGGTGTCCGCGAGGGTGCCGTCGACGTCGAATATGAATGCCTCGATCATGTGGTTAGCTGGCGGCGGTGCTTTATTCCGGATCCCGGTCTTCGTCGTTGCGCGAGCTGCCGGCCCTGCGATCGAATTCGACGATGCGTGCGCTTGCTCCCCGGTCACGGTATTGCGGCAGGTCGGGTGGCGCGTCACCGCGGAGTTCGCGTTCGCGGGCCGCGATCAGGGCGAAGGCGGCGCGGATGTCTTCGATGGTCTGATCCGACAGGGGATTGCGCATTCCGGGCGGCGGGGTCACGTCGCGCACCACCGCGGCCAGCACCTGGCGCAGCTGGATAAGGATGCGGTGTTCGAGGGTCGGTTGCGAGCCGGGATCGTCGATTTCGGACATGGTCGTGAGCTGGTCAGTCGAGCGAGTGCCCAGCATGCGTGAATCCGCGGCAAAAATATCTATCCTTGAAGATATAGGCAGCCCGACGGCCTTCGGGATTGGGAATTACCGGTCTGCCGGTCAGGTTAATCCGTATTCGATTCGGTGTAGAATGCAAACCCGTAAACGAGCTACCAACGGCATTCGACATGAAATTTCTTCTCGGCGTTCTGTTTTTCCTGTTCACGGGCGCGGTGTTGGCGGCCGACCCGTTCTGGCGCGAGGGTATTACCGATCAGCGCCTCGATATCACCGTTTACCGCAGCGAGTCCTGCGGTTGCTGCAAGGGCTGGATCGATCATCTCGAAGAGCACAACTTTACCGTCAACGATGTGACCGTCGACGATGTCAATGCCTATAAACTCAAGCTCAGGGTACCGCCCAACGGCGCTTCCTGTCACACCGCCGTGGTCGGCGGTGTCGTGATCGAGGGACATGTGCCCGCGCAGGATATCAAGCGCCTGCTGTCGAGTGACCACAATACTCGCCTGTTGACCGTGCCGGCCATGCCATCGGGCACGCCCGGCATGGATATGCCGGGTGCGCCGAAGCAGGATTTCAAGGTATTCGCAGTCAGCGAAAACGACGAAGTCAGCGTCTTCAACAGTTATTCCGATTACTGATTCGCAGCGCGAAAATCGCCGCCATCCGGGCTCGGCGATCACTCGCCATAGCGCCGTAGACGAAATCCCCCCGGGATGAAAGCTATCGTCTTGTCACGCTACGGCCGTCCCGAAGATCTCGGACTGCAGGATCTGCCGCGACCGGAGCCGCGAGCCGACCAGGTACGGATTCGGGTCGGGGCTGCGTCGGTAAACGACTGGGACTGGGCGCTGGTGCGGGGCAAGCCTTTTTACATTCGCCTGTTGTGCGGCCTGCTGCGTCCCCGTGTGCGGATTCCCGGAGTCGACGTCGCCGGTCGGGTAGACGCGGTCGGTGCCGACGTGCGCGGGTTGAGCGTGGGTGACGAGGTTTATGGTGACCTGTCCGACAGCGGCTTCGGCGCCTTCGCCGAGTATGTCTGTGCACCGGAAACGGCGCTGGCGCTAAAACCGCGAAATCTCAGCTTCGTCGAGGCCGCGGCGATCCCGCACGCGGGTTTACTGGCGCTGCAGGCATTGCGCGATCTCGGCCGCCTGCGCGCGGGCCATCGACTGCTGATCAATGGTGCCGGCGGCGGTGTTGGCACGCTCGGCGTGCAGATCGCTCGCGCCACTGGCGTCACGGTCATCTCCGGGGTTGACGGCGCACACAAGTCGGAGTTGATGCGGGCCGCGGGCTTCGAGCGCACCATCGACTTTCGCCAGGCCGATTTCACCCGTCTCGACGAATCCTGGGACGTCGTGCTCGACCCGAAAACCGATCGGCCGCCTTCCGCTTATCTCCGTGCGCTGAAACCGGGCGGGCATTACGTCACTGTCGGCGGTTCGACCGGGCGGTTGCTGCAGCTGTTCCTGTCGGCAGGACTGCTGCGCCGGTTAACCGGTAAATCGCTTCGGTTGCTCGCACTGCAGCCGAATCGGGATCTCAACGATCTTACCGCGTTGATCGAGTCGGGAAAGCTGCGGCCATTCATCGACGGACCTTATCGGCCGGAGCACGCGATCGAAGCGATGCGGCGGTTTGGCGCCGGCGAACACCTCGGTAAAATCGTGATCGATTTCGGCCGCTGACTTCGCGCGCCGGCTCCGCCTGCAGCAGGAGGCGCAAACATTCGAAAAAACCGAATGTATACCACAGACAATTCGGATTTTTATTCATCGACTTCGACCCTATCATTGCCTTCGAAGCGAAACGGGATTTCGCGAGGAGGAACAAATGAAAATCGATATACATACCGACGGCGTCGAACTGGACGAAAAACTGCAGCAGTTTACTCTTTGCTGCGCCGGCTTCGAGCTTGGCAACTTCAGTCACCGCAGCGCTTCCGTGCAGATACGACTGGCAAGCCTCGAAGAGTCGAGCAGTAGACGCGATCGCTTTTGCCAGGTGCGGGTGGTGTTCTTCAGTCGGCACGACGTCGTGGTCGAGGCACTCGACGCGGATTTGCACATTGCGATTCACTGGGCGCTGGAGCGTGCCGGCTGGAACGTGGCGAACCGGATGCAAATCGAACGACGCAGGCTCGAACGCGACCTGATCGCGGCCCAGACCCTCTCCGCACAAGGGGAGCCGGACCAGGCGGCCTGAGCCCCGGGCTTCCGGTCGGGCGGATTCTTTTGCCTTTGCTGTACGCTGTTCGCCCGGCTATCGGGAATGACGGCTCCCGCTGACAGCTGAGTTAGCCCTTCAGCTGCCCCCGTCGGCCCGTCGCCGTCGTGTTGTACGACGTGGTCGATCCCTTTCGCGTCGCTTACTGTGGATGCGTGGCATCCACCCTGCGACGTGTTCTCAGCGCGTCGAGACTGACCATCGTGAGTGCCGCGACCAGCACCGCTGCCGCCAGCCACAGCCAGCGGTCGTGGGTTTCCGCAAACAGCAGCATTCCCCAGCCGATGCCGGCGAACAGCGACACGAAGGTTGCAAAAGACACCAGCACCGCGCCAGTGGTCTTGATCAGGTAGAAATACATCACAACCTCGATAATGCCGCTGGCGGCGAACACCAGCATTGCATAGCTGCCGGGATTCCATTGCCAGGCGATCAGCAGCGGCTCGCCCCGCAGCAGCATCAGCGGCAGCAGCAGCAGCGTCGCGATCAGGGCTTCGCCGAAACCGACCTGGATGACGTCGAGCTCGGGCGGCCAGTTGGCGTCGATAAATACCGACTCGACGCCGTAACAAAACGGGATCAACAGCGCCAGCAGCATCCATGGCAGCAGGCCGAGGTCCGGTACCGCGGCCTCGGGTAACAATACCAGCGCCGTGGCAACACAACCCGTCAGCATTGCCGCGATGCGCAGACCGGATATTTGCTCGGTGCGAAACAATGCCGCCGCACCGAAGGTAAACAGGGGCGCGAGCGAAATCAGCAGCGCCAGCATACCGGCTGACAGCGCCTGAGCCGCATACAGCGTACCCCCCAATGGCAGGATATATCCGAGTATGCTGGTGACCACGAAAAACCGGATCCTGCGGGCGGTAAAGCGAAACAGGCCGCGCCGCGCTACCAGAATAATCAGGT
>JASJCA010000084.1 GCA_030066215.1 Rhodobacter sp. | reverse complement strand
ACGAGGCGCAGACCGCGGGCGCGATCCTGGGCTACAACTACCAGGCCACGGCGTGGTACGACGACGGCTATACCCTGCTCACCGGCCGCGGGCTGCGGGCCGAGGTAGCGGGCGACAGTTGGCTAAGGCAGGTCTATCGCCAGATGATCCGGGGCGAATGGCTGTAGCGTTTGGCGGGGTGTGCCCGCCGCTAAAGCGGTTTGCGTTCTCAAAGACACACACGGCATCGGAATTTGCGTTCGAAATCAGCTTTTTGCTGATTGAGAGGCAGCGAATTCCGAGTCACCGTAAATGCAAATTGCTCTAGGATAGGCGCCGATGCTGCGCGCGCTCGACATCCGCGACATGCTGATCATCGACCGGCTGGACCTGGAGTTCCAGCCGGGGCTGAACGTGCTGACCGGCGAGACCGGGGCGGGAAAGTCGATCCTCTTGGATGCGTTGGGCTTCGTGCTGGGCTGGCGCGGGCGGGCCGAGCTGGTGCGGGCCGGGGCCGATCAGGGCGAGGTGACGGCGGTGTTCGAGCTCGGCGCCGGGCATCCCGCCGAGGCGGTGCTGGACGCGGCCGGATTGCCGGCGGCGGACGAGCTGATCCTGCGGCGCACCAATGCCCGCGACGGCCGCAAGAGCTCCTTCGTCAACGACCGGCGCGCCAGCGGCGAGGTCTTGCGGCAGTTGTCCGATTGCCTGGTCGAGCTGCACGGCCAGCAGGACGACCGGGGTCTCTTGAACCCGCGCGGGCACCGGGCGCTGCTCGACGCCTTCGCCGGTGCGGGACCTGACGTGCAGGCGGTGCGGGCGGCGTGGAGGGCCATGGGTCAGGCGCGAACGGCGCTTTCCGAGGCCGAGGCAGCGCTGGCGGCGATGCGGGCCGAAGAGGACTTCCTGCGCCATGCCGCGGCGGAGCTCGACGCGCTCGACCCGCAGCCGGGCGAGGACGCGGACCTGGACGGGCGGCGGCGCCTGATGCAGGCGGCGGGCCGGATCCGCGAGGACGTGGTCAAGGCGCATGCGGTGCTGGGGCACGACGGCGCCGAGGGGCAGATCGGCGACGCGCTGCGCTGGCTCGAGGATGTGGCCGACCGGGCCGAAGGCCGGCTCGAGGCGCCGATCGCCGCGCTCGGGCGGGCGCTGACCGAATTGGGCGAGGCCGAGCAGGGGGTGGCGAGCTGCCTCGAGGCGATGGATGTCGACCCGGCGGACCTGGAGGCTGTGGAGGAGCGGCTGTTCGCGATCCGGGCGCTGGCGCGCAAGCACGCGGTGGCGCCGGACGAGTTGGGCGAGTTTGCGGCAGGCTTGCGCGGCAAGCTCGCGGCGCTCGATGGCGGCGCGGCGGATCTGCAGGCCCTGGGCCGCGCGGTGGCGGAGGCCGAGGCGGCTTATGACCGGGCGGCCGAGGCGCTGAGCGACCGGCGCCGGGCGGCGGCGGTGCGGCTCGATGCAGCAATGGCGGGCGAATTGGCGCCCCTGAGGATGGAGCGCGCGGCCTTCGCCACCCGGATCGAACCCGCCGACCCGGGCCCCGAGGGCCGCGACGCGGTGGCCTTCCAGGTCGCCACCAATCCCGGCGCGCCGGCGGGGCCGTTGAACCGCATCGCTTCGGGCGGCGAGCTCAGCCGGTTCCTGCTGGCGCTGAAGGTCTGCCTGACCAAGGGCGCGCGCCCAGTGACGATGATCTTCGACGAGATCGACCGCGGCGTCGGCGGCGCGACGGCGGATGCGGTGGGCCGGCGGCTGGCGCGGCTGGCGGAGGAGGCGCAGGTCCTGGTGGTGACGCATTCGCCGCAAGTGGCGGCGCGGGGGCAGCACCATTGGCAGGTGGCCAAACGCATCGCCGACGAGGTGACGCTGTCGACGGTGACGCCGTTGTCGGGGCCCGACCGGGTCGACGAGATCGCGCGCATGCTGGCCGGCGACCGGGTGACCGAAGAGGCCCGCGGCGCGGCGCGGGCCCTGCTGGCGGGGTGAGGCGGCTTCGGCCGGCGCGGACCTGCGATGGGATTGCGGCGGGGGCCCAGAGTTTTCGAAAACTCTGGTCAAAAATCTTGCGAAGATTTTTCTCCGCTCCGGGGCGGCCGCCGGCCCCGGATCCAGCGCCAGACCGGCATCACATCGAGCGCCGCGATGGCGACGCCCATAGGGATCATCCAGAAACCGAGGATCGGCAGAAACCCAAAGACGCCGCCGACCATCAGCAGCAGGCCCACCGCCAGCCGAACGCCCGGCGGCAGATAACGGCGCGCCCAGGCCTGTGCGGGGCGCAAGAATTTCCGAAAATTCTTGCCAAGGTTTTTCGAAAAACCTCGCATCGCTCAGTTGAGCCGTACGACTTTGCCGGGGTTGAGAATGTTCTTGGGGTCGAGCGCGCGTTTGATGTCGCCCATCACGCCCCAGGCGTCGCCATGTTCGGCGGCCATGTAGCCGAGCTTGCCGACGCCGATCCCGTGCTCGCCCGTCGAGGTGCCGCCGAGGCGCAGCGCCCGGTCGACCATGCGTTCGCTGAGCCGCAGGGCCTCGTCGCGCTCCTTCGGCCGGTCCTCGTAGAACAATAGCTCGGCGTGAAAGTTGCCGTCGCCGACATGGCCCAGGATCGGCCCCGGGATCGTGGCGGCGGCGATGTCGGTGCGGGTCTCTTCCACCGCTTCGGCGAGCTTCGAGATCGGCACGCAGATGTCGGTGACCAGCGTCCGCGCGCCGGGGCGGCTGGCGAGACAGGCGTAGTGGGCGTTGTGGCGCATGGTCCAAAGCGCGGTGCGGTCCTCAACCTGCGTCGCCCAGTCGAAGCCCGAGCCGCCGTAGTCGTCGGCGATCTCGCGGAACCGCGCCGCGTCCTCGGCCACGCTCGCGTCGGAGCCGTGGAATTCCAGCATCAGGTGCGGAAGCTCCGGCAGGTCGGAGCCGGCATAGGCGTTGACCGCGGCGGCCGTGGCCGGGTCGACGAATTCGATCCGCGCCATCGGAACGCCGAGCTGGATCGTCGCGATCACCGCGTCGACGGCGGCGGCCATCGACGGGAAGGCGCAGACCGCGGCCGAGATCGCCTCGGGCTGGCCGTGAAGCTTCAGCGTGAGCTCGGTCACAAGCCCCAGCGTGCCTTCGCTGCCCACCATCAGCCCGGTCAGGTCGTAGCCCGAGGACGATTTGCGCGCCCGCGTGCCGGTGCGGATTGCCCGGCCGTCGGCCAGCACCACCTCGAGCCCCATGACGTTGTCGCGCATCGTGCCGTAGCGCACCGCGGTGGTGCCCGAGGCCCGGGTCATCGCCATGCCGCCGAGCGTCGCGTTGGCGCCCGGATCGACCGGAAAGAACAGCCCCGTCGCGCGCAGCTCGATGTTCAGCGCCTCGCGGGTCACGCCGGGCTGGACCACCACGTCCATGTCTTCGGCGTTGACCTGCAACACCTTGTCCATGCGCGAGAAATCCACCGTGACGCCGCCCTGGACCGCCAGCGCGTGGCCCTCGAGCGAGGTGCCCACGCCCCAGGGCACCACCGGGCAGCCGTGGCGCGCGCAGGCCTGGACGACGGCGCTGACCTCGGCGGTCGTCTCGGGATAGGCCACGGCGTCGGGCGGGGTCGGCGGGAAATAGGTCTCGGAGCGGCCGTGCAGCGCCAGATCGGACTTGGAACGGCTCAGCCGATTGCCTAGAACTGTGGATAACTCGGTCAGTGCGGCGTCGATGGTCATCCGATCCTCTCCGTCGGGGGTGCCCGGGGCGGAGCCTAGGCGATGCGGGCGGCCTGGGAAAGACGGCGACGGGGCGCCCGCAACCGGACCCAGAGGATGAGCGAGCCCAGCCGGTCCCTGATCGCCCAGCAGCTCGACGAGGCCGTCGGCGCCTGCCGCCATGGCTGGGAGGTGCTGCGCACCCGGGGCCCGGGCCAGGTGCAGTTCTGGTTCATCGCGCTTCTGATCGGCATCGCCGCGGGGTTTGCGGCGCTGTTGTTCCGCAAGGGGATCGAAGAGCTGCAGGCCGCGCTCTACGGCACCGAGGACGTGCTGCACCTGCATTCCTTCGCCGAGACGCTGCCCTGGTACTGGATCCTGCTGATCCCGGTGATCGGCGGGCTGGCGGTGGGGCTGATCCTGCACCGGTTCACCGACGACGGCAAAGTCCACGCGGTGGCCGAGGTGATCGAGGGTGCGGCGCTGAAGGACGGGCGGGTGCCGATGCGGCCGGGTATCGCCTCGGCGGCGGCCTCGTTCATCACCCTGTCGTCGGGCGGCTCGTCGGGCCGCGAGGGGCCGGTGGTGCATATCGCCGGGCTAATCTCGACCTGGATGTCGAACCGGTTGAACGCCGACGGGATCACCGGGCGCGACCTTCTGGGCTGCGCCGTGGCGGCGGCGGTGTCGGCGAGCTTCAACGCGCCGATCGCCGGGGCGATCTTCGCGCTCGAGGTGATCCTGCGCCATTTCGCGGTGCACGCCTTCGCCCCGATCGTGATCGCTGCGGCCGCTGGCACGGTGATCAACCGGTTGGCCTTCGGCGACGTCACCGAATACATGCTGCCGCAGGAATCGATGCTGGAGTTCTATGTCGAATTGCCGGCGTTTCTGCTGCTGGGGCTGGTCTGCGGGCTGGTCGCGGTGGCGCTGATGCGGGCGATATTCTGGGCCGACGATCTGGGCAGCTACGTGCAGGCGCGGGTCGGCCTGCCGCGGTATCTGCGCCCGGCGGTGGCGGGGCTGATGCTGGGCGGTCTGGCGGTCTATTTCCCGCATATCATCGGGGTCGGCTACGAGACGACCTCGGCCGCGCTGACCGGCCAGCTGGTGCTGCACGAGGCCGTCGTCTTCGCCGTCCTGAAGACCGCTGCGGTGGCGATTACCATTGGCGGGCGGATGGGCGGCGGGGTGTTTTCGCCCTCGCTGATGCTGGGCGCGCTGACCGGGCTGGCCTTTGGCCTGATCGCGACCGGGATCTTCCCCGAGGTCTCGGGGGCCGAGACGCTTTACGCCCTGGCCGGGATGGGCGCGGTGGCGGCGGCGGTCTTGGGCGCGCCGATTTCGACCACGCTGATCGTCTTCGAACTGACCGGCGACTGGCAGACCGGGCTGGCGGTGATGGTGGCGGTGTCGCTGTCGACCGCGCTGTCGAGCCGGCTTGTGGACCGGTCGTTCTTCCTCACCCAGCTCGAGCGCCGCAACGTGCACCTGGCCGCGGGTCCGCAGGCCTATTTGTTGGCGATGGTCCGGGTGGTCAAGGTGATGCGCACGATGGGGGCGGCGGGCGTGCCGGACGAGGCGGCCTGTTGGGAGCTGATCGAGCAGGGGGTCTATATCGACGCCAACGCCACGCTCGAAGCCGCGATGCCGGTCTTCGACAAGGCGTCCGTGGCGTTCATTCCGGTGGTGACGCTCTGGGGCGACGGCCGGCCGCCGGAACTGCTGGGCGTCCTGAGCCACGTCGACGCGCTGAAAGCCTACAACAGGGCGCTGGCGGCGACCGCGGCGGAGGAGCATTCTTAGGCGTCGACGGCACCATCTGCGGCGGAGTTCGGCCTGGAGTTTTCGTCGTAAGCCCGCCTCGGGGCACGGAATCAAGGCGCGCAGCCCCGCCGTGCCCATCGCCAGTTCGCAGCCTGAAGATGGTCCAGTGGACCATTTTCAGGCGGTCACGAACGCCCCGGAGGGGTGGCGATTGTCCGACACCTGCACACCGCTCGATGTCCTACGGACTCGACCACCAAAAAGTGCCACCGTTCAGAGGTCGGATCGCCCCCCCGCGGGTTGGCGACGAGCACGGCTCGCAGCAAATTCGCTTCCGTCCGCGCCGAACTGAATCCTGGCCGCACGCCCCGAATTCCAACGTGCTTTCGGGCCTGCGAACCGGTTTCAGTTGCCGCAAGTGTCGGCGCGGTCGACGAGGTTGCCGAGCATTTGCCGATCGCAGTCCTGCCTGTCCGGTGCGGCCTCGGCATGTGCGCCACCGGTCGCGGCGGCGTCGCCGAAGGCAAAGGTAAAATCGCGGAAGATGGCCGTGTTCGGATGAGTGTTGGTCAGTACCTCGTCGACCCATTCGGGCGAGAAGGCGATCTCGAAGGACTCGGGCGCGTAGTGGACGAAATTGTGCATCGTCAGGATCATTGCGCCGACGCCGACATTGCTTGCGGTCAGGAATACCTTGGCCTCGAACTTGAACATCTGGCGGATGAAGAACCCAGCCGCTGCGCCAATTGCGCCGTCGAGCAGCATGGTCATGTCCGGGTCCTCGCCGGCCATGGAGCCGCCGCTGAGATGAAACCGGATGTAGCGGGCGAAAGCCACGGCGATCATACCGGTAAGAAACGCGCCAATGATGCTGCCAGGGTATTTCAGGTTCTCGAAGACGCTGGGGCCCGATCTGCGTTTGACATAGGCTGCCCGCTCGGCCTTGAGCTGCGTCGAGAGCTGCGCCGCCCGGCGCTGAAAGTCCGTGACTTGAGTGGTGTCGCTCATTGTCCGTTCCACGCTTTGTCGGTCCCGGTTCGCCCGGTGTTCGATCCGCTTTAAGCGGCAATTGTGGAGTGAAGCGGTCCGGGATCAGGCGTGGTTTGGGCGATTTTTCGGATCGACTGGCGGTCCCGCGCCCGGCGCCGGACGTGGCTCGAAACGGTGTACGTTGTCGGCTCGTGGGTCAGAGCGAGTTGGCTGCGCGGAGTGGTGGACCCTTTGAAGGGCGTTGCGAAAGGCGATCAGGAACGCGTTCCCAGGCGGTGTCGAAGATGTTGGCTCAAGCAGGGTCAATGCGGCCGGCATCTGCGAATGGCCGCTTCGCCCAAACCTCGACAAGCCCTATCGGTTCGGCTTTGGCACAATCTACAACTGCTCCACCGTCACTTGGTCGGTGTAGAAGGCCAGGTGTCCGGCGATGGCCTCCACGCCGTCCTTCGGGCTCTCGTAGCTCCAGGCGGCGTTTTCGATGGGCCCGGATTTGGCTTCGATGGTGTAGTAGGTCGCGTCGCCCTTATGCGGGCAATGCGTGGTTTTGTCGGTTCGGTCCAGAAACGCCATGGCGATGTCGTCGCGGGGGAAATAGATCACAGGGGCGTAGCGGCCCTCTGTCAGCTCGATGGCGTTCGCGGTCTCTCCCAGGACCGCGCCGCCGGCGCGGACCACCCAGGTGCCGGGGGCGGTGCGGGTCGTGATGTGGTCGGCCATGGCGCTCTCCTTCCCGGTCGCGGCAGCCTAGCAGGTCCTGCGTGACAATGGCATGTCAAATCGGCGCCGTCGCCTGTCGCAGCCAGGTGCTGGCGCCTGCGCTCAGCCGGGGCGCGATCTTTGCCGCGATCTCGGCGTGATAGCCGTTCAGCCAGGCACGTTCTTCGGCGTCGAGCAAATCGGGCACGATCAGCGACCGGTCGATCGGCACCCAGGTCAGGGTCTCGAAGTCGAGCATGTTGCGGGCGTCGCCGCCGAGCAAAGGGTCTGCCGTCTTGACCACCACGAGGTTCTCGATGCGGATGCCGAAGGCGCCCTCGCGGTAATAGCCAGGCTCGTTCGACAGGATCATGCCGGGCTGCAGCGCCACTTCCGAGATCTTCGACAGCCGCTGCGGCCCTTCGTGGACCGAAAGGTAGGTGCCGACGCCGTGGCCGGTGCCGTGGTCGTAGTCCTGGCCGGACCGCCACAGCGCGATGCGGGCGAGCGGGTCGAGGTCGCGGCCGGCCAGCCCCTTGGGCCAGCGGGCGCGCGAGATGGCGATCATGCCCTTCAGGACGCGGGTGAAGCAGGTCTTCTGTTCGTCGGTGGCCGGGCCGACGGCGACCGTGCGGGTAATGTCGGTGGTGCCGTCGAGATACTGGCCGCCGGAATCGATCAACAGCAGCTCGCCGGGGCGCACCGCCCGGTTGGTGCCCTCGGTCACCCGGTAATGCACCACTGCGCCATGCTGGCCGCTGCCGCAGATCGTGTCGAAGCTGATGTCCTGCAGCGCATTGGTGGCACGGCGGAAGCCCTCGAGTTTTTTGACCACGTTGATTTCGGTGAGCCCACCCTTCGGCGCCTCGGTGTCGAGCCAGGCCAGGAATTCGCACATCGCGGCGGCGTCGCGCAGATGCGCTTCGCGGGTGCCGGCGATCTCGGCGTCGCTCTTGCAGGCCTTGGGCAGGATGCAGGGGTCCTGGTCGTGGGCGATCTCGACGCCGGAGCGGGCGAGGATGCGGGTCACGGCCAGCGGGGCGCTCGCCTTGTCGACCCGGACCGGACCGGTGAGCGCGGCAAGCGCGGGTTCAAAATCGTCCCAGTGGGCCAGGGCGATATTGGGGTCGGGGCCGAGGCGGTCAAATTTCTCGGGGTCGGAGAACAGCTGCATCCGGCCGTCGTCGTGGAAGATGGCGAAGGCGTGGGTGACCGGGATGCGCGGGATGTCCTGGCCGCGGATGTTGAGCAGCCAGCAAAGCGAGTCGGGTAGGGTCAGGACGGCGGCCTTGTGGCCGGCCTCTTGCAGCAGATCGGCGATGCGGGCGCGTTTACTTTCGTCGCCGGCGCCGGCGATCTCTTTGGGATACTTCGTCACCGGCGCGGCCGGGCGGGGCGGCTGATTGGGCCAGATGCGGTCGATCAGGTTGCCGGTCTCGACGAGCGCGATGCCGATGTCTTTGAGCCGCTTTTCGAGCTTTTCGATCTCGCCCAAGGTATGCAGCCAAGGATCGAGACCGATCTTGCCGCCCTGGGGCAGGTGTTCGGCCAGCCAGTCGCCGAGTTTGGTCTCGGGCCAGTCGACGGGGGTGAAGTCCGCCGCGACCTGGGCTTTGACCTGGACCCGGTAGCGGCCGTCGACGAAGACCCCGGCCACGTCATTGAGGATCGCGGCAAAGCCGGCCGAGCCGGTGAAGCCGGTGAGCCAGGCGAGCCGCTCGTCGCGGGGGGCGACGTATTCGCCCTGATGTGCGTCGGCACGCGGGACCAGGAAGCCGTCGAGGCCCTCGGACGCCAGTTCCGCGCGCAGGGCAGCCAGCCGCGGCGGGCCCTGGTCGGGCGAGGTCGTGGCGTCGAAGCTTTGGAACATGGCGCACCTCCTGCTGCACGCGACTGTGCCTTGGCACGGGCGCCGATGCCAGGGGGCGGCTGGGAAAATGAGTGCCTGCGGCACGCCGGTCTTGCCCGTCCTCGCCTTCGGCTGCGGGCGTGCTTGGCCAGTGGCGGGTGATCTCCCGGCAATGCGGGCGTGGCGCGGGTTTCGGCGGGATGTCTTGCTGCTGAGAAGACCGGCCGGGGGCGGTCATGCCCAAGCATCTGCGAGTCGGCGGCCCCTTTCACGCACAAACCGCCTTTGGCCGTGGCCGTTGGCCAGTCCTGACCGGGTCGCCGACTCGCGGTGGCTCAGCCGGCTCTCTTCAGGCCCAGAAAGCGGGCGCGGCCGCGTTTGTCGGTGTCGAACAGGCTGGCGAGCTGTTCGGTCATCGCACCCGCGAGTTGCTCGACATCCGTGATCGTGACCGCGTGGTCGTAGTAGCGGGTGACGTCGTGGCCGATGCCGATCGCAATCAGCTCGACCGCCTTGCGGCGCTCGACCATCGCGATCACGTCGCGCAGGTGCTTTTCGAGGTAGTTGGCGGGGTTCACCGACAGGGTCGAATCGTCGACCGGCGCGCCGTCGGAGATCACCATCAGGATCTTGCGCGCCTCGGGCCGTTGGGTCAGCCGGCGGTGCGCCCATTCCAACGCCTCGCCGTCGATATTCTCCTTCAGGAGCCCCTCTTTCATCATCAGCCCGAGATGTTCGCGGGCCCGCCGCCAAGGCGCGTCGGCGGACTTGTAGATGATGTGGCGCAAGTCGTTGAGGCGGCCCGGGGTCTGCGGCCGGCCCTCGTGCAGCCAGGTCTCGCGGGCCTGGCCGCCCTTCCAGGCGCGGGTGGTGAAGCCCAGGATCTCGACCTTGACCTGGCAGCGCTCCAGGGTGCGGGCCAAGACGTCGGCGCAGATCGCGGCGATCGATATCGGGCGCCCGCGCATCGAGCCCGAATTGTCGAGCAGCAGCGTCACCACGGTGTCGCGGAACTCGGTGTCCTTCTCGATCTTGAAGCTGAGCGGCGTGGTCGGGTTGGCCACGACGCGCGCAAGCCGCCCGGCATGGAGCATGCCCTCTTCGAGGTCGAACTCCCAGGTCCGGTTCTGCTGCGCCAGGAGCCGCCGCTGCAGCTTGTTGGCAAGCCGGCCGACGGCGCCTTTCAGCGGCTCGAGCTGCTGATCGAGATAGGCGCGCAGGCGTTCGAGCTCTTGCGGCTCGGCAAGATCCTCGGCGGCGATCTCTTCGTCGTAGTCGGTGCGGAACACTGTGTAGTCGGGGTCGGCCTCGGAATAGGGCGCGGGCGGCGGAGGCTCCAGGGGCATGTCGCCCTCTGGCATTTCGGCCTCGTCCGCCATCTCCATATCGGCCATCTCGTCCATCGAGACCTGGGCCTGGGCGGCGTCCTGTTCCTGGTCTTGTGCCTCCTCAGGGCTGGCCTCGCTGTCTTCCTCGGACTGGTCCTCGTCGCTGCCCGTGGAATCCGGTTCGTCCTGGTCCTCGTCTTGCGCTGCCTCGTCCTCGTCTTCGTCGGACATCTCGTCGGGGTCATCACCCAACTGGTCGCCGTAGCCCAGGTCGTCGATGATCTGCCGGGCGAACTTGGCGAAGGCGGTCTGGTCGGCCAGCGTGCCGTCGAGGTCTTCCAGCGTGCCGCCGGCCTGGTCCTCGATGAAACCGCGCCATAGCTCCATGACATTGGCCGCACCCTCGGGCAGCGGACGGCCTGTGGCGAGATGGCGGATCAGGTAGCCAGCAGCTGTGGCCAGCGGCGCTTCGGAGGCCTGGGTGATCTGACCGTAACCGCGGCGGTCGGCCTCGCTGGCGATCTTGGCGTCGATATTGCCGGCGGTGCCGGGCATCGCGCGGGCGCCGACCGCCTCGCAGCGGGCGGTTTCCATCGCCTCGTAGAGGTCGCGTGCCATCTGGCCTTGCGGGGCATAGCGGTTGTGGGTGCCCTCGTCGTGATATTTCAGCCGTAGCGCATACGCGTCCGCGGTGCCGCGGGCCAAAAGCACCTCGTTCTTGGTCATCCGGCGGCTCACCTGTGGCAGCCGCACGGCGTCGTTTGTCATGCCCGGCGGGTCGACGGTGAAGCTGACCGCGAGTTCAGGATCGTCAGCGATGACCTTGGTGGCCTCGGCCAAAGCCTTTTTGAACGGCTCGGCGGGGTTGTCGGTGGGGCGGCTCGGCATGGGCGATCCTTTCGCCCGCTTTATCTAAGCCCCGGAGGCAAGAATCCATAGGCAAATGCGCGGCGGTCGGACGCGCGGTCGCTGTCGCTCAATGGATCGTCCGGCGATTTCGACCGCGATCAGCCTAGCAAGAATGCCCAACACTCCGCAGTGTGCCGGTCGGCCATGCGACGTGCCCAGGCGGCGTCGTTAGGGTCGAGGTTGAAGACGGCGCGGTGCAGCAGGTTAGCGTGGGCAGCCTTGGCTTCGATCTGCCAGGCTAGAACGTCGGTTTCGCGACCGGGTGGCAGGACGGCTGCGATGAGATCGAGCACCTGATCGCGCGCGGATTGCGTGCTGTCCGAGGCCGGGCCGTCAAACAGCCACAGGTGCTCCATCGACGCGGACAAGCGGCCGGCGCAGGTGGCGAAGAGACGAAGATGAGGCTGCGTCCCAGAGGCAGCTTGCGCAAGGGCACCAGTGGCCTGAACCACGAACAGAGCGAAGAACAGAGTTTTTAATCCGCCCATGTATTGAACAATACGCGCAATTCTTCGTCGATCAACGATGCATCGTGCTTCAAAATTTCTAGATGTTGTGGTCGGGAGACGCGCGCAGGCACACAGACCGTTGCCGCGTCGCGGCGGAGCTCAATTGACGGACATCCGCGCCAGAACGTCGACATGAATGTCGAGCGCGTCGACCACCCGGTAGCCTGGGTCCTGCCCCTCGAAGGCCAGGTTCAGGTCGGTTCCCGCCAGCACGACTGCCTCGGCGCCATGGTCATGCACAAGACGGCGGCCCGCATCGAGGAATTGGGCTCTTTGTGCCGGGCTGCAAGTGCCGGCCACCGCCATGTCCTGATAGCTCTGGCCCAGTGTCTCGATCTCGTCCTCCAGCACCACCGCCCGGGTTCGTTGTAATTGGCCGTAAAGCCGGGTGTGCATCACGACCCGAGTGCCCAGCAGCCCAACGCGATGCAGCCTTTCGGCTGCGATGAACTCGTCCAAGGGCGCGACGGCCGAGACGAGCGGCAGAGGTGACAGTGCCGCGGTTTCGTCGAAACAGAAGTGGCCGCCGAGAGAGGTGATGGCGGCGCAATCCGCCCCGGCGGCCTGCAACCGGCTAATCAGGCGCGCATAGATCCGGGCTTGGGCCTGTCGATTGTCGGCAAGGTTGTTTCGGATCAAGTCCTGCACGTTTGCGTGGACGATAGTCAGGTCCAGTTTGCCGCCCAGCCGGTCTACTGCGGCGACCAGCCGCTGGTAGTAAACCACAGTCGCCGCGACGCCGATCCCGCCGATCAGGCCAATATGCATCCTGCCGCCTGCCCTTAGGCGACCGTTGCCGCACGATAGGCGTGGTACCCGACGCAGAGCGGAAGCCCTTGCGCGGCCCAGGGATCGAGTTTCGGAGCCGCCGGCGAGAAACCAGACCGTGGCCGATAGAGCTTGGCCGAGGTCAGTGGCTCGAATCCGTGCGCCCGCATCAATGCGACCTCCTCTTCGACCGAGCGCACCATCGAGCGGACCCAAACCCGCCCTGCAGCCGTTTCGAACCGTGCAGCGCTCATTTCGTCGCCGGGTTCGCCGGCGCGGAACGCACGCACCCATTCCAACGACGGGGTCGTGACGATGACGTCTCCGCCCGGCGCCACGACATCAGACAGCCCGCTCCAGAAAGAGGCATCGTCGTATGGATCGGCAAGGCTCGCCACTGCCAAATCCGCCTTTGCCGCGAAGCCCTTTGTTTGAGTTGGGTCGCAGATGTCGAGCGCGAGCGTTTGATCCACGACCGCTGACATCGCATCGGAATGCGCCAGCATCTCGGGGTGCAGATCGGTCACCACCAATCGGTCGCAATTCAACACCCCACCAGCCCGCAACTCGGCCAAAACCGAGCGCCCGGCGCCGATTTCCAGGCAGGTGGAGAATGCGGTCGGCGCAGACGAGATCCGCGCGGCGATGAAGTCGAGGCTGATCCGGCGGAAGTTCGCGCAAGTCGGATGCGCGCTGGCGTTGTAGTACTCGTCAGCCAGCGCACCGTATTCGGTCAGCGTGATCATGCCATGCTTTCTTCGTCCACGCGCGGGGCGCTTTTGGCGATGTTGCCGTCGAGTTGCTCGAGCAGCTTGGGTATCTGAGAGGCCTTCAGTTTTTCGGCGCAGGCCTTTTCTAGCGAGTCCAATTCGGCCGCGGCTCTGTTCTCCTGCCAGCCGAAATTTGCGACGTTGCAGTCGATGTAGAGAACAGCCAGCGTCTTGCCGTGTTGGCTTCGGATCGGGATGCAGCAATAGGATGGCCGTTGCATTCTGTCGACGGCCTCTTTCCTATTCATGCCCCATTCTTTCTGGATTTCAGTGATCTGTGCTTCGGTCTCTTTGGCCGAGAGCTGGGCGGAAGAATCCGTTGCGACACGATCGGTCAACCCGCCGGCCGAAGCCGGCTCTTCCGAACGCCAAACACGGCCGATGATACCATAGCGGGTCGACAAGGCCCGGCCGAACCCCTCTCCCCGGACGAAGGCGAAGTAGTCGAGCAGTTGGAACAGTTGGGTCGAGAATACGAGATCTTGGATGTGGATGGTCGCGCGGGCGTTGATCTCTTTCCCTGTGTAGGTGTTCATCCGGCCATATTTATCGCGGAATTTGGTATAGAAGATATTGTGCATCAGTTGGTCGAACTCGGCTGCGATGCCGAGCTGGCGCACTTCCATCCGAACGGCCGCCCGCCCCTTTTCGCGGAACTTTTCGATATCTCCAAAGGCCTGTTGGATATCTCGCTCGATCACCTTTCGGCTTTCGGTGTCGAACGCGATCTCAATTTCCGACGCGGTGATCTTTGTGATGCCCAAGGATTGGAACCCACGCTGCAGCGAGGCGCGGGCGGACGGCACCGCGAATAGCCAGGCAATGACGAACGCCGCAAGGGACGGCCAGGGATTGGCTTGGATAAACGCGCCGACGTTGGACAAAATGGTCCAGGCGGTGCTGGTTACCGGCTCGGCGGGGGGCGTTGGTGTCGGCCTGAACATAGCGTGTCCTCACCTCTTGGCGTGCCGCCAATCTGCGGGATATAGGCGGGTGGTTTCCAGCGAAATCCGCCAGTTCCCTCCGCCGCGCCGCCCTATCTACGGCATCGCTACCGAGGCGGCCGACTCAGGAAGCTCTTCGTCAAAGCATCGCTGATAGAATTCGGCCACCGTCTCGCGTTCCAGCTCGTCGCACTTGTTGAGGAAGGTCACCCGGAAGGCATAGCCGATATTGCGGAAGATCTCGGCGTTCTGCGCCCAGTTGATTACCGTCCGCGGCGACATCACGGTCGACAAGTCGCCGTTCATGAAAGCGGTACGCGTCAGGTCCGCCACCGTCACCATCTGCGCGATCTGCTTGCGGCCGCGCTCGGTGTTGTAATGCGGGTTCTTGGCCAGGACGATCGCGGTTTCGGCATCGTGGCTGAGATAGTTCAGCGTCGCCACCAGTGACCAGCGGTCCATCTGCGCTTGGTTGATCTGCTGCACCCCGTGATAAAGCCCGGTCGTGTCGCCCAGCCCGACGGTGTTGGCAGTGGCGAAGAGGCGGAAAAAGGGGTGCGGCGTGATCACCTCGTTCTGGTCGAGCAATGTCAGTTTGCCGTCATGTTCCAGGACACGCTGGATCACGAACATCACATCTGCCCGGCCGGCGTCATATTCGTCGAACACGATAGCGGTGGGGTTGCGCAGCGCCCAGGGCAGGATGCCGTCCTGGAATTCGGTCACCTGCTTGCCGTCACGAAGTTTGATCGCGTCCTTGCCGATCAGGTCGATCCGGCTGATGTGGCTATCGAGATTGACCCGGACCGTCGGCCAATTCAGCCGGGCGGCCACCTGTTCGATATGGGTCGATTTGCCGGTACCGTGGTAGCCCTGGATGATCAGGCGGCGATTGCGGCTGAACGCGGCGAGGATGGCAAGTGTCGTATCCGGGTCGAATTTGTAGGTTGCGTCGAATTCCGGAACCCGATCAGTGCGGTCGCCGAAGCCTTTGACCACCATGTCGCTGTCGATGCCGAACACGTCGCGGACCGAAATGTCCTCGGTGGGTCTCGCCGTCACATCCATCGTACCGTCCGCCATCTCAGTCCTCGTCTTCGGGAGAGGGATTCGCATCGCGCGGGCCTCGGTCCACGCCGGGCGTCTTCATGGAGGATCAAGCTAGGAAGGTCAACGTCAGCGGAAGGTGCAGGTGGCAGTGCGCACCAAAGCGGATTTCGATGCGATGTCGCGGCGTCGCGGCTTCGGTCAGGCGACTGTCGTTAGTTGTATCGCGCGTGGTTCTGCGCTGCGAAACGGACTTGATGTCAGGACTGGAAATTCCGGCTGTCTTTGATTTGGTCCCAAGCCCAAACCACCTCTTGCAGGCGATCTTCGTCCTCTCGGGCACCACCGTTCATGTCCGGGTGCAAGTCTTTGACCAAGCTTTTGTATTGCTTGCGAATTTCCGCTTTGGTCCAGTGATCCCTGGCTTCCAGGATATCCAACGCGCGCCGCTCCGTCGGCGGCAGCTTGCGGGTGCCGGTGATCGACTTGCCGGGGTTGCGGGTCGCGTTTTCGCCCAAGACCTGGTGCGGGTCGTCGATGCCGAGCCGTGACCACGCGCGCGCCTCATCTCCGGGTTTGGCGAATGGCTTGGTTTCCCGGCCCCAGACCCGGTCCTTGTCGATCTGTTCCTGGAATTCTTCCTCGGTCGTGCCGTTGAAAAAATTCCACCTCAGGTTGTATTCACGCACGTGGTCCTTGCAGAACCACAAATACTCGTCGAGGTGGTCTGGCGATTTGGGCGCGCGGTACTGACCGGCTTCCTGGCAGCCAGGGTGTTCGCACGCCCGGGTCGAGGTCTCGAAGGCCCCCGACATGCCGCGCTTGCCACGCGTTTGCCGCTTCTTGGCCGACGAGACCCGCAGGTCGAACCCGAAAGGATCGGAATTGGTCATGCTGCTCTGCCTTTTCGACTCGGTCGCACGAGTCTATGGATTTCGCGGCAAGAAGGAAGGGGGCTGATCGATAAAATGCGCGTGGCCGAGGAAATCGAGACCAAACTTAGGGCGGCCTTTGCGCCGTCCACACTAGAGGTTGTGGATGAAAGCGAGGCGCATCGAGGGCATGCCGGATACCAGGAGGGAGGTCAGAGCCATTTCCGGGTGCGGATCACGGCACAGGCCTTTGGTGCGATGAGCCGCATCGCGCGGCATCGGGCCGTGCATGACGCTTTGGGCAAAGAGCTGGTCGGGCGAATTCACGCGCTGGCGCTGCAGATTGAGGGCGAGAGCTCGCCAAATACCTGACTTTTCTGGGAAAACTCGGTCGCCTATTGTGCGGCGATGTCGGGCGCGCGCGTGCTGTCGTTGGGCTGCGGATGCTCTGCCGACCCCAGGGCAGGAGGGTGGCCTTCGGGCTGGGTGGCGGCAAGCGCGGGCGCGGCGGCAGTCGAGCGAAAGCTGGGGGCGGCAAGCATCGTCTCGGCCTCGACTGTTGGAGTCTCGGGCGCCGCTTCTTCGGCCAAGGCGCTGATTTCACGACGGAAAATCAACATGTTTTGGAAGGTCGTGGTGCGCCCTGTGAAGCCCTGGCGCTCCTCGCAGGGAAGGGTGTCTGTGCGCTGGTATTCCCAGCCGTCGGCGCCATAGGTGTTCATCAAGGTCGCGAGCTCGGCCGCGAACTTGTTCTCTATGCCTTTGACACCTTTGATTTTTCCCGGCTTTTTCGGCGCGGGCACGACCTTGTACTCATACCGCGGCATGAGGTTCCTCCCAGACAAGCACGCAGGGAGCCATAGCAAAGTTGCCGCCTGCGGGCAAAGGGCCGGCGTTGCCGCGCCCGAGAAGTGTTGCCCCGCGGCCAAAATCGGCGCCGAAATCGGCTCTCTGTATCACGTCGGTATCACGTCGGTACTGCGGTGCAGCATTTGGGTCATTTTGCTGAAATGGGTAATCCGGCTTCGCTGGCTAGGCTCTGCCGAACGACCTTGAGGCGAAATTGGTGGAGGCTTGATTGCGGGATTAGCTGCCATACTCCTCCCTTGCCCTTGTACCTCACCTGAAGCAAGCTTGTACGCGAAGAAAGGATGTCTGTTTCACCGCCGAGTCTGTTGGCAAACAGGCCAGTGCGGTGCCATGCTTTGACAGGAGTGTGTCATGACATCCAAGACCGCAGGGTCCACACCACCGGACAATCCGACGCCGCAACAGCGGGCCAGGCCCAAGGTGGGTAAGGTGACTGCGGAGG
>JASJCA010000083.1 GCA_030066215.1 Rhodobacter sp. | reverse complement strand
CTCCGGCGTCGGCTGCATCTTCTGGCTCCAGAGGTACCTGCTGAGCGGGGAGTAGTCGGGCGGGCGCATCTCCGGCTTGGCCTGGCACACTGCGCAGTCGCAGACGCCGAAGCTGTCGCCCCCGCCCCCGCCGGTGAAGGCCGGCATGGGGAACGGGGCAGAGGAGGAGGAGCTGGCGTTCGTGGAAGAGGGGTATTCTCCGTCGTAGTAGGTGTAGGTGTCGTTGCCGGAGTAGGAGGGCTCGTAGTAGTAGTCGGCGTCGGAGGAGGAGGGGGAGGAGGGAGGGTGAGAGGAGGAGAGGGAGGAGGAGGAAGACAACAGGAGGAAGATTGCTCGGGAGAGCATGGCTTTTTTGCTAGCGCTCCCCTCGGAGGCCGGGACGGAAGTGGAAAGTGTTCCGAGGAAGACGAGACAAGAGTGTAGAGAGGAAGGGCGTCAATTCCTCTCGGGGCGCCAAAGAAGAGAGAAAGAGAAAAGCGCTTTCTCTCCGCCGCCGCCGAATTGGATGTAGTGCCATCAATCTCTTGAGTCCCAGGGGCGTACATGTATACATACGAGAGAGAAATTCGATCGCATTTTTTTCGCACTGCGTATGTACTCCATTTTTTGCGACGCGGTACGCGCGATATCTGGGGAAACATTCTGATTTATTTAAATAACAAAAAAAATCGGGGGATAGCAGGGGCCAGCCACGACGACAGCCTCCGGCGTTGAAAGCCCGCCGCCCGAAAACCAAAGCAGGCCGAATATCAAGACGAGCGCAGGCAGCAGATAACGACGTGGGATCAGACCGCGCAGCCATTCCAAACCGATCATGGCAGTCATGCATGCCGCCATCATCAGCACGATCGCGGCCGGCGACAAATCGAAGTTGATGTAACTTCCGATCGCGAACACGACCGCCAACAAAAGGCAGGTGATCAAGATGCTGCTGCGCGATTTGCCTTGCTCGAACGGCATACGCCACGCCTTGGACTGGACCCAGCGGGCCAGCAGCAGTGCGAAAAGAAATGCCAGCCAGGTCTTCGTCGCTTCACTTGGTTGTAAGCCCGCAATTCCGGTTTCCGGTGTGACATAGACGACGGCCGCCAGTACTAGCGATGGAATCAGAAACCACGGCGACAGCACATTTCGGCGGCGGTGCAGAAACCCCGCCGCTCCGGCCTTCCCGGCGACCTCTTTGCTGCGCCTTAGGCCGAGATACCAAGCCCAGGTCCCGAAGGCCAAGATCACCAAGCCGGCGAAGATGACAGTCGCCTTCGCGACCAATCTGGAAATCTCTCCGTCATACAGAACTCGTACCGAGGGTGGGCTGTTGACCAAGAACTCGGGCACAATAATCAGGGCGCCAATGGCCGCTGGCACGGCGGCAAAGACCAATTGAAACGGGGAAATTCGAAGATCCTCGGTCACCAAGTACAAAATCACCTTCGTGCCACGAATGATCACGTCAAGTCGTAGGCTGCCGAACCACGTTGCGACGGCGGCGATGATCCCGAGGACTGCGAGGTGTTTGTGAAAAAGCTCAAGGTACCGGGCCATATCCTGCCCCAGCGCCAATCGGCCAAGGGATATCGTGCCGAGTCCGACCACAACCATCAATGCCGCCCAGAACACCGCAAACGCCAGCGACCTGCTACTACGTGTCATTATGGTGCCCGATAGCACGAAAAGACCGATCACCGAAAAAACTGCTGCGCCGGTGTTCTGGCCCATGTTTCCCGCTTTCGCGCTACCATGCGAGGTGACTAGGATCACCGACGTCAGAGCTGTGACAGCGAGCAGAAATAGAAAGGCCGATCGGTCGCTGCTTTTCAGCTGGGTAGCTTGGCGAAAAAGAGCCTCTGAGCCCAACCCGGCGCGACGTCCAGAGACTACGAAATTGACCCCAAAGGGCAGAATTGTCCCAATCGCTAGAAGAAGTGCGAGGATCTCGATCGGTGCAAGCGTGTCTAGACCGCGCAGGGTCGAAAGGCCGGGGCTAAGCGCCAGTGTGAGAAGCGTGGCGTTGGGCACTCCAACAAAGAACCGTCGAACCCAATGCTCGTCGATGCCGATGATGACCAAAAGCGTCAGCAAGCCAAGCGCCACCCACGGTACGGATGCCGCAACCGGCCCGCCGAATTGCGCCAGCGTCTTGAGCGATCCGATCGCCTGTGCAAGGACCCCGGCGTCGGGCCCAGCCGGAAGACCACGGTGGAACGGCGTGTTCGTCCAGTCCACGATCACGTCCTCTTTCCGTGGCAACGTGTCCCTGATCTCGCTGACATATTCCGGGGTCTGCCAATGCGCGCGACCGATCGGCTCGAGCCTCAGTTGCCGTTCATTGGCATCGACGGAATACGTGGTTCGCCCGACTATGATCTCGCGCAAGTCGCCGAGGACCGGGTCACCGCGAACGGGCCAAGCCTGGCGCCCAAGCTCGAAACACGGGCCGGCCGCTCGGCAGATGCCGATAGCGCGCGCATTTCGCAGGCTCAATAGAAATTGCCCACCCAACCGACGAATGGTGACCGCATTTTCGGGCAGTTCCGCGAACGGAACGACGATTGGCGGGGCCGCATCCCGCTGCAAAACGATTTCGATCAACTCGCGCGGTCCAAAACGTTCTCCCCAACGCGCCGGCTCATGCGACAGTCGACCACCCAATGATGCCGAGAAAGATATCCAATCGTACCAGACCTGCGACAACGCGTCGGTTCGGTAGTAGCTTTGCGGTAGTTCCAGTAGGGTCGCGCCGTCTTCTCGTGTCAAAATCAGCCGATCCGAGTCCGGTAGCGCGACATCTAGGGTCTGCCCGGCCAGTTTGATCCGATCCCCATCGCGCAGAAGATAGGTCCGATCGGTCAAGAAAAATCGGTCGTATTGCAGCCCAAGCCGGCGCTCGGTGGCGACATTGCGCAGGCGAAACTCGCCTTGCGGCGTATAGAGCACCTCGATATGCCGCGCCTCTGCGCTTTCTCCCCGCAGCGGCATCTGGCCCAGCGCCTCGTGGCCGAGGAACACGCTGTGCTCGACCACGTTTTCGGGAGTGCCGCCCGTGTCCACAATTGCGTATTCCAGAACCGCCACCCGAGGCAGGTCAGACATCTCGTTAAAAAACAAGAAGAACCACAGCACGCCGATTGCGACAAAGACGATACTGGCGGCGGCGACCAACAACGCGCCAGCTGCGCCACGAAGCCGGGCATCAAGCGAGTTGCTCACAGCCGCCCGGCCCGTTGTACGCGCTTCAGCCACTCCGCGGTTATTGTCGCACACGGCGAGCCGCCATCCACATGGCTGACTGCGCAGGCGAACGCGTATTCGGGACGGCCGTCGATGCCATCGACCCAGCCCACGAACCAGTGGGTGAATGCGGTTTGGCCGCGTACACTGCCAATCTCCGCGGTGCCGGTCTTGCCAAACACCCGAGGAAGCATCGCAACCGCCTCGGGTCCAGCCCGTCCGAAGCCCGAGAACCCGGTGCCGCCCGGTTTCATCACGGCGGCCATGCCCTGCCGAATGACCGTCAACAAGGCGCGCGACCGGCTGTCATTGGGCAAGAATAGCTCGCGGCCTGCCGGTGCCGCATCCTCGGTCCGCGCGATGAACGGCAAAACCCGATAACCCAAGCCGATCGACCCAGCAATTGTTGCCATAGCCAAGGGCGTGACCTGCGCATTCTGACCGTAGCCGTTGAGAGCCAGGTTCAACTCGTGCAGACCTCGCGGATCCGGCACCAAAACGCCGCGACCCAATCCTGGCGCCGACGCAAGGTAGGGAGCCTCGATCTGAGGCGCAAAGGTCGCTGCGGGATCGATTCCGGCCGGCAGCCGAACCAAGGGCCAGCCTCGCGCAAGCCCGAGCGCATGCAGGGTCTGACCAGCCCCCGTGAATTGCGGCGGCGCGCCACTGGTTCCGTAAAGTGCCTCGATCGTGTTCGTATTCTCGAACAGGGACATGAACCCGAACCAGATATTGGAAGATCGGGCCAGAGCCTCGCAAACGCCGTACAAGAACGAGTCATCGCGCCCGCAAGCCGAATGGACACTCTGATCGATCGGGTAGACCCGCGCACCGCGGTCGCGCAGATCGAAGCTATCCAGTCCACCGACACGCGACCGGTTGATCGGCACCGCCCGGCTGCCCAGGTCCAGGCCAATCTCTCGATCGTAATATTCCTCGCCGGCTCCCAGAAAAACACGTTCGATTCTGCTTCGGACCTCGGCGGGCACATTCTGAGTCGAACCGGCCGCCGTGCGCGCCAGTGACAGCGCGGAGACAATCTTGAAACTCGACCCCGGCTGGAAACGTGAATCCAACCCGCGCCAGGCCGGCGCCGCGATCGTGCTGGACCCCTCGGCTTCCCGGGCGCGGGCTTGCAGATCCCAAAGGCTCGCCTCGCCGGTGAAGAACGGATAGCCGACCGCGGCGCGAACGGCGCCTTGATCGATCCCATCAGCAAGGTCGACTAGGACAAGCGCCGCCCGTCTCCGATCCTCCACGCCGGCGATCAATCGATCCTGCTGAGCGGGGAACTCCCCGCCGCTTAGAAAATCACGCAGCGTACCTTGTGTGATCTCTTGCAGCTGCTTGTCGAAGGTCAGCCGCAAATCCTGCGCCTGTACCCCGCTGGGCAGATTTTGCAGAAAGCCGAGATAGGTCCCAAACGCCACTCCCGGCAACCCGATCGAAGGCACCAGTTCGAGCTCGAGCGCGGTTTTGGTCAGCGCGAATTCATCCGGCCCCACCAACTCCACAAACTCCGAATTCAACTCCACCGGAGGCGGAGCCGCCATTTCTTCCGAAGGCGTAGTGTCCGGATCCGAGGTTTCGAGCTCGGCGAACGATCGCTGCAACGTCAAGTCTCGCGACAAACGGCTCAGCCGATAGGTAGTTTCCAGGATCGGATCGCAGGTGTCGCTTTCAGGCCGACAGGACAGGCTTAGCCGGTCGTCCAAGCGAATCTGTTGCGGCGGCGGCAAGTCGCCGCGCTTTTGGCTTTGCGGGTCGCGCTGCCCGGTGATCGTGGCGCGCACCGAATCCGACACCAAAGGCAATTCCAGCGCGCGAACGGTGATCTTCGGCGGCGTATCCCTGCCGTCCCAAGGCATCCTAATCCTGGCCGCGACGGCCCGGTCTGGGTCATCACAGGGCGCCAACCGCACGGAACGGGTGCCAGTGTCAAAACAAAAATAGCTAAGGCTGGCATCAATCGGAGCGCGAATGTTTCGCCCAATTATGTCGATCAAGACCTCTCCGTTTCCGGCCGCTTGGGCGCTCTGCGGCTGCAGCAGGAAGGTACTGGCAGCAATCTCACGCCCATCGGCGAATGACCAGTTGCTAAATGGGGTCGTAGTGCCCCGGGCCAAGGCGGAAAATACAGTCGGATCCGGCGATGCAATCCGCATCGCAGCCGAAGGCGACGGGCTGCCCGGCTCGGCCGAAGCGGCCAAATTGTCGGATTCTGGATCGGGGAAGGTCAGTTGTATGGTCCAAGGGGATTCCCGGCATTGCTCTTCGTCGAGCGCGCGGCAAGACCCGGTCAGCCCAGAATCGCGGACGGCGATAATCACTCGGCTGGACAGAAGGTTGTCGATCAGTTGTCTGATTTCGGCGCCCGGGCCGCGCGACCGCCACAACAGGTCCATCGCTACATCCGCCGGGAATCGAGCGGCATCACGGCTGGTCAGATCGCCTCGGTCACGAATGTCGGAGGGCAGGACAAACTCATCAGTCTCAATTGGTTCGACGCCCCGCATGACCTGAAATTCCCGCGGCGTCATGACTACAAGCTCATCGGTGCGAGCGTAGTAGCGAATCAAGCCTTCGGCGACGGCGCTTCTGAACAGCTGGTCGGTGATGCTGTTCTGCGAAGCCTTCTCCGCCTTCTCAATCCAGACCTCGTTCAGCCGTTCGACCTCGACAGAACTAGCGACAAGGCCCTGCGCAACATATACGCCCAAGGCGCCGCAGGCGACGAGAACGACGATCGTGCGTAGCATCAACCTCATCGGATCGCGGGGACGTTGTTGTATCTGCAGATCAACGGGCCCAGCCGTATCACATCGTTGTGCAATAACCGGACTCTGTCGTCGCGTTCCTCCAGGCTCTCCAGAAGGGTCAGGTCATAGGGTTGCATGTCGTGGTCACGGTATAGCTCGAGAGTCTGCCGAGCCGCCGTTGACCGATGTATGCGCACCCGCTGCTCGTTCCAATACTGCGCCAACCCGATCATTTCGGGACGTGCGCGCGCGCCCGGCCGCAGGTGTGTGATTTGAACCGCTTCGTCCAGCCAGTCCAGGCAAACGCCTTCGTTGAGTGGCTCGGCCGAGCGGGAAAACCTCACGGTGGATCGACGTCGGCGCGTGTCGCTTCCGGCTTCCTCGGTCTCAGGGTCATAGCTGTGTCGCGTCGGGCTTGCCATATACCCTAACACCCGCGTGTCGTCTCGTGGCTGAAAGAGGTAATAATCCTTTCGGTTGCCGAAGGCCGAGAGAAACCCCTGATTGGTCTTGCTGTGAAACGGGTTCTGAATCTTGAAGTTCAATCCCTGTCGCGCCGACAAAAGCGCAATCCTGTGGTTTTCTCCTACGCTCTCGAAGTCCATTCGCTTGTTGAGTTCCACGATATCGTTCAGGCCCAACTGATCCGCCAAGATCGCCTCGTCGAGCGACCCGAACAGGCCGAAAACCTTGCCTTTCCACCCTCTCGAAGGACGCAGCAATATGCACTTGGCCAAAGCATCAAGCGGATGCGCCAGAAGCTGCCCATCGTTTCGCAGGTTGATGCACACCTCCGTGGCTTCGTTGTCGGCAACCGGGCTCGGTAACAACAGGCCAATGATCGAAAACCAGTTGTCGACACCCCGCGGCGGCGCATGGCGCAGTCGGCATTCGGCGTCATTCGGAACGATCCGTACGGTCGCGCGATAATCCGAAGCACCACTTGCCAGACACGACTTCGCAGAGACACGGGCCTCCTGGGTCTCGTCATCGAACGCGATTTCGCTCAGTGTTTCGTTTTCCGGCGCGCTACTGCTGAACAACGGAACGATCGAATTCAATTGGGGCATTTCATCGGCGACGTTCGGACTGGCCGCCAGCAATGCCGCAGCGCCCCGCGCCAGCGTCGAAATCACCAGTCTTGGCCGGATGCTGTCAATGGTGGTCGGCAGGATAAGCAGCAGTTTGTTGCTATCGAGAAGATGCGCGCGATTGGAGTCGATCCGGAAAACGATCGGTAAACCAGGGTCGAACCCGCCGACCATTCGGTCCTGCCCCTGAAAGAACGCAGCTGGCTGCGAGTCTGAATCGGAGAAATTGGCGCGCGCTTCGTATCTTTCTTCCGCGTCATCGCGATGCGCGATTTCGATGGCCACATATCCGCGCGGGTGTTCGTTTTCGCGACCGACAAACAACGCAGCACCCAGAAACGTGCCGCCAAGTCGGTTGTCGGTGCGCATGCTGTCGTGAAAGCGCGGCAGAAAAAGCCGCCCCTCCTGTTCGGAGAACTTCTTCAGCGCATCGCTGATCCGCGCTTTGTGCGAGTTCCCCGCAAGAGCCGAGCCGACGCAAACATAGTGAACCATCGGCGCATAGAGCCGCTGATAGACTTCTAGGAACGACGCCTCCACGACCGACACGACGGAATGAACCGCCTCGACTATTTTGGGCTGATCCCCACCGCCGCCCTGTTGGTCGTCGACGTCTGGGACGAATACCAAAAGCCGTTCTCGGTACCAATCGGCCTGATGGTTGCGGGCCCTCGGGCTGTCCAGATAGTTCTCTGTATCTGCAAGCTCGCTCAACGCCGCGCCTGTTTCAAAACCACTGCGGCGAGCATTCTTCAATTATGCGGGCATTTCAAGTCGCACCGGGTACCACGATCTGGTGTTCGTCGCGGAAGGTGCGAGCCATGGAGTGATTGCCACTGAGGCAGGACATCAGAAGCGATCGCGTTCGGTACGGCCGCCAACTATTCCGCAACGCGCCGATATCGGCCTGGCCGACGTCAGAGCCCAACGCCGCGCGCGCAACTTCCAGCGCGTCTTGACCGAACACCGTGTGTCGCATCCGGTCGGCTGACACAAACTTGTCCCTCTGCGGCCCACGCGACAGGATATACGCAATCTCTGCTGAATCGATGTTCAGCCCGCCAAAATCACAGTCTACGACAGCCATGGCGATCCCCTCTTCCTCCAGCAGCTTCCTGGCGTTGCTGGCCTCCGGCCAACGGCCGCTCCAAAGCTCCGAAACCTTGGCTCGGTAGTTCCGGGAATAGATGGTGCCGAAGACATCGATCCAGGCGTTTCCCATCCAAAGCTCGGTCCCCACAAGCTCTTGCGCCAATAGCTGAACGGCGTCATTCAGCCCGGCAACCGAAGGAATATAGCTCGCGGGCGCGAGAGCGTCGCTGACGCAGCAGGTAACCACCTTTGAGAAAACCATCATCTCTTCGATCGTCGACGAAAGATCCAAGATCGCGGACGCCAACCTGGTCAGGCCGATGCCTCGGGGCAGATGATCGTTGGTCAACGTGGTCTCAAACAGGAACGACAGGCTCTGCGGCGCTGGATCACTCCCATCTTCCGTCTCGTCGGCATGCGTTCGAATTGGGTCCAGTATCTCTCGGTCAAAAGAGTTCGGCGCGTCGGACAGAAGCGAGAACTGCGCCACCACATGACCGGTGACCCGCACGCGAACGATCCCGGGTTGGTCGGCATTCGGCGACGGCTGCGCATTCGGCACCTCAGACGCCTTCCGGTAGATGTCCTTGATCTTGCTCCAAGCCGATGTTGTTTCGGGAGCGCCGCGTCCCGGCAGAATGCCGGCCAAATCTGCCGGGATGGTCACAAAAAAGTCCAGACCGGTGAAATTCGGCGGCTGCGGTACCGGGACCGGAAGGTTGGGCGTCCCCGAGGGCGGGTCGTCGCCGACCGAACTGAGTTCGCCGGACACGCCTGTCGATGTTATCGGCGGCATGGGCGCCCTCGTTGGACGCCCATCCGACAGAATGAAGTCGAAACGTTCGGAGAATTGGGTCAGCCCATCCGGCCAATCGGGTTCGACATATGCGATCCGATCCAATACATCCTTAGATGGATCTTGATCCACGCACAACAACTCCAAGCCGGTTAACAACGAGACCAGGCAGCGCCGCGCAGCATGTTCGTCTTCCGCGACAACAACGAGATGGTGGTGATGCCCGTAGTCTTTCAATCTGCCTCCGAGCGCTTTCCAGACGTCTTCTGGAATAGCGAATCTTGTCTTAGCCCGTGGGCGCACAACTGCAAGGGCAACAAGCGGAAGCGGCCTCGCCAAAGATCAGGTCATTGGTTTAAACCGCCGTGGGAAATGAACTGCCACTGCATGTCGTTGCCGTAGTCGGACGTCGCCTTCCACTCGATGACATCGCGCTGTAGCCAAATCGCAGTGTGCCGGAATGCCGATTTGCCCGAACTGCCCGTGCTGGCGGCGAAGCGTTCCAGCCGGATGCGCTCGCCAGGTTTAACTGGCATTCGGTCCTCAATGACTCCATCCAAGAACAATGCCTCATACCACCAACGGATATTGCCGCCACGCGCCATCATCCGTCGCGCCATCGCGCTACAAACCGGAACGACAGAAACCGACGCGCAGCCAGCCACCGCGGTGATTTCCTTCGCGTCCAAATCGTCCAACGACTGGACAGACAGGATGTCGTCGTCCGGTCCGAGTTGCAATACGCTGAGGCGCAGCCGAACGTGATTGGTCAATAGGATCCGGTGGTCTTTGGCCAGTATTCCTGCCCCATCGACCACCACTGATTTGGCGCTTGCCTCGGTCAAGCTATTGACCGTCCAACCCTTGTCGTTTTGCATCCATTCACGCAACGGCGTCAGAAAGACAGCTTGGGCGCCCCGTCCGCAGAACCGAACGTCGAGATCCTCGGTCTCGCCAAGATAACTGTCGCAAAACGCCTTCACCGCCTCAACATAGAGCTTCACCGGATCCGACGCGGCGAGGGATTGGACCAACGTCGACAGGACGATCTGTTCTGCACTGTCGATATGCACTCGAAGCCCGGGGCCATTAGTGCGCGAGCACGCACTTAAGAGCCGCTCGGTCGTCACCTGATCAAACCAGTCGGAATCGCTTTCTACTCCGCGCCGCTCTGCAATGACGAAATTGGCCTCCGCGGTGTCTTCGTCCAAGGCGATTTTAGATGCCTCGACTGACCTCAAGACCGATTGCATACGTTCATATCGCCGCAGAGACTGGGCACATTTGATTGCGACGAAAGCGTCTTCCAACTCTTTGTCCGACGTAGGCATTTCGTCGGCGAATTGTTTGCCCTCCAAGGTCTCGAGCAGCATGCACTTCAAGGCGTCGACCAGTGCATAATCCAGGCGCCGTCCGCCAAGATCAGCTCCCCAGCACTCGACCAATGTGTATGGGTGGTCTGGGTTCCCTGTAGGCTTCAGCAACGCAAGGTCGAAGGTCCGCATGCCGCAGTCGATCGACGCAATCGGGCGGTTCTTGTTCACTACACTGCCCAATACGGGCATGATCGCGGCCACAGGTTCCGGGAATGCGCGCACCAACCCAATGTGGAGTTTTGGATCGCCGAGCAGTCCGCAAGATTTGAGCAAATTACCGTCCAGGTGGAAACGCGACAGAATGTCGGTTACCTGATTGGTCAACAACCGATGGGTGTCGAACGTAATGAAACCGGGATGCGTTAGCACGATCCCTAACACCATTTCATCAATAAACGCGCCGCCGCCGGTCGTTGCCGATTTGGACCCGCTCATCAGCTGAACTTCCGCAAAACGCGCCAGCGGTACTTTGAGTGCGTCTGACGACAAGGCTTCCGCCAACAAGTATTGAAAGACACTCCTGAAGGTCTCGGGCAGATCGACGTAAACGGGAGTCCCATCGCCTTTCGGCAACCGTAGCTTTTTGTCACCTCTGAAAACCGCCGACTTGAAAACCGGCGAATAGGCGCAACGGTTGGGATCCGCCGGACCACCGACGCCGGGCGGGGGGGCTGCATTCCCGGCCAACGACACTAAATCAGGATCATCTTCGACGGGAATACCAAAGTCCCTTTGATTCGTCTCAGGCCGAAACGCGGTATCAGTGAAATCCGCACGCCTTGCGCCGAGCAGAGCCTTGCTAACCACCAATTCCGAAAGGCCCTCATGATCCGAGACAAACGGGGCGTCAATTATCGGCCCGACTGGAACTCTGTGCACCTCCGGACCGGCTTTGCCGTTCCCATGAAGGCGCAATTCGATGAGCCTTGAAAACGACCCAAAGTCGATCAACAACATGGCCTGCCTATCGACGCCAAGATGCAAATACACGTCCTGCGTCAGCGCGGTAGTGCTGCCAGGCGGACCAGTCTCGAATTCCACCGTCCACTGGCCGACCGCCTCGTTCTGACCTCGCGGGATCGGCTTTATGGTCGGAACTCGTAATAACTTACCTTCGCCGAGGTCCGTGGCCCTTGACTTGATCGCGGGCGAAGACGCCAAGTAAGCGACCGCTGCAGCGTTACTTTCAAAACCCTTGGCGAATCTGAACTCATGACCGCCCGTCGCCGGTGTGGCCAGGCGACGCTTGGTGAAATGGCCGTTTTCCTCTGAAATCTCAATCAGGTGCCAACCGTCAAAACAGGTCTTGTCGATCGGCAAGGCGAGGTCCGCCTCCGTCTCACCCGGTGGCTTTCGCCCAAGCAATCCTGAGGCCACATATTGCGTTGACGTCACCGTAATTTGGTCAGGTCCCAAGCGATTTCGCAGGCTGTCGTTGGCTTTCAGCAATTCATTGAGGCAAGACTCATCGTCCTCGAGCATGTGCATCGAATATCGTAGCCCAAGATCCCGCTCTGGACCAACTTGGGTCGTATCGCCGCAAATCCTCCAGGTTCTACAGTCTCGATACACCAGTGTGCTTTCCGCATGCGGATAGATCAGCATATCTTGGACCGCAGGGGTTGCTTTGGCGTGTGCCGAACTTGTCTTGGCAAAGCTGCGGCGCAACGAAACCGACATGGCGCCCTTTTTGCCCCAGTCCCTTAGCGAACCTCGGCCAATCGGAAAGACGACCGCGTCGCCACCTGCCCCAATGATCTCTGGCTTCCGCGCTTCCGGCTCCCCTATTGGCGCACGCGCCTTGCGAAATGCGCCCCCCCGACCCAGCTCGATGATAACGCGTTTGTCGGCCAGAACATCCTTGTACTCGCGACCCGACAGCCATAGCTCGGCCAGGTCCTCCCCGCCCCTGACGATCTTCAACCCGACATCGGTGGCGGCCCCATGAACGTCGGGATAGCGAGAGTCGGCATCGGCGGACTTCGGATCGCTGCGAAATTCATTGTTGTCGAGCCGAACCAATCGCCTCTGAACGGTCACGGTGCGTTTTTTTGGGCCAGCCGGTTCATCGAAGGTGAGTTCAAGTGCGACGTCGAAGTCGTCCAACGGCCAACCGGCCGAGAATTCGTGACCAACCCGAAATACCAACATGATTGTTCGTTACGCCCCAGACCCTTCAACTTTTCTTAGACGCGGACCACCGGTAAACACAAGAAATTCTGGGGAGCAGGGCGGCTTGAGCTTCCGCGGATGACAAAGATCCGTTTGCGCCTCTTTTGTTCTCTTTTTGTTCGCTCTATCGCGCTATGCCTTGCCGCAGCCGCTACTTCGCCCGACGGGACTGCGCAGGGCTCCCGTTGAAGCACAGTATGATGAACCGAAGCCGAAAAAAGGAGGGTTGGGTCATGTTTGGGAGATCGCAGGTCCTTAACTGTCTCAATTTGAACACAAAATTTCAAAAAACCAGCCCAGGGTCGGCCCAATGGCCCCGGTAGCAATGCCTTCGGCATTGTCGGTGATTCGCCGCTCCGCTAGCATGGCCAAAACAAAAAAGAGGCAGTGGGACAGTATGTACCTGACGAGCATCCGTCCGGATACGGACGAGGTATGCCGGACGTCGGACTCTGCAAAGAATGGGGTCCCCATCGACGTCGACGTTGCCATATTCTCCAAATCGGTCGCGCCAAGCGCGCCTGATGTCACCGTGGGCGCGCCGCTTGGGTTTGTCGCCGAGCCAAAGCCCTTCCCGCCCGAATTCCGAACTGCCGCCACGCCGCCATCGGCCACGGTCCAGACGGCCGGGCTAACCACAATTGATCCGGAACATCAGCAAGCCGGCGCTTGGACTGTCCGGGTGATCAAAGATCACGCCTATTTGGCATGCCTGCGTCATCGCAAAAATGGCACCAACGTCCCGTTCATCATCGACGCGACGCCAGACCGACAGGCGCATTTCGTCGAACAGATCACCTTCAGAATCCCTATCAAGCCCTGGACCAAATCAGCTGCCGCAATTGCCGCCTCGGCGCAGATCTTCTTGCAGCAGGCGGGTGATCTGAGAAAACGCATGGCCGGCGAAGGCAGTCGCCGCCTGCAGGCCGGGCTGGATGCCGAAGCGGTGGAACCGATGGCGTCTGATGGCGGCGTGGATCTTGCGTCCTTTGATCTTTCGCTCGGCGCGCCTAGCGTGATCCTGCATTCCGGGCTAATCGCACATGCCGCGCAAAGCAATGTCGGGGTATTGCCTGCAGCTTTGGCCCAGTTGACGCCGACGCAGCTGCGCTGGGCCAGCGTTGCATACGGCTTCAAATGCCGCTTTGCCGGTGTAAGCCTGCAAGTATTTGATGAGGGCCGCTTGAGCTTTGCGCCTGAAGCGGATCCGCAGGCCGAGTTGCGCTATTGCGAGGCCCGAAAGCGAATTTTTGAAGATCGCGGTCTTCGGGAAGGCAAATTGCGCGACATGCTGTTTGCCATTCTGCAAAGCGGCGCCGTCCAGCTGGAGGACGATCTCGTTCCGGATAACCTCGCAACGGTGCTCTTCAGCTTTCAAGCCGGGCGGGTCAAGGACTTGTCCGCGTGGTCATGGCCGCATCAGCAATCGGCCATACGATGGATTGAGGCCTTGATGGACGTCGAGGTTAGTCGGGGCGAAGTCACGACGTGGGTCGAGGCCATCTATTCCGCATTGTTGCTTTCCAGCATGGAGACCACGCCAGGCCATCTGCCGCAGATGCTGCGGTTTATCTCGCACCTGGAATTTGGGGCGAACATATTGGCCAATCTCTATTCACACCAGCGCCGATCGGTATTCGGAAGGCTCGTGGTCCTGCTGAAGGACCTCCGCGTCGATGATCCCGCCAGTTTCGAACGGCTGATGGCGCGGATGACTTCCAAAGACACAACTCGCCCGATCTTTTGGGAGGCCGTGGTCGGCGACTAGCAAAGCGCGCAATTTGAGGAATCAGGGACCTCGCGACGCTGGTCGTGCAGCTATCGCGCTCAACAGCGCAACGGGACCGAGCCGATCCCGCGGTGGCGCCTCGATCTACTCAAGAGCGTCGCAATGACAATGTCGGCTGAGGCGGATCGGCCACTTCCGTACAATGGTCACCACGAAGGAAACGCGCTCCGGTGAAACCGACGATACGCGGAAAACCATGGGGCTGAGCGATACCTTCCCTTGGTCGAGATTACCGCTAGTCAAGTTCTTGACCTGTTCGAGTGGCGACGCGCATTTCCTTCCGACGTCGGATAAGAATTCAAGAACTGCATTTCGCCGCACCCTTTGCGGCTCGCGACCACCACCGGTCAATTCCCTCTCCACGGCTCAATTCAACGCGTCGCAACAACAAAACTCCGTCTTCGGGCTGGAGCGGGCGGAATGTGTCCCACGTCCGGCGCCCCATTGCTCCAATGGCGACTACCGGCTGCGGACCGACCGCTGAACGGGGCTCTCAATGCTCAGATTGGGCGGCGGACGACAGGCGCAGGTAGCGTACGGCGATCAACCGTTTACCATACCAAACGGTGCCGATGACCGGTCGACCTGGTGCTAGACGGCCTTTTCGCGAATGTTCCTCCAATACCTGCTTACGGACACGTCAGAAAGCGTTGTGCCAGGTGGCAGCACGTTGAACATGTTCCCGAGTTTCTTTCTCATATCGGCTCTGCTTTCGCCAATCGCGACGGCGAAGACCTCGCATAGTACCTTGAACGACTCGTAGCTTGGCGCCCTCCGGTTCGCTGGCAGCTCCAGCAATCCGGTGTCGAAGATCCTCTGAATATCCTGCCGCTCAAGCCGCAGCAGCTTTCGCTCGCGCTGCGTCGGCCCTTCGCCAACTCTCGTATCCAAGACGGATGCCACGATCCTGTCTCGATTTTCCTTCGACTGGGATTTCACGAGTGCGAAGCTGCGCAACCAAAGCCTTGCATGTGCGGCCGGCAGTGCTTGGGTCGCCACTTCTGATATGCTGGGCGCTTTGACCGACGGTTTTTTGCTCCACCTATCGAGGGTCGGCAATTCCCCGATTTCGGCAACCCAGCCTGGCGTCGTGTCCTCCAGGGCGCCCAGTGTCTCACAGTCGCGCTGAATCTCTTGAATGAACTCGACCACCTCGGCGACAGCATCACGATAGTCTACGCCAGAGTGTCTGGAGCGGGCTTCAAAATACCCTTGAAACGCGTCACCTTGCTGCGAGTTTTCGCAGGCGAGGTAGGCTGCCAGGGCTTCCAAGATGTCGGTCCCGTAGTGCTGGAATCGGGGATCCTGCCCCAAGACCAGCGGCGTACCCTTGATGAACTCCTTGATTTGACGTCGCAGGACTTTCGGAGCTGTGCTGGTGTTATCCAGATCGAACCAAAGCTGCAGAGTCTCGGCGCGGTCAGGATCGTCCGTGATCTCGAAGGCGTAACGCTGGGTGGCCCAAGGCTGCAGCACCTTTGACTGGCTGCGTTGGCCGAGAGCGGCGACATCGTCAAAGCGGCTTTCGGCGCCGTCGAGGACCGGGTCACGTGCGTTCTCCGGGCTGGCGCGCTGCCCCGCCGACCATTTCAGCGGGTCCTCGGGATGGTTTTCCGAAGTGCGCGCCGGGTCCTTCCAAAACGCAATAGCGTTTCCTGCCGCCTGCGCCCTACGATCGGTCGCCAATCGGCGCTGTTGCGACACCGGCCCAGACCTTGTTGTTTTATCGTCGGACTCGCGCGGCTGAAACACCCAATGATCCCAGTCGATTTCATTGGGGTCGGACCGTTCATCTACGCCACTGCGAATATCCGCCTGTCCGCGGCTGCTGGAGAAGGCCATGCCCTCGGGGTCCATCTCCGGAGCCGTTTCGCCGCCATGTGGCGTGTCGACACGATCGGACTCTTGCAGCACAAGAACGCTTTCACCGTCCTCCGCCTCGGGCCCCAGCGGCGCATCGCTGTCGCCGCCGGCCTCCGGCCTAGCGACGCCGCGATGGTCGCGTTGCCGGTCAAACAGCGGCAGCACATTCTGCGCCAACCACTCCAAAAAACTCGGCAACCCGCCATCTAGACGGTGTATTGAACTTCTATGCAGCGCCTCGTTGCGCGCAAATCCAAGGTGTCCGAAGGTCAATTGCGCGCCATTCAGCGAATCCGCACTGCCGGCGACCAGAACCGGGTACTCGCGCTGCAGAATGCCGGCGCCTAGATAGTCTATCCGCGCCTGATCGAAGCTCGACACCAGTATCGGTTCTGTTTCCAACCCGAACCGGGTTAGACCGTCGACCTCTTCCATCGCATGCTGCACTAGCAGAGCGGCCAGATGCTTCAAACCCTCGCTGCGCCTCCGGTCTACATCATTGGTTCGTCGGACTTCGACCGCGAGCAACTCCAGGTATCTCAATCCCCATAGGCGATCATACGCGTTCCGTAGGGCGAGCGCTCGTGCGCCTGGATCTTCCAAGGCGCCGTTGGGATCGGCGATGACCTGTCGCTCTGACATTCCGCGGGCATAATTTGCTGCCTCGATAAACAGAATGCGAAAGTCCCGCTCTTCCGGCACATGTTGTCCGGCCTCCAAACGCTGCTTCAGCTCGGCGGCAAGGTCGCGGCACATTGCATCGATACCAAGCCGCTGGGCCAACTCGGTTTCGTTCAAAGGGATCGATTGAACCGACTGTTGTAGGCGCAGCAGCAAGGACAACAGGCTGAGGCAGCTATTGGCGGTATGAACACCCCAGGCGTTCGGCGACAATCCGGTGACCGCCCCCATTTCCGGCATGGTACCAATGACACGGCGCGCCTGCGCCAAATGCACGTCGGTCCAGATCGCCGCCTCGGCAAGCTCGCGTGCCATGCGCTGACGCTCCGACTCGGTGAGATCGAGAAATGCGATCGGCCGCTTCGGCGTCAGAGTGATCCTGAACTCTTGCCGGACGTAACGGGGGGTGCCCGGTATTGGGATCAGTTCGCGCTCTAGATGCGACGGTCCTGTGCGCAGGGTCAGATGTCCGCCGGTTTCCAGTTCCGGTTCGGAAGGAATATCGCCGGATTCGGTTTGCTCTGTCCCGGATCGAGGCGGCGCGGCCCGTGAAACACGGGTTTCTTCACAAGCCGAGATGCTCAAGATGGTCCCGG
>JASJCA010000085.1 GCA_030066215.1 Rhodobacter sp. | reverse complement strand
GGACGGCAACGATCTTCTGGGCCTGGCCGAGCCGCTGGCACCGCACCTGCCCGGCACGGTGTTTCTGGCCCCGAACGCGCCCGAGCGCTGCGCCGGCAACCCGTTCGGCTATCAGTGGTTCCCGATCCCCTGGCTCGACGGCTCCTCGGAGGAAGAGGCCGAGCGGTCTATGTTGCGCTCAGCGGCCGATCTCGACGCCTATCTCGACGCGGTGCTGGCCGAGGAGGGCGTGACCCCGGCCGAGCTGATCCTGTTCGGGTTCAGCCAGGGAACGATGATGAGCCTGCATGTGGCGCCCCGCCGGCCCGCCGCCGTGGCGGCGATCGTGGGCTTTTCCGGCCGGCTCCTGGCGCCCGAGGCCCTGGCGGACGAAGTGGTGGTGCGCCCGCCGGTCCTGCTGGTCCATGGCGACCAGGATGAGATGGTGCCGCCCCAGTCGCTGCCCGACGCCGGCAACGCGCTGAGCACGCTGGGCTTCGAGGTCTACGCGCATGTCATGAAGGGCACCGGCCACGGCATCGCGCCCGACGGGCTGTCGGTTGCACTGGCCTTCATCCGCGACAAACTCGGCACCGGATCCGACGCCTGACATTCGCGCTATGATTGACAAGCCGGGCTGGTCGCTTCAATCTGCGAGACTGTCCAAAGCTTGGATTTCATTGCGGGAACGGTGCCGTGGCAGACCCGAAATCACCTGAGATACTTCAGCAGATCGGGGCCTTTGAGGCCAAGCTCGAAAACCTCGAAAAGACCCTGGAACGCGCTGTCATCAAATCGGAGGAGACGGCCGAGAAATCCGACGCGGCGATCGAAGCCAACCAGGCAGAGATCAGTGGCTTGAAGAGCAGCGTAAAAGGTCTGCAGTTGCCGATTTGGAAGCGCCCCACAGTGGTTGGCGGTTTCTTGGCCGTGATCGTTTTGGCCGGCGTCTGGCTGGTGAGTGCATTTGGCGAGACACGTCCGCTTCAGAAGACGCTGCATGGGGATATCCTGTTCACCGACACGGCGATCGGACAAATGCTCGGGGATGCCAGGGCGCTGGAGAACGACGGGGAATCCTATAAGTCCGAGCTTTATGACCAGATCAAGTCGATCATTGCGTTCAGCCTGAAGGAGGAAAAGGAGACTCAAGAGGCGCTTGCGAGGTCGCTTGAGACCAGTGGACGGCCCAAGGGTGTGATCATCGATACGGCGCGCAAGCTCGGCACCAAGACATATAACGCGGCGAAGGTGTTCTTTCCGCACGAACTGCAGAGCACCGGTCTGAGTTGTCTGTTGTCTCAAGACGCCGATTTCATCGACGCCCTATTGTCGATCGCGTCGGGACCGCCCGGAGGACCCGCCGGAGGGGCTCCGGGCGGAAGTTCGGGCGGAATTTTCGGTGTGGCCTTGGGGGACGAGGTCGGCCCACCCACCCCACGCGACGCCCGCGCGCAGGCACGCCAGCGGCTGGCGGAACGCATGTGCAAAAAGGGCTCCGAAGACGAGGCTCGGGTGACGATCCCGTACGTCGATTTGGTGCCTTTGCAGATCCCGTTCACCACCAACAAGAACGACACCATGACGCTGATCCTAAGCGTCAGCGCGACGCCGCAGCAAAACCCCGATCAGGAGCTCAAGACTCCGCTCGACGCTGTAAGGGTCTCGCTTGATGCGGATCCCGAGGCGTTGACGATGGACCGCGCACCGGATGGGAAGTCGTCGACGTACAACATGACGTTCGAGGCGGACAAGTACGAAGACGGCCAGAAACATGTGCTGAGCATCCAATTGACCGACAAGGGCTATGACATGGTGGGTTTGACCGGAGCCGAGCAGATCGCAGAGGGGGACGATATCGACATTCTTGTCCCGGAAACTTACGCGGTCGCGGTCTTGGCGACGTTGATCATCAACGCGGCGGACAACGGGGGTGCCTCACAATGACCCTGTTTCGCGTCGCCTTTGCACTGGTCGCCGTTGTTGTCGGTGCCGCCGCCGCCGGCGCGCAAGAGAAATGGGCCCTGCCGCAGGCGTCCTTCGAGACCAGGCTCGGCGGATCAAAAATCGAAATCGATTACGATCTGACCTGGTGGTCAAGAAGCGACGGCGTGAAATACCACGTCGCCGTGAACCTGCGTGACGTTCGCTCCGCACTCAGGCGTCGCATGACCAAGTTTCGCAGTGTTACCGAATGCGGCGACAGCTTTCGGGTCAAAACGTCAGGCATCGAGATCAATGAAGAGACCGCCGTGATGTGGGCGACGGTCTCCTACGAACACTATGACTGTATCACGCTCAAAGTCCCCAATTTCACGGGACTGAAGGTGGAAACCCGTGAAAAGGTCGCGCGGACAAGGGCCTTCGGCGACACCAAGCGCTTTTGTGTCGAATTCAAACCGCGCGTGATATCGGATTCGGTCCAGATAACCAAAGATCGTCGATGCCCGGATGCCAAATCCGGCACGAAAACGATATTGCCCTCTGGTGCAAGAAGGCTGGTTAACGGTTTCTATGATTTTGCCGACGACGTCGAAGATATGCTCGAGGACGATCTGGACCGCGCGTTGCTGGACGAATTCGACGAGATCGATTCCAACAGGGCTGGCTTCGAGAAGTCCAGGACGGGCGACCCGGTGTTCGTGACGACTGGGTTTGGCAGCTTGGACAGACGGGGCGTGATTGCGCTGCGGCGCCGGTCTTCCAAGTAACCGGCAGACGCTGCGGATGACTGTGGACAAGCGTCACACGACTGTCACCGATGCAGCGTAGGGATTGGGGCAAATCACTGCATCTAGCGGGGGTTGCCTGGAGGAAAACGCCAGATATAGTCGCACACAAAGCTGGGGCGGGTTCCCCGCCTTGGCGCCGCAAGACCGGGCAGGCTAGGCAGGGACGGAGTCGCGCGCGATGAACATGGAGTTCAGGACGAGTTTTGTAAGGGAACCGGGCAGCCTGCGCCACCATCCGGCGCTGGTGCTGAACGCCGATTACCGGCCCTTGTCCTACTACCCTTTGTCGCTTTGGCCCTGGCAGGACGCAATCAAGGCCGCGTTCCTCGACCGGGTCGACATCGTCGCCGAATACGATCACGTGGTGCGCAGTCCGAGTACTGAGATCCGAATACCTTCGGTGGTGGTTCTGAAGGACTACGTCAAACCCCAAAAGCGCGTGGCCTTCACGCGCTTTAATTTGTTTCTGCGTGACGAATTCCGCTGCCAGTATTGCGGCGCCAAGGGCGATCTGACTTTCGACCATGTGGTGCCGCGGTCGCGCGGCGGGGTGACGACCTGGGAAAACGTCGTCGCCGCCTGTTCCAAGTGCAATCTGCGCAAGGGCTCGCGCAGCCTACGCCAGGCGGGGCTGAGCTTGCGCAAGCCGCCGCGCCAGCCCGGGGCGGAAGAACTGCGGAACATGGGCCGCAAGTTCCCGCCGAACCATCTGCACGAAACCTGGCTCGACTTCCTCTACTGGGACGCCGAGCTGGAGGCCTAACACCGGTCCGGCCTTCGCACGCGAAGGAGGGCAGCGCATGGCGCTGATCGCGTTCGATCACGTCAATATCCGTACCGCGCGGTTGAACGCGATGGTGGCGTGGTATGGCGAGGTGCTGGGTCTGCATCCCGGCCCGCGCCCACCCTTCGGTTTTCCAGGCGCGTGGCTGTACTTGGGCGAGCAGGCGCTGGTGCACCTTGTGGGAGTCGATGCGCCGCCCGCGGGCCGCGATCCCGGTCTTGAACATTTTGCGATGCGCGCCAAGGGCCTGGCAGAGTTCCTCGACCGCGTGGACCGGCTGGGTGTCCCGGTTGAATTGGCCGAAGTGCCTGGGATCGGGGTGCTGCAGGTCAACATCCACGACCCCGACGGCAACCACATCCACATCGATTTCGACGCCACCGAACGCGAATTGCCCGACGCAGATTAAGGCGCCGGGCGGATTTTGGGTCGGGGTCGGAGGGTAATCTCGGTCAGGCCGCGTAGGGCAGGCAGGTGTCGCTGTGGATCTGGCCCCGGTCCAACAGAACGATCTGAGGCCGGTCGAAGTCCAGCGCGAAGGCGTCGCCGGCCTTGCGGATCAGATTGCGCAGGATGGCGGCGCCGGAGCGCGTGATCACGTGGTCGCCTGTGCGCAACCGCTCGACGGGCACGGCGCCGCGTAGGGTATAGACCTGGGTGCCACGGTCGAGACCCGGGGTCATCGGCGGCATCATCGGTGCAGCGGCGGCGGCGGCTGTGGCGAATTGGGTCATTATCGTCATCTCCCTCGGTGTTGGGTCAGAATTCGACCGCAATTGGGGCAGGATTAAGACGCCGCTGGGAAGTTTTCGGGGCCAGAGATTTGCGCTCGCATCGCGGCCCGTGCTTTGCTAGGGGGACGACGCGGATCTGCCGGGCGGGTCTGACGTGCGGGTGTGGCGGAACTGGTAGACGCACCAGATTTAGGTTCTGGCGCCGCAAGGCGTGGAGGTTCGAGTCCTCTCACCCGCACCACCATAACCCAGCTTCGGAACTGGGGCACGGGACATTTGAGTTGGCGTGACCCTGTGGCGGATAGTGGTCGGAGATCAGTAGCTACGGTCTTCGACACCGTGATGGCGTGGGAGCTTGTGGCGCCAGATTTGCACCCTACGCGTTCTGAATGTCGCAATGACCTGTCACACCGTGTGAGTCGCAGCATTTTTGGTGCCGAGGACGCTGAAAGGGTTGCGCGGACTTCGCGGTTCAACTCTGCGAACCTTGGAGGGTCAGTTTGGACGTCCCTTAGCGAGATCGTCGTCAAGGCTGCCGCCGCCGCTTGATCCATTGCGGTTTTCGCTTCTGGCAGACGCGCCTCCGCCCTGAGCGGACCCGCTGCCCGTGCCGAGATTGCGTAGCCCGCGGTTCGCTGCCAGCGACACCGGGTCGCCAAAGCCATGCAGATCGTCGGCACTGGTACTGTCCATATCGTGCGCCTTGCGGGAGATATAAGCGACGATGCCTTGGTTGATCGCCGTACGTTTGGCGGACTCACCGCGCCCGCCGCTTTCGATCGATTTGAAATCCACAATTTTTTGGTAGCGCGCTGGCAAAGCGTTGAGGATCGCGGTGACAAGCGGCCGGTGTTCTGGCGCCACGGCCTGCATGTTCACGGTCGCGCGATAGATCTCATCGCTGGTGTCGCCTCCTAAGATATCGCCGTCTCCGTCAAGGTATCGAGTCTCAAGATACTTATAGAAAATTCGCATACCGGTGGTCTCGCGCCGATCGGGCGCGTAGAATGCGGCAGTACGGGAAAGACTCTCTTCCACGGCGGCGACGCCAGGGTCCAGCGGGTTTTCATAAAGCACCGACGGGCGGCTCATCGCCACGAGCAGGCCTACGATCAGGATCAGCACATCGATAAACACGGCGGCGGCGGCCGCGCCAAGGGCAAACACGTTGCCGCGCTGGAGGTCCAGAACCGCCCGGCGGATCTCGGGGCTTTCGCTGAGATAGGTGCTTTCCAGTTCGGTGAGTTGAGCGCTTGCGCTGCGGACAGCCTGCTGCCCAACATTGGCCAGAGTCAGACAAGTGCGGGTACGATCTACAATGCGGCGAAGGGTGGCGTCGTCGTTCGCACCGCTGGACGTCAACTGTGCGCCATTCTCCGCAGTGGCTTCGGTTTGGGCGGGGGACGCTGCTTGCAACGGAGTGGATGTCGAATTTGTGACGATCTGCGGTGAGCCAGAGTCCGTCGGTAGGTCGGCCTCGGTGCCAGGCAATTCGTTCCTGGGGGCGGCTGCGCTCTCGTTCGTCGGGCCGGCGAAGTTATCCTCGCCAACGGCCCGCAGCACGTCGGCGGATGCTTCGTTGGCCGGGCTGGGCGGCGCGAGGGCGAGAGGTATATCGGTTGGCGCGTTGGACTCGCCGGCTGCCGGGCCCGTGGTCGCATTCGCGGGCGACACCGTCAGCGGTGTCCCTGTGCATTGTGCTTCAAACGCGGTGCGCGCGTCGCGAATTCGGTCGGCGCGGCTTGCCAGAATGCTCATCGAGGCGGGCTGACAATCAAATCCGACAACCTCGGCGTCTTCGACCCCGATCCGCAACAATGTATCGCGGGTCTGGCGGCAGGTCTCGATGTAACTGGCAAGGCTCTCTTTGCTGGGATCGCTCTTGAAATTCGCAAACGCAGAGGACAGCGCGCCAACGTCGAATTCGGTGGACCGCGCGCTCACGACCCTGAAACTGATCTCGCGCTGCAACGCACTGATCTGTTCATCGTAAAGAGCGTCGCTTTCGCGGACACGCAACGCGACGGCTGCCGTCTCCCCCTGGTTTGCCGTCGTTTGATCTCGTGCCGCTTGGAAACGGGTCCGCGCGTCTTCAAGTTCCCCTTCGGTTCGCCGCAGGTTCGCGGTTGCCGTGGAGATGCCGCGTTCCGCATCCACCAGTTCGACGCGTTCCAGATCGGCTGCCCTTTTTTGATATCCCTCGCACCTTGATCCGCAGCTTGGTTTGCCACTCATTTCACCAGGCGCCTCGGCACAGATTCCGTCGGTCAGTCCGAGCTTTTCGCAGTCGGCCCATGCAAGGTTATTGTTGATTTCCTCCTGGACGGAGTCCCTTTGCTCAATCTGAGATTGAAGACCGGCTTGAGCATTCTCAAGACTTGTTTCCAGGTTTGTGACGGCAACCTGCAGTTGGTTCTTGTCGCTCAGTATCGAGAGGAGTTCGTTGCGCGCCTCCGTTTTCAGCTTTCGTAATTCGTCGATTTTTTCTTGTCGCCGTTGGTTTTCGTCGTCTAGCTCTTGCTGCTGCCGCGCTGCGTCTCGGACGAACTCCTGTTCGAGGTTGCGTGCGTTTTGCGACAGCAGATCGATGCCGCCTGCAACTTGTTGGTCGATCTGCCGGGCACGGTCGCCTTCGCGCAAAACTCCCACCTCGTCCTCCAGGGACGCACGCGCAGAGAAGATCATCGCGTCGGTTTCCTCGCGGATGATCGATCCTTTGCGCTGATCCAGATCGCTCTCGGTTTGCAACAGCCCGTAATAACTATCGAACGAGAACAGTGACGATACCGCCAAGGTGCCGAAATAGACGAACGCTAAGAAGACCAGTGTAAGTGGCTGCCAGAAATCCGACAGCACTTGTGAGCTTCGTAGGGCGATGAGCGCAGCCGCCACGAAAGCGATACCGAGCCCGATTTGCGGGCCGGCGCCGCCGGTGAGGAAGGCGTTGAACAACGCCGTGATATCCTGCCAGGAAATCCAACCGAACGCGATTGCGGCCAGTGCCAATAGCACCATCGCGGTGATGAATCCGGTCCCGCGCTGCACCAATCCTGCACGGTCTTTGTTCGGTGCGCCCTGAAAGCTATGGAGATTCCTGTGCAGCTTGTCGTCGAACCGTGGCCGCATCCCGATCAAGCGCTCGCCGAGGACCAGCGAAATGACCAGCATTATGAACTGAATGCCAAATGTGGTTCCGACACTGATGAACCACCCCACGATTTTGTCACCTAAGCCGTCGGAGGAGGTCGAGACGAAGTTCAACATTCCGAACAGCGTTGTTGCAAACGAAACCGCAGAGAGCACGATCGCCGAACGTAAAACGATTAGCAGCTTGTTGTTGGTTCCATCAGCACGGGACTCCTCGGCGACGATGGCGCGGTCGACGTGATAGGTACCCCAAATGATCCCGCCGATCCCGACAATTCCGGTAAGCGAGTCGTTGAACCACACGACGCCAGCCACAACCGCCGCGAGAACGGCCAGGACAATCAGACTTACTTGTATCGCGGACCGGCCGGCGAACAACGAGGTCATTTTCGACAGCCCTTTCGAACAGCATCCAAACGCAGGTGGTTGTGGTTCGCAACACCCTGTTTTTCTATTGATTTAATCAACAGTTTGGTCATTTTCAATGTGCGGAACAGTTGAGGGGGGTTGGGGGAATGGTCGATCCGGTGCAGCCGCGCGCGAAGCTGCCGGATATCACCGGCTCGGAACTGCGCGCGGAAATCGAAAAAAGACTGGGGGCGGACGAAGCACTTAGTTTCGAACCAAGGGACATCTATGCCGATCCTGGCGTACAGGCTATCAGCCTAAAGGATCTACGGGCGCGGAACGCCGAGATTGTATTTGACGGGATAAATTTCAAGGACCCGGTCGACATGTCTGGGTCCTGGTTCGCTCAAGTCAGATTCCGAGACTGCACGTTCGTTCCCAGCAATCTGAAAGGCAAGTCCAGTTACAGTCTAAACCTTGACGCAATACTGGCGCATGAAGTTGAAATTGCGCGCAATGCCTCAACCGCATCTGGCGATGGATCAGCTGCTTTTCGGCTCGTCGCGCGGCGCTGCGAGATTGACGGCAGCTTTCGGCTCATTCGGCGGAGTTTCGGCCACATGTCCGGAGGAGCCCAAACGGACTTTGGGCACGAGCAGATCTTGATGGAGCAAGCGCGCATCAAGAATGATCTGATGTTTGACGATCACCATCGGAACAGTCCGCTAGACGGGGTGGTGATGAACCTTCATCGGGCGCGAATTGGCGGGGATTTCCTGGTGGAAGGCTACAACGCATCGGGGATGGACAGTCAATCTGGACGAACGCGGTTGGCCTTGAATGCCGAGGATCTGCGCGTCGAAGAGGAACTGCGGCTTCGCAATGTCAACCTTCTGCGGCTGGAGGGCGACAAACTCGCGCTGAATCTGTGCCGTGCGCGGATCAATCGGTTTGTGCTAGGAGGGCGACCCGCCGAGCTTTGGCAAGACAAGGCCCCGTTGTCACTCGATCCGAAATACGAGTTCGACTCATCGGAAGAAATGCACAGCAACGAGCCCGGATTGCAGGATATTCAGGTCCGGCGGCTTGGGGTGCTCGACAATGACCAAGCCGTCGGCAAGAAACTGGGAGATTTTTGGAATGCCTTCGTCGGCGAATTGACGTTCGAAGACACCGCGAAGGACGATGCCGAGAAATCCAGTAAAGGCCGTATCCTGCGTACATTCAGCAGTGCACTGTCGGGCATCGATGACGATGCTGCCGACGAGTTGAGGATCAAGGAAAAGGCGCTTAAGGATAGTGGGAAGAGCTATCTACGGAGATTATTTCTAAGACCTGTGTATGTATTCGTTTTGTTTGGGGTCATTGCCTCACTTATTTATGATGATTTTTATGGAACCGTAGACTTAGGGATGAGAGACTATATAGTTTATTCGTTTTGGGCGCTAATGTTCGCTGCTCTCGCCTTCGTGGCTGTTGCCCCAGAGTATGCAGGTGATCGCGTCCGCGAGTTATTTGACAGGGTTTCATTCGATGCAATCAAGGGCGGTTTACGTCCATTGAACGTCCTTGCTTACGTCATTGCTCTATGGTGTGCGGCGACCATCGTCTTCACCTTTGCCGCCCATAAAGGGATGATCGCCCCGGATCATCCGGACATCTTTCATACCGAATTCGACCTGTTGATGATCCAAGAGATCGCCGATCTGGACAAAGCTGCCAGAGGAAATCCTGGTCAAGCCACCGGCGGGCCGCAACCTCCAACGGCGCCGGCCGAGGCCGAACCTGAAGATGATCCGACCGCTAGTGCAAGCGACGACGGCCAGGACCTTGAACCGCCCGATCGTGCAGCGGTCGACAGACAGAACGAACTACCGGATCTCTCTTGGTGGGACCGAAATGAGGACACGTTTTACGCGAATTTCTTCCAGTTGGGCGCGGAAAACGGCGGGGCGCAGTTGACCAAGGATGAGAAGAAGTCCCTCCGAACCTTGCCTCTGACGGCATTCCATTCCGCATGCCGCCTGAATTGGGCGATGCCAACGAAGATTCCCCCAGACCAGTGGATCAAAAAACTGTCGAGACGAAGCCCGGTCACAGAAGACGGTCGTGAAGAGTTGCCGCCCGAACTCGTCGATCTTCTCACGACAAAAATCGAAAAGTCGGTCGTCTGCGAGCGCTTCCTACCTGCAGAATACTCGCGGTTCATGCCGGCGATTTATGCCGCCGACGTGGTCATCCCGCTTTTGGACCTTCGTCAAGAGCAGCAATGGTCGGTCCGCGTGTCCAAACCGCATGACGGTAGTCTGAACTTTTGGGCGGCCGTCATAGTGGCGTTCGAGGCTTTGGCTGTCCTGATCGGTTGGATCTTTGCTCTTGTCGTTGCCGGTGCGGTCACCGGGCTCTCCGATCCGACGCGGCGCCCGGGGCAACGGAATTGGACCGAATAGGGCGCTTCAAACGGCCCTCAACGTCCCGATCGGGCGTGGCGCCGTGGGACGCTCCGTGGCCAGGGTGAAGCAATGTGTTTGCGTTTGTGCGAGTGCGGATCGGCAACGATGCTCGCGAACTGATTGGGCGGTTTGCCCGATGACGTGACCCCGTCCGTCGATCGCCGCCGGTCGGGCATCTGGCGGCTTCCCTGCCGCGCGCCGGTGTGGGCGTGACATCGCATCCGTCCCAGGCCTTCCGTCAAAGCCAGCGTTCGACGATGAAGACGTCGGGGTCGTCGGGCATCGGGCGGTTGGCGAAGCCGAGTTCGTCCATCAATTCGAGCATAGGTGCGTTGTTGCGCAGGACCGTGCCCTCGATCCGGGTCAGACCGTGGTCGCGCGCGGCCTCCAACAGCGCCTTCATCAGGGTCGTGCCGATGCCCTGATTCTGCACCCGGTCCGAGACCACGATGGCGAATTCGCAGCTGGTCTCGTCGGGATTGATCGCATAGCGTGCCACGCCGATCTGCTCGGGGCCCTCGCGGTCGATCACCGCCACCAGCGCCATCTCGCGGCGATAGTCGATCTGGGTGAACCGCACCAGCATCTCTTGGCTGAGCTCGTTCAACGCGCCCATGAAGCGGAAGCGCTTGGCCTCGGGCGACAGCTCGCGCACGAAGGCGGCCTCGCTTTCGGCGTCCTCGGGGCGGATCGGGCGGATTGTCAGCGGAGTGCCGTCCGACAAATGATGCCGGGTCACCAGGTGCCGCGGATAGGGGTGAATCGCCACGTGGTCGTAGGGCCCGTCCTTGGCCGGCGGTCGGGCGATGCCGATCCGGGCGTCGACGGCGATGACCCCGCTGGGACCGGCGAATAGCGGGTTGATGTCGAGTTCGGTGATCTGCGGCATCTCGCAGACCAGGTCCGAGATCCGCAGCAGCACGTTGATCACCGCCCGCTCATCCACCGCCGGGCGATCGCGGAACGCCTGAAGCAGCCGGGATACTTTGGTGCGGCTGATCAACCGCCGCGCCAGGACCGCAGTCAGCGGAGGCAAAGACACAGCGCTGTCGCGCAATACCTCGACCATGGTGCCGCCGGCGCCGAACAAGATCGCAGGGCCGAAGACCGGATCGCGGCTGGCGCCGACGACCAGCTCGCGCGCGTCCTCGACGCGCGCCATGGCTTCGACGGTGACGCCGCGTATCTCTGCCTCGGGTCGGGCGGCGCGGGCGGCCTCGGTCATCTCGCGGAATGCGACCTTGACGTCGGCGGCGTTCATGATGCCGATCCGCACACCGCCGACATCGGACTTGTGGGTGATCTGCGGCGAGTTGATCTTCATCGCGACAGGGAAGCCCACCGTTTGGGCTGCAACCAACGCGTCTTCGGCGTCCTCGGCCTCGAGCGTGATATTGATCGGGATGCCGAAGGCGCGCAGCACCGCCTTTGACTCGGTGTCCGACAGCAGATCGCGGCCCTCGGCCAAGGCGGCGTTGATGATCATCCGCACGCTGTCGAAGTCATGCGCGCCAGCGTCCGTCAGCGGTCCCGGGGTCTCGAGCGCCAGCTGCCGGTTCCGGTGGTGCTGGGCGAGGTAGGAAAACGCCTCGACGGCGCGTTCGGGCGTGGTGAAATCCGGGATGCCGCTGCCCGACAGCAGCCTGCGTCCCTCAGCCACCGAGGTTTCGCCCATCCAGCAGGCCAGGACAGGCTTGCGGCTGCGTTTGGGGACCGCAGCGATCACCGCCTTGGCCGCCTCGGTGGCGTCGGTCATCGCTTGTGGCGTCAGCATGACCAGGACCCCGTCATAGGTGGGATCGGCCAGCGTCGCCTTGACCGCCGCGCCGTAATCCTCGGGTGTTGCGTCGCCCAGGACGTCGATCGGGTTGCTGCGCGACCAGAAGGCCGGCAACTGTTCGTCCAGCGCCTTGAGCGTGGCTTGCGCCGGGCCCGGCAGGTCGAGGTCCATGTCGCCTGCGCGGTCGGCGGCCAGAACGCCGGCGCCACCGCCATTGGTGATGATCCCCAGCCGATTGCCCTTGGCGCGCGTGTCGGCCGACAGGATCTCGGCCGCGGCGAAGAGCTGGCCGAAGGTCTGGGCGCGCACCGCGCCGGCGCGGGACAGCGCGGCGTCGAACACCGCGTCGTCACCGATCAGTGCGCCGGTATGCGTGTGGGCCGCTTTGCTGCTTTGGCTGTGCCGTCCGGTTTTCAGCACCACCACCGGTTTCGAACGCGCCGCACTGCGCAGCGCCGACAGGAAGGCCGGTGCGTTGCGCACGCCCTCGACATACAGCAGAATGGCGCTGGTCTTGGGATCGGTGGCGAGGAACTGCATCACCTCGCCGAAGCCGATATCGAGCGCGTTGCCCAGCGACACCAGCGCAGAGAACCCAAGGTGATGCGGCCCGGCCCAGTCCGAGATCGCCGAACACAGGGCGCCGGATTGCGAGATGAGCGCCAAGCGTCCCTTGGGCGTGGGCGATCCGAGAAAGGTGGCGTCGAGCCCCAACCACGGCCGCACCAGCCCCACGCAATTCGGGCCCAGCAACCGAACGCCGCCGCGGCGCGCCGCGTCCTTGACCGCCGCCGCCCGGCGGCGCCCTGTAGGGTCGCTTGCCCCAAAGCCTGCCGACAGGACGATGACGTTGCGCACCTCCGCGTCGGCGCATTGGCCGATGATCTCGGCCACCGTCCGCGCCGGCGTAGCGATCACCGCAAGGTCGACCGGCGTCTTCGCCTGGGCCAACGTGGCAAAGCAGGGGTGACCGGCGACGGTCTTGTGTTTGGGGTTGATCGGGATGATCGGCCCGTCGAAGCCTCCTGCCAGCAGATTGGCGAAGACCTTGGCTCCGACACCGGTCGAGGTCTCGCTCGCCCCGAACACCGCCACGGACGTCGGATTGAACATCGGTTCCAACTGGCTTCGTTCCATGGCGCGCCTTTCTGAGGCTGAGGCAGACTTGGGTGCAAATTCGTACTGCGGCCGTCCGACAATCCGTAAGCCCACCGGGCGAATGTGCCTTGATGTCGGTCAATGTGGACGGCACCGCGACTTTGGTCGGTGCGACATCGGGCCACGCCCGATTTCGGAATGAGTCTCGGGTCAGAAAGGCTGCAGAGCCGCCAGGACTCCGCGGTGTCGGCGCGCGGCGACAGTCGGCGTTTCGAGGCCACTTGCGGAACCTCCAGCGGCGGACTAGAGGTGGCTCAATTCAAAAAAGCTGGCGCGGCGCGGCAACGGCCCGCGATGCCCGGCACAAGGAAACCGACCGCCAGGTGGAGGGACAAAGAGCAGGCCCGCAGATTGGCCGCGAAGGCAAGCGCCCCGACCAGTAGCATTACACCGCAAGAGCAATCCCGAATGACCACTCCGCCGCAGGCCAAAGGCTTGCACCCGAAGGCTCCGACCTCGGAAGAGTTTACCAGCACGTTGGGCCAGGTCACCTGGCTAATGACGCTCTCGAAGGCGCACAGGGACAAGCCGATTTCACTGATCGAGGCACATGTCGCGGCGCCCTTGATGTTCAAGCAGGTTCGGGTCTTCACCAAAGGAAAGCAGCCGCTCGCCGCCGTGATCTGGGCCTACGCCTCGGACGAGGTGCGGCAAAAACTGCAGGCCGGCGGTTACACGATGACGCTGCAAGACTGGCGGTCGGGTCCCGAGATCACTGTGGTCGACTGCATCTCGCCCTTGGCGGATGCACAAGTATTCATCGATGAGTTCATGAGGCAGGCAGACGCCGCAAAAACCAAGTAGGCGGCGCGTAAGGTAACGGGGTGGGGCAGATGACGATGGCTTCTCAGGCGCAGATCACGCAGGTCTTTTCGGCGGTGCCGCCGGGAGTGTTGGCCAGGGGGCCGGCGGCGCTCGACCCCGGCGCATTCACGGGCCTGCGGCCGGCGCCCAAAACCCACCAAGTCTACAATTTCGAGGTCGAAACTCACCACACCTACATCGCCGGCGGCATCCGGGTGCACAACACCTCGGTGCTCGACTTCCTCAATCCCGTCGAGCTTGCCGGTATCGACCCGTCGAGCTTGCGCGACACTGACGGCGACGGCAGCTTCGATTATGTTGAGGTCGATACGGTCGAAAACGGCCTGGCGGCAGGCACCACGGTCTACAAGCTGGAAACCGTCGACGGGCAGCAGGTCGTCAAGGGCTACAAGACCTATACCGACGACAACGGCCAACTGGTCCAGCTGCAGTTCATCAAGGACGAGACCGGGACCCTGATCGAACGGCCGATCGTTCTGACCGGGGCCCAATTCGGCGAGCAGGTCGGATCGCTGGTCACACCGTTTCTGACCACTGCGATCATCGGCGAGGATGCCGGCGTCTTCGAGCAGATCGCAGTGAACACGATCCTCGGGACATTCGTCGAGAACCTCTTTGAGTTCGGCGGCGGGCTGATCCACGACCAGATCGTGTCGAACGGCGCTCAGAACAACAGCCTCGACGCCATCGCCGACCACGCATTCGAGGACATCCTCGAAGACCTCGGCGCCAACGCGATCGACTACACCTCGCAGCAGCTGACCGGCTGGATCATGGCCGAGGTGTTCGGCGGCATCTCGACCGACAGCATCGGCGGTGAACTGTTCGCCACGCTGGCCCAGCAGGGCGTCGACTATCTGGTGGATTCGGGCCTGCATGTCCTAGTGCAGGACGTCTTCGGCGCCTCCGATACCCTTGTCCAGGATCTGGGGCTCGAGGCCTTCGACCCAGACAACTTCGGCAACATCTTCTCGATCCCGAACATCGCCGGTGTGCTGTTGACCATCGGGTTGGAGCGGCTATTGCCCGATATCGAAACGCTCGAGGGCCAGATCGCTGCCGGCATCACCTCGGTCGCGCTGAACACGATCTTCAGCAACTTCGTCACTACCATCAACACGGCGATCTTCGGCAGCACCGGGCTGACCATCGGCGGCGTGCTGATCCCGGGCTTCGACCCGGTGACGATCATCATCTCGACGATCATCGGCCGGATCTTCGATTCGCTCTTCAAGAAGGACCCGCAGGCCTTCACCAACGTCATCTACAACGACGAAACCGGGCTCTTCGAGGTCGGCGACAGCTGGTCCCAAGGCGGCGGCGACGTGGCCATCGGCCAGCAACTCGCCGGGGCTTACGTCGAGTTCATGAACGGGCTGGTCACCCAGACCCAGTCGCAGTCCAACAACATCCCCGAGCTTGCCGACGAACTGCGGCTCGCCTTCGGGCACTACGAATCGAACATCCGCAACGGCGCTGAGCGCAACTTCACCGAACTCGACGAGGCGCTGCAGTCGCGCATCATCGATACCCTGCAGGCGCTGGAACTCAACGACGGCGACCTGATGGTGGATGAGACCATCGACAACATCGTCGTCGACGCCAACTTCCTCGACGACATCACCCATTTCGGGTCGTACTACTATTGGAAGACGATCTTCTTCGGGCTGATCAAGGTCAAGAAAAAGTGGGTCTTCACCGAGATCAACCCCGAGGCCACGGCAGGCTCGACCAACGAAGAGCTTCTGGCGATTGTCGACGACTGGGAGCCTTTGAGCACCTGGACGCCGACCCCGGTCACGGATGTCTATGCCGCGCTTTTGCAGCAGGCCAATGGCATCTACGCCGGCACCAACATCACCGACATCCACGATTCGGCCGCGTTTGAGAGCCTCAACAACCGCCTGTCGTCGAAGCATTGGTCGAGCGGGCTGAATCTGTCGAGCAAGGACGCCGCCATCGATGTCTTAGGCGACGTGCTCTACATCCGCGCGATCGTCCTGCGGCTGGAAGCCGAGGGCTATTCCTTCACGTCGAAATCTGAATTGCGCGACGCGCTGGAGGACTCCGGGCTCACGGTGCAAACCGACTCCGAGTTGCTCACGCAGCTGCAATACAACATGCAGATCGCGGCCGAGTACCACACCTATCTGCAGAACCAGGAAGCCTATGACGCCGCCTTCGCGGCTGCCGGCGCCGACAGCGCCTTCACCCAGGCCTGGACGCTGACCTTTCTCGAGGCCGACCGGCTGGGCTTGACCGACGCTTACGACGCGGACGGCGACGCCATCGACAACGTCTTCCTGACGTCGAGCGGCGACGACACGATCAGCGGCGACACCGGGGACGACTTGATCAAGACGTTCTCCGGCGACGACAGTCTGCTCGGCGGCCAAGGCGCCGACACGCTGTTGGGCGGTGCTGGCAACGACACTCTGAAAGGTGACGGCGGGCCGTCGCCGAACGGGCTCTACTACGAACACCGCACCCAGGGGAATTTTGGCAATTTCGCCCAGGTCGCCGCGGCGCCGATTGCCGCGACCGGTTTCACCACCAGCCTCGACCTGCACGGGCTCGATGCCGCGCTCGGCGGCAACGGCAACAAATTCGGCTTCTACCTCTACGGCAACCTCGACATCGCCGCCGGCGAGGCCGGGGTCTACACCTTCGACGTCGCCCATGACGACGGGTTGTCGATCGAGATCGGCGGGGCCGAGGTCTATCGGCACCAAGGCGTCGGTGCCGGCACCGCGACGGTCTCGCTCGCCGCCGGCAAGCACGACATCAAGATCGTCTACTACGAATGGGGCGTGGCCGATCACCTCGACATCAAAGTGTCGGGACCGGGCGTAACCGGCACCGGCCTGGTTGGGCTGATGCAAAGCGGGCTGCTGGGTAAACCGCATGAAAATGCCCATGTCCAAGACCAAAACGGCGACCTGCTGCTCGGCGGCACAGGGCTTGACAGCCTCTGGGGCAACGCCGGCGACGACACGCTCGATGGCGGTGACGGCGCCGATTACCTCAATGGCGGCGGGGGCGACGACTCGCTGGTCGGCGGCGCGGGCAAGGACGCGCTGCGCGGTGAGGGCGGTAACGATATTCTCGACCTCGGCAGCCACGGCGAAAGCGGCTGGCAGAACGCGCGCGGCGGGGCCGGGGACGACACCTATCTGATCGGCCGCAACACCGGCGCGGCCGGCGTCGGCTATGAAACCGCCGATGGTGGCACCGACAGGGTGGTCTTCACCGATATCGGCATCGGCGGGCTCAACGTTCTGCGCCACCCCGCCACGACCCATCCCGACAGCCTGATCTTCCAGGACGGCAATGGGCTCAACATCCATGTCCACGGCCACGACTTGACCGACAACGCCATCGAGAGCTTCGAG
>JASJCA010000211.1 GCA_030066215.1 Rhodobacter sp. | reverse complement strand
GGCCACATAGTCCTCGTGCGGCGCCGGCGGCTCTGCCCTGGCGGCATCGTTGCCGGCGAGCGGAATCAGGCGCCAGCCGACCAGGACCAGAAAAACAATCCCGGCCAGCGCCGTCACCAGGCCCACCGGGGTGAAATCGAACATACCGAAAGCTTCGCCCAGCGCCTGCTCGCGGTAACTCGCAATGATGATGTTCGGCGGCGTGCCGATCAGCGTAATCATGCCGCCGAGAATCGACGCAAAGGATAGCGGCATCAGCGTCAGGCGCACGCTGCGTTTGGCTTTTTTCGCCGCCTGCATGTCGATCGGCATCAGCAGCGCGAGCGCGGCGACGTTATTCATCACCGCCGACAGGATCGCCGATACACCCGACATCACGCTGATATGCAAAATCAGCGACCGCCCGGCGCCGATAATATGGCGCGCGATCAGTTCGATCGCGCCCGAGTTGAACAGACCGCGGCTGACGATCAACACCAGCGCGATGATCACGGTCGCGTGGTGGCCGAAACCGGAAAACGCGTCTTCCTGCGGCACGACGCCGATTACGATCGCGATGATGAGTGCCCCGAAAGCCACCAGGTCGTAACGGATCTTGCCCCAGACCAGCAGGCCGAAAACGATACCGAGCAGGATGAACAGAATCAGTTGATCGCTCATGTCAGTGTCCCAGCGGTACGCGTGTCTGGCGGCCAACGCGTGCTTCGCGCAAGCCGATGTAAATGCCCGCGGCAACCACGATTGCGACGCCAACGAAGACGAAGAAATCCGGCACTTCGCCCCAGAACAGAAATCCGGACAGCGTCGCCCAGATGATCAGGAAATAACGAAACGGTGCAACCACCACGACCTGTGCGTGGCGAAAAGCCTCGACCATGAAATAGTGTGCAATCACGAAACAAGTTGCGCTGAGCCCGAACCAGAGCATATCCGCTTGGCGGATTTCGCGCCATCCTCCGAACGCGGTCGCACCGCCGGCCAGTGCCAGTATCACCGCGGTGGTAAAAATGATGCGGCGTGACGATTCGTCGCGTGTCAGCGTCCGCGTAATCAGGTCCCGGAAAGCATCCGACAGCGCCACCACCAGTGGCAGCACGACTGCCCAGTGCATGGCCTCCGTGCCCGGACGCATGACCACCAGGATACCGATAAATCCGACCACGACTGCGCCCAGCCGGTGCAGACCCACGTGCTCGCCGAGAAACAGTTTGCCGAACAGGGTCATGAACAGCGGTCCGGCAAAGGCGATCGCAATCACCTCGGCCAGCGGCAGGTAACGCAGCGCGTAGACGAAAGCAAAGGATCCCAGGGCGTACATGCCGCCGCGATAGAGGTGCGAACGCCAGCGCACGATCCTGAGGGGGTGTTCGCCGCGCATCAGCATCCAGGCCGCCACCAGCAGCGCAATCAGGGTTCCCTGTATGCAGAGGATTTCTCCGGCGGGGTAATGCGGCACCAGCCACTTGGTAATCGAATCGTTCGCGGTCAGGAATATCCCGGAAACCAGCATGCAGGCGATACCGCGCAGGCTGCTGCCGGCCGCCAGACTGCCGCCCGCCGTCATGCCCTCATTCCCAGCGGAAGATGCGCGCGCCGATCACCAGCAGCACGAGGCTTGAAATGCCCAGAATCAGCAGGTGATCGGCGATCTGCAGAATGCCGGCACCGTCGATCATGATTTCGCGCGCGGCGTCGGTGACGTGTGTCAGCGGCAGCAGCTGGGCAAAATTCTGCATCCAGGGGTGCGCGCCCTCGAGTGAAAACCAGATGCCGGACAGGAACATCATCGGCCAGCTGAACAGGTTCAGGACGCCGTTGGCCACTTCTTCGCTGGAAATGCGCGCGGCGACCACCAGCCCGCAGCAGATCAGGTTGATGCAGCCGAGCAGAAACACCAGCAGCAGGCTGAAGTAGGAGCCGTGCATGCGAAAGTCGACGAACAGATCCATGCCGAAATAGATGATCAGATTGACCACCAGCAGCACCCAAAGACGCGACAGGATTTGTGCGCAGAGGAACTCCATCGCCGTCACCGGGGTTGCGCTGATGCGTTTGAGAATACCGAACTTGCGATAGCGTACGATCACGTAACCGATACCGAACAACGCGCCCCACATGATGTTCATCGAGATCACGCCCGGAATCACCCAGTCGATGTAACGAATCTCGTCGCCCTCGACCAGGTTTTGCGCCGGCGATTCATCCGCGCCGCTGTAGGCCGCGATCAGCAGCTTTTCGACGATATACCCGTTGGGTGAGCTGCGGTTGATCCAGTAACGACGTGTACCCGGCTCGAACAGCAGGTCGACCTGGTGTCTTTCGACCTTGACCCGGCCGACCTCGACGTCTTCGAAATCGATGAAGTTGACGAACCGCGTCGCGCCGAAACCGGCGGCCGGTCCCTCCGTCGGCAGTTCACCGACCACGCCGACCTTGTACTTTTCCGGGTTGTCCTCGTTGAACGCATAGGCGAACACGAATATCACCAGGATCGGAAACAGCAGGTTCCAGCCCAGCGAAGAGCGGTCGCGAAAGAACTCGAGGTTGCGGGCGACGAACAGCGCGTAGATCCGGTTCCACATCAGGCGCGCAGTTCCCGGCCGGTGAGTTCGAGAAACAGGTCCTCGAGGTTACGCGCGCGAATCCGCAAATGATCCAGCGGAATATCGTGCCGCAACAGTTGCTCGATGGTCGCATTGACGTCGCCGGTCACGATGTGCGCGGCGTTGTTGCGGTAGGTCGCCTCGAATTCGGCTTCGCCGATTTCGGGCGGGATATCGCTCTGGCGCAGCTGCACCACGACGTCGTTGAAATGGGCCGCCAGCAGCGCATCGGGCTTGTCGTGCGCAATCACGCGACCGTGGTCCATGATCGCGATCTCGTCGCAGAGTTCGTAGGCTTCTTCCATATAGTGCGTGGTCAGCAAAATGGTCGCGCCCTGCTCCTTGACGCGCTGCACCTCGTGCCACAGGTTACGCCGCGACTGCGGATCGAGCCCGGTGGTCGGTTCGTCGAGAAACAGGATTTTCGGCCGGTTGATCAGCGCAATCGCGAGCAGCAGGCGCTGCTTCTGGCCACCCGAGAGGCGGCGCGTATCCTGGCCGAGGAATTCGTGCAGCGCAAAGCGATCGGCAAGTTCGTCGATGGGATAGCTGTCGGGATAAAAGCGGCTGAACTGCAGCAGGATTTCGCGCACGGTGACGAAATCCTGCAGTGCCGTGGACTGGAACATGATGCCGGCCTGGTTGCGAAAATCGCGATCCAGCGGCTGCCCGCGGTAGAGAATACTGCCCTCGTCGGGCAGCTTGATACCTTCCATCATTTCGATCGTGGTGGTCTTGCCGGCGCCGTTCGGGCCGAGCAAGCCGAAGCAGCTGCCCTCGTGGATATCGAAACTCACGCCGTCGACGGCGGTCAGCGAGCCGAATCGTTTGACCAGGTTGGCGACTTGCAGAATGACGGACATGGGACTCTCGCGAAAGCGCGCCAAGTATAACCACGGTGGCAGGGCAAGACTACCGCTCCGGGGGAGGTAGGCAGATGCCGGCGGGCGGCTTATACTGCGGAAATGGGAGAGGAAATCCAGCAGACTCATTTCGAGCAGGCCGACTACGACCGTTTTCAACAGCGTCTGGAAGACGAGACCGAGTACCTGCGCGGACTTTTCGCGCAAAATGCGTTCGACAACGACAGCCGAATGCTGGGCTACGAACTCGAGCTTTGCCTGGCCGACGATGCCGGACTACCCTCCTGCAACAACACCGAAGTCATTGCCGCCACCGGCAACCCGCTGTTCACCTCGGAACTGGCCAAGTTCAATCTCGAGATCAACGGCAATCCATTCCCCTTCGAGGGCGACGTCTTCGCCCGCGTCGCAACCGACCTGTACGACCTGTTCGACCAGGCCGAGAAGGCCGCCGATCGCTGCGGCGCCCGCGTCGCCATGTTCGGCGTGTTCCCGAGCGTCGGCCCCGAACATCTCGAGCCCGAGGGCTTCATGACCGAGCTGCATCGCTACGACCAGCTCAACAACCAGCTGCTGTCGATGCGCGGGCAGCCGATCCAGCTGCATCTCGAAGGTGAAGACATCCTCGATATCGAGAAGAACGACGTCATGCTCGAGGCGCTCGCAACCTCGCTGCAAATCCACCTGCAGCTGCCTTACGACGAGATCGTGCCGGCCTACAACGCCGGCCTGTGGTCGAGCATGCTGGTGCTGGCGGCGACCGCCAACTCGCCACTGGTACTGGGCAAATGCTGCTGGCAGGAATCGCGCATCGGTATTTTCAAGCAGGCAGTGGACACGCGTAACCCGCAGGAAATCGCCGATCACATCATTCCGCGTGTACATCTCGGCAAACGCTACATCGATTCCATGCTCGACCTGTTCGAGGACAACTTTTATTACAGCCCGATCCTGCCCGAGGTACTCGAGGATCGACCGATCGAGGACCTGCACCACCTGCAGCTGCACAACGGCACGATCTGGCGCTGGGTCCGGCCGATCGTCGCGCGCAACGGCGCCGGTGACTACCACCTGCGCCTCGAGCTGCGCGTGGCGCCGTCGGGACCGACGCTGGCCGATACGCTGGCCAACATCGTGTTCTACGTCGGCCTGACCGAGGGTTTGAAACAATACGGCGACGACCTCAAGCGAGTCCCCTATCCCACGCTCGAAACCGACTTCTACCGCGCCGCGCGTCGCGGCCTCGGCGCCGAAGTCCACTGGATCGACGGCAGCGAACTGCCGTTGAAGCAGGCGCTGCTGGAACGCGCCATTCCGCTGGCACGCGATACTTTCGCCGCGGCCGGCATCGGCGGTACGGACCCCTGGCTGGATATCATCACCGAGCGGGTCGAGCGCGAAGCCACCGGTGCGCACTGGATTCGCAATCACTGGCATCGCTTCGGTGACGCGTCGCGCCTGGTGCGCGACTACCTCGCGCAGGCCGGCCGCAACGAGCCGGTCCACCTGTGGCGGGATCCCGGCGCATGATGGATTCGTTCGACCGGCTGCATGGCCTGCCGGACGGCTTCTTCGATATCAGCTGCGAGACCATTCGCAGCCTGTTTCCGAATCCTTCGCTGGTGCAAATCGACGGCGCCGACCGGCGCGTGCTGTTCGTGTCGATCC
>JASJCA010000022.1 GCA_030066215.1 Rhodobacter sp. | reverse complement strand
CGCGAAGCAAACGGAAGAGAGCAAGCATGGCACTCAAGTCGTATAAACCGACGACGCCGGGCCAGCGCGGGCTGGTGCTGATCGACCGTTCGGAGCTTTGGAAAGGCCGCCCGGTCAAGTCCCTCACGGAAGGCTTGACCAAACACGGCGGACGGAACAACACCGGACGGATCACGATGCGCCGCCGCGGCGGCGGGGCGAAACGCCTCTATCGGATCGTCGACTTCAAACGCACCAAGACGGATGTCGAAGGCACCGTCGTCCGGATCGAATACGACCCCAACCGCACCGCCTTCATCGCGCTGATCCAGTACAGCGATGGCGAGCGGGCCTATATCCTGGCCCCGCAGCGCATCGGCGTCGGCGACAAAGTGATCTCGGGCGCCAAGACCGACGTCAAACCCGGCAACGCGATGCCGTTCTCCGGCATGCCGATCGGCACCATCGTCCACAATGTGGAACTCAAGCCCGGCAAGGGCGGCCAGATCGCGCGCGCGGCGGGCACCTACGCCCAATTCGTCGGCCGCGACGGCGGCTATGCGCAGATCCGCCTGAGCTCCGGGGAACTCCGCATGGTGCGCCAGGAATGCATGGCCACGGTTGGCGCGGTGTCGAATCCCGACAACTCGAACCAGAACCTCGGCAAGGCGGGCCGCAACCGTCACCTGGGCAAGCGCCCCTCCGTGCGCGGCGTGGTGATGAACCCGGTCGACCACCCCCATGGCGGCGGCGAAGGCCGCACGAGCGGTGGCCGTCACCCCGTCACCCCATGGGGCGTGCCGACGAAGGGCAAGCGCACCCGCAACAAGAACAAGGCGTCCAGCAAGCTGATCATCCGCTCGCGCCACGCCAAGAAGAAGGGCCGCTAAGACATGAGCCGCTCAGTTTGGAAAGGCCCTTTCGTCGACAGCTATGTGCTTAAGAAGGCGGAAAAGTCCCGTGAATCGGGCCGCAAGGAAGTCATCAAGATCTGGTCACGCCGTTCGACCATCCTGCCGCAATTCGTCGGCCTCACCTTCGGCGTCTATAACGGGCGCAAGCACATCCCCGTGCTGGTGAGCGAGGACATGATCGGCCAGAAGTTCGGCGAGTACAGCCCGACGCGCACCTATTACGGCCACGCCGCCGACAAGAAAGCCAAGAGGAAGTAAGCCATGGGCAAGGATAAAAATCCCCGCCGCGTGGCGGAGAACGAGGCGATGGCGAAACTGCGCATGCTGCGCACGTCGCCTCAGAAACTGAATCTCGTCGCAGCGATGATCCGCGGCAAGAAGGTAGAAAAGGCGCTGAGCGACCTCACCTTCTCGAAAAAGCGTATCGCCGGCGACGTAAAAAAATGCCTGCAGTCGGCGATTGCGAATGCCGAGAACAACCACAACCTCGACGTCGACGAACTGGTCGTCGCCGAGGCCTATGTGGGCAAAAACCTGACCATGACGCGCGGCCGCCCGCGGGCGCGGGGCCGGTTCGGACGGATCAAGAAGCCGTTTTCCGAACTCACCATCAAGGTCCGCGAAGTTGAGGAGCAAGCCTAATGGGTCAGAAAGTCAATCCGATCGGCATGCGTCTGCAGGTGAACCGCACCTGGGACAGCCGCTGGTACGCCGACACCAAGGACTACGGTGATCTCCTCTTGGAGGACCTCAAGATCCGGGGATTCATTGAAGAAGAGTGCAAGCAGGCCGGTGTGTCGAAGGTGATTATCGAACGGCCGCACAAGAAGTGCCGGGTGACGATCCACACCGCGCGTCCGGGCGTGATCATCGGCAAGAAGGGCGCCGATATCGAGGGGCTGCGCAAGAAGCTGGCGAACATGACCGACAGCGAGCTGCACCTTAACATCGTCGAGGTCCGCAAGCCGGAACTGGACGCGCAATTGGTGGCCGAGTCGATCGCCCAGCAGCTTGAGCGCCGGGTCAGCTTCCGCCGCGCGATGAAGCGGGCGGTGCAGAACTCGATGCGCATGGGGGCCCTGGGCATCCGCGTCAATGTCGCGGGCCGCCTCGGCGGCGCCGAGATCGCGCGGACCGAATGGTACCGCGAGGGTCGCGTGCCGCTGCACACCCTGCGCGCCGATATCGACTATGCTACCGTCGAGGCCAAGACGCCCTACGGCATCATCGGCATCAAGGTCTGGATCTTCAAAGGCGAGATCATGGAGCACGACCCGTCGGCCCGTGACCGCCGCCAGCAAGAGCTGCAGGAAGGCCCTGCCCCACGCGGGCCCGGCGCCGGCCGCCGCTAAGGAGTAGAACGAGATGCTGCAACCAAAGCGCACAAAATTCCGCAAGCTGCACAAGGGCCGCATTCGCGGCGAGGCCAAGGGCGGCTCGACGCTCAACTTCGGTTCCTACGGGCTGAAGTCGACAGAGCCGGAACGCGTCACCGCGCGTCAGATCGAGGCCGCCCGCCGCGCGATGACCCGTCATATGAAGCGTCAGGGCCGGGTCTGGATCCGGATCTTCCCGGACACGCCGGTGACCTCGAAGCCGACCGAGGTCCGGATGGGCAAGGGCAAGGGCTCGGTCGATTTCTGGGCCTGCAAGGTCAAGCCCGGCCGGATCATGTTCGAAATCGACGGCGTCTCGGACGGCATCGCCCGCGAAGCTCTGCGGCTGGCGGCAATGAAGCTGCCGGTGAAGACCAGGATCGTTCAGCGCGAAGACTGGTGAGTCTTCGCGCAGTGCGGTGTAGCGGGAAATCGAAGATTTCCTGCGGGCCGCACCCCGGTAACATTGGAGAGCCCCGCCGGCCGGCCGGCGGGGCTTTCGCATTCTCGCGCGCTGCCGGCCGACCCGATCCCCAAGGCGGCGCTGGCGGGTTGTTGGCCTTGATCCAAGCCCCGGGCCCCGTCGGATCGGTTCAGCGGGGCTGCGGGTTCAGCCCCTTGGCATAGGGCTGCCAGTCGTCGATGTCGGGATAGTACTGCCGCCGCCAGGCGCGGACGCGGGGGTTCATTACGCGCCGCCAGAGCGGTGGGATCATCGCCGCGAGTGTCATCACCGGGTAGCCGTAGGGCAGTTGCGGCGCCTCGGTTTGGTCGTGGTTCTGCAGCAGTGGAAACCGGCGGTCGGGTTTATAGTGGTGGTCCGAGTGGCGCTGGAGGTTGATCAGGATCCAGTTCGACGCAGCGCGCGCGGAGTTCCAGGAATGCCGCGGCAGGACGTGCTCGTATTTGCCTTCGCCGAGGTGCCGGCGGGTCAGGCCGTAATGCTCGATGTAATTGACCAGCTCCAACTGCCACACCGCGATGAAGCCCTGGTAGAGGAACAGCGCCACGCCGGCCCAGCCGCCGAGCCACAGCGCCAGGGCGAGGCAGCCGGCCTGCAACACCCAGTAGCGCCAGAACGGGTTCGACAGGTGCCACCAGGGCAGCCCCTTGCGGGCGAGCATGGCGCGCTCGGCTTCGAACGCCGAGGCGTAGCATTCCCACAGCACGCGGGGAAAGAAGCGGTGGAAGCCCTCGTTGTAGCGCGCGGTCACGGCATCCCGCGGCGTGGCGACATAGCGGTGGTGGACCAGCAAGTGTTCTGATCGGAAGTGGCCGTACATCACCGTGGCCAGAAGCAGATCCGCGAGCCAGCGTTCGAGCTTGTTCTTCTGGTGCATCAGCTCGTGGCTGTAATTGATGCCCACGGTGCCCGAGATCACGCCGACGCCGAAGAACAGCACGATCTTTTCCAGCAGGTTCAGATGCTCGGCCTGGGCGGCGTACCAGATCGTGCCGAAGATCACGGCGAACTGGATCGGGAACCAGATCAGCGTGATCAGCCGGTACCAGAAAAGCTGGCTCTCGGTGGTTTCCAGATCGGCGTTCTCGGTGTTCTCGCCGGTGATCGCATCCAGCAGGATGAAGAGGCCCCAGGCGGTAACCGGCAGCAGCGCCAGGGCCCAGCCGCCCTGGGTGGCGCCGATATACGCCAGAGGCACGAGGCTCAGCGACAGCCAGAACGGTATGGCGTTCTGCACGCGCGCGACTTGGGATGCGGGGATCATCTGCCTGCTCCGTCGTTCTACCCCCGCACGATATATAGCGCGCAGGGCCCCATTGGATCAATTCCGACCGAGTGTCGCGGGGGCTGCGGGCGCCCAGGCGAGGGTTGGGTTCCGGCCCTGATTGTAGGGACGCCAGTCGGTGATCTCGGGGTAGTAGCGCTGCCGCCAGGCCTCGACGCGCGGGTTCATGATGCGCCGCCAGACCGGCGGGACCATCGCTGCCAAGGTCATCACCGGGTAGCCGTAGGGCAGTTGCGGGGCGTCCTGAAGCGGGTGGACCTGCAGAAGCGGAAACCGGCGGTCGGGTTTGAAGTGGTGGTCCGAGTGCCGCTGCAGGTTGATCAGCAGCCAGTTCGAGGCCTGGCGGGTGGAATTCCAGCTGTGCCGCGGCAGGAAGCTTTCGTATTTGCCGCCGCCCAGGTGCTTGCGGGTCAGGCCGTAATGCTCGACGTAATTGACCAATTCGAGCTGCCAGATCGCGACGAAGGACTGCAGCAGAAACAGGCCGAGGCCGGGCCAGCCGCCGAGGCTCAGCGCCAGCGCCACGCAGGCGCCTTGCAGCACGCCGTAGCGCCAGAACGGGTTCGAGATGTGCCAGGCGGTCCGGCCCCGGCGCGCCAGACGCGCCGCCTCGGCGGCGATGGACGACCGCCAATAGGCCCGCACGACGCGGGGAAAGAACCACCAGAAGCTTTCGTCGAAGCGCGAGGTCGTGGGGTCCCGGGGCGTGCCGACATGGGGGTGGTGCACATGCAGGTGCTCGGACCGGAAATGGCTGTACATCACCGTGGCCAAGATCAGGTCGCTGAGCCAGCGTTCCAGCGCGGTCCTCTGGTGCATCAACTCGTGGGCATAGTTGATGCCGATCGTGCCGCCGATGATGCCCATGCCGACGAAGAGCACGAGCTTTTCCCACAGCGCCAGATGCGCGGCCCCGGGCACGTACCAGACCAGCCACATCACCAGCGTGAACTGCACCGGGAACCAGATCAGGGTGATCAGGCGGTACCAGATCAGGCTTTCGTCGGGCGTGGAGGGGTCGGCATTGGCCTCGGTCCCGCCGGTGATGGCGTCGAGCAGGATGAAGAGCGCCCAGGCCCCGACCGGGAGCAGAAACACCGTCCAGCCGCCGTGGACCGCGCCGACGACGGTCAGCGGGATCAGCGCCAGCGGCACCCAATAGGGCAGGGCGCGGGACAGCTTGGCGATCTGGTCGGCGGCGACGTGCAAGGACTTGGATCCTCCGGCGATCTCGCGCGGATCATTCCAACGGAAAGGCGCCAAGGGCAAGGTCGAATGCCTTGCGCATGACCGTGGGCAGGTCCGAGGGTCGGAAGTCCTGCCGGGGCAGGAAAGCGCCGCGGGCCGGTCGGGCGCCGTTCGGGATCTCGGCCACGCGCAAGGCCAGGCGCAGGTGGAAATGGGTGAAGGTATGGCGGACCTCGACGCCGGGGTCGCGCCAATCGGCGGCGATCGGAGGGGCCTCGGCGGGCGCGTCGGACCAGTCGGACCCCGGCCAGCCCAGCATACCGCCCAGCAGCCCGGTGTCGGGGCGGCGCTCCAAAAGCCAGGCGCCGTCTTGCCGGCGGGCGAGATAGGCGATGCCGAGGCGCGTGGGCTTCGGCTTCTTCGGCGTCTTGCGGGGCAGGTCGGTCTGGGTGCCGGCGGCGCGGGCCTTGCAGGCGGCGATCCAGGGGCAGATGCCGCAGGCCGGCGATGTCGGTGTGCAGACCGTGGCGCCGAGGTCCATCACTGCCTGGGCATAATCGCCGGGGCGGATTTGCGGCGTCAGGCGCTCGGCGAGCGCAGTGAGGTCCGGCTTGGCGGCGGGCAGCGGGGTTTCGATATCGAACAGCCGGGCAATGACCCGCTCGACATTGCCGTCGACCACGGTGGCGGGTTCGTCGAAGGCGATCGCGGCGATGGCCGAAGCGGTATAGGGCCCGATCCCGGGCAGTCGCAGCAATGCGTCGCGTGTGTTGGGGAACCGGCCGCCATGGTCGAGGGCCACCACGCGGGCGCATTTCAGCAGGTTGCGGGCGCGGGCGTAATAGCCCAGGCCCGCCCATTCGCCCATCACGTCGCCGTCCTCGGCGGCGGCGAGCGCCGCGACGGTCGGCCAGCGGGCGGCGAAGCGGTGGAAATAGTCGCGCACCGCGGCGACCGTGGTCTGCTGCAGCATCACCTCGGACAGCCACACGCGATAGGGATCGGGCCTCTCGCCGGCCTTGCGCGCGGCCGGTCCGACGCGCCAGGGCATCACGCGCGCATGGGCGTCGTACCAGTCCAGCAGATCAGCGCTCAGCCCCTCATAACGCAATCTTTATGTCCCCCTGCCCGGCTTTCTGCTGGCGTGCCGCCTCGCGCCGTCTAGAATAGTGCGCGACAAAGGACATGCCAGCGATGACCGGTCAATATACCAAAAGCCCACGGCGGATGCGCGGGTTTGAGCGGGCCTCGGGCCTTCTGCAATCGCGGATCCGTAAGGCTGGAGAAAGCCGAGGGTTCGCAGTGGCGCGGCTGTTGACGCATTGGGCCGAGATCGTTGGCGAGGACACCGCGCGTGTGGCGCGGCCGGTGAAGGTTGGTTACGGCAGAAAAGGCTTTGGCGCGACACTGACCATCCTGACCACCGGCGCCCAGGCGCCGATGCTGGAAATGCAAAAGGAGAAGATCCGGGAGCGGGTGAACGCCTGCTACGGATATGCCGCAATCGAGCGCGTGCAGCTCACTCAAACTGCTCCCACCGGCTTCGCCGAGGGGCAGGCGACATTCGAGCCGGCACCGCAACCCGCAGCGATGCCCGACCCCGCGACGAAGCGGGCCGCCCGCGACGCCGTCGCCCCGGTCCGTGACGACGGGCTGCGCCAAGCCCTTGAAGCGCTGGGCGAAAACGTTCTATCGAAACCGAAATCCAACTGAGGCAGAGACCATGAACCGTATCATCGCTATCGCCGCCGCCGTACTGATCCTGGCCGGTGGCGCCTATGTCTGGCAGTCGAGCCAGACGAGCAGCCCGTATCCGACGCTCGGCGCGGCGCAGGCGCAATCGACCGACGGCGAGGTCGACAGCTCGATGGTCGTCGAGATGGCGCTCGGCGACGAAAACGCGCCATTGACGGTGGTAGAATATGCCAGCTTCACCTGTCCGCATTGCAAACACTTCCACCGCGACACCTTCAAGGAGTTCAAGGCGAACTACATCGACACCGGCAAAGTGCGGTTCATCTACCGCGAGGTCTATTTCGACCGTTTCGGGCTTTGGGCCAGCATGGTGGCGCGGTGTGGCGGGCAAGAGAAGTTCTTCGGCATCGTCGACATGATCTATGACCAACAGGCCGATTGGACCGCCAGCGGCGATCCGGCAACCATTGCCGGCGCATTGGCGCGGATCGGACGTACCGCAGGGATTGCGGGCGAGGATGTGGACGCGTGCCTGCAGGACGCCGAAAAGGCGCAGGGCTTGGTTGCCTATTACGAAGAAAACGCCGGGCGCGACGGCATTCGGTCGACCCCGTCCTTCATCATCGACGGAGAGCTGGTGACCGGCAACAAGAGCTTCGACGAGTTCGCGGCACTCTTGGACGCCGAACTGGACAGCTAAGGCGACTTGGGTCCGGCCTGAATCGGAATTCGCGGCCCCTCAATCAGCAAAAAGCTGGTTTCGAACGCGAATTCCGATACAGCATGCATGAATGACACCGCAAACCACCGAGATGCCGGCGCCGCTTTCCGGCCTGAAAGTCATCGAACTGGCGCGTATCCTGGCCGGCCCCTGGGCCGGCCAAACGCTTTCGGACCTGGGCGCAGAGGTCATCAAGGTCGAAAGCCCGGACGGCGACGACACCCGCCGATGGGGCCCTCCGTTCATCGACCGCGACGGTGACCGCACGGCGGCCTATTTCCACGGCTGCAACCGCGGCAAGCGGTCGATCGCGGTGGATTTTCGGACCGAAGAGGGGCAGCAGACCGTGCGCCGGCTCGCCTCGGACGCGGATGTTCTGATCGAGAATTTCAAGGTCGGCGGCCTTGCGAAATACCGCCTCGACTACGAAAGCCTCTCGGCGTTGAATCCAGCGCTGATCTACTGCTCGATCACCGGCTTCGGCCAGGACGGGCCCTACGCGCACCGGGCTGGCTACGACTACATCATCCAGGGCATGTCGGGGCTGATGTCGATCACCGGCGACCCCGACGGCCAGCCGCAAAAGGTCGGTGTTGCCGTCACCGACATCTTCACCGGGCTTTATGCCGTGGCGGCCATTCTGGCGGCCGTGCATGACCGTACGCGCACCGGCAAGGGCCAACATATCGATATGGCGCTGCTCGATACCGCGACGGCGATTACCGCGAACCAAGCGATGAACTACCTGGCCACGGGCACTCCGCCGCAGCGCCTGGGCAACGCCCACCCGAACCTTGTGCCCTACCAGGTGTTCGACTGCGCCGACGGCTGGATCATCATCGCCACCGGCAACGACGCCCAATTCAGACGGCTTTGCGATCTGCTCGGGCTGCCGGAGTTGAAGGATGCGCCGGAGTTCCGCAGCAATCCCGACCGAATCGCGCATCGTGATGCGCTCGCAGAGGCGCTGACCCGCGCAACGGCGCGGTACTCGAAGGCCGAGCTGCTGGCCGCCTGCGAAGCGCACGGCGTCCCGGCGGGTCCGATCAACGATCTGGGCGAGGTGTTCGCCGACCCGCAGGTCATTCACCGGGGGCTTCGGGCCGACCTGGATGGCGTGCCGACGGTCCGCCCGCCCTTTAGGTTTTCCAGGCACACCGTTCCGTTGTCCCGGCCGTCGCCGAAACTTGACGAACACGGGGACGAGATCAGGGCGACGCTGACGCCGCGGGAATAAGCCGATCGATTGCGGCGTCGATCACGCCGCAATCGGCGATGTTCAACCGAACCGGTATGGTCAGCACCTTCTGCCGGTAGGCTGACGGAAGACGGACCGCGTCCTTTTCGGTGGTCACGAGCTGAGCGCCCATACGGTCGGCTTCGGTTTCCAGGCGGTTCAGCAGGGTCTGGGACAGCTGCTGATGGTCGTCGAGCGCATGGGTCCCGCGAAGGTCGGCGCCAAGGCCCCGGAGCGTGGCGAAGACTTTTTCGGGATGACCGATTCCAGCGAACGCGAGCACAGGAAGGTCGCGCCAGTCCATCCCGGTGGGCAACGGATCGAGAGTGCCAGTGAGGTGCGGAACTGATATGACATCACTCCAGTGCTCGGCGAACTTGGCTTGTTTCGCCTCCGGTCCGATGGACAAAAGCGCGTCGGCGCGAGCGAGGCCTGCAGCAACAGGTTCGCGCAACGGCCCCGCGGGCAGGACTCGCCCGTTGCCGAAGCCCTGCCCGGCGTCGACGACGATCAGCGAATAGTCTTTCTGGACCGACGGGTTCTGAAACCCGTCATCCAACACGATGGCCTCTGCCCCGGCGGCCTCGGCAGCACGGACCCCGGCAGCGCGGTCCTTTGACACCCAAGTCGGCGCAAAGGCCGCCAGCAGCAAGGGCTCGTCGCCGACCTGACCGGCGGTGTGATTCTGAGGATCGACCAACAGGGGCCCGGGTTCGCGCCCGCCATAACCGCGGCTGACCACATGCGCCGCGGCGCCACGCGCACGGAGGCGTTCGATCAGGGCGATGACCGCCGGGGTCTTTCCGGTGCCGCCGACATTGATGTTACCCACACAGATCACGGGGACCTGTGCCCGGTAGCCGCGACGCGCGACACGGCGTGCGGTCGCGTGGGCATAGAGCGCGCCGAGCGGGGCTAGGATCCGCGTTGCTGGCGCCGGCCGGTCAGGCGCGGTGAACCAAAACCCGGGCGGTCGCATTAGGGACCCGCGCGCTCGTCAAGGGTGGTCAGGATCAGATCCATAGCACGGTCGGTGACCTCGGCCCCGGTCGAGCACACCCGCCAAGCCTCGTGCGCCATCTTGGCGGCAATGTCGGGCGACAACAGCATCTCGACGGCGTCGCCCAACTCCTTGGCATTCCTTACCAATCGTGTGGCGCCTGCGGCCGCCAGGCGACCGAAGCCGCGGCGAAAGTAGCGTACGTTGGGACCGTGGATGATCGCTGACCCAAGCGCGGCGGCTTCAAACGGGTTGATCCCGCCGGACGCTTCCAGCGAATGACCGAGGAAAGTAATCGGAGCGAGGCGATACCAAAGCCCCATCTCGCCTGTCGTGTTCGCGATATAGACCTGGATGTCAGAACCAACGTCATCGGCTTCAGAGCGCAGCGAGGCGGTAAACCCCTGGTCCTTCGCGATATTCAAGAGCGCCGGGCCGAGATCCGGGTCGCGGGGCGCTATGATCAGCAATAGCCGATGCGAGCGGCGCAGGGTCTGCCGATGGGCGGTGAGTACGGCGTCCATCTCGTCGGCGGCGATGCCGGACGCCAACCAAACAGGGCGGCCGGCGATTTCGCCGCCCAGTGCGTCGCGGTCGGCGGCATTGCACGGCAACGCGGCGGTGCCCTCTTCGAGAAAGCCGGTGACCTCCAGCCTTTTGGGGTCGGCACCGAGCCGTTGCAAATGCGCCGCGCTGTCGGCATCGCCTGTCATAACCGTCTGAAATCGCTCCAGCAAAGTGCTCGACATGGCCCGGAACCAGCGCCAGGTGTTGGGGTCGGGACGAGCAGTGTGGGCGTCGATGAGAAACAGCGGAATGGCGTGGTCGGCGGCTGCAGAGATCAAGGCGGGGCGCAGGTCGGGTTCCGTCCAAAGCGCGAGATCGGGGCGCCAGTGATCGAGAAACCGCCGGATCGCGGCACGGTTTTCGTCCGGTGCGAATTGCACCGACATATAAGCCTCTGAGTCCTTTCGCTTATTCGCGATCGTGGTGAGCAGAAACTGCAAGTCGGGACGTTCGGTGCGCAGGCGTTGGGCGAGTTCGCGAGCGGCGAGGGCGTGTCGGTCTTGGCCGGAATGGATCCAAATCAGTGGGCCGTCGGGACGCGGCGCGGATGCATAACCAAGCCTTTCCTTTCGTTGGGTTTTCGCGTCTTCGTCGTTCTCCGCCAAAGAACGGCGCAGGGCCCGATCGCCGCGGACGCGGGTGGCAAGGTAGAGTGCGAGGGAGAGGGAATTTCCCATGTACTTCAGCTGATTACTGGACCCGTCCTCGGGCTCGCTTCGGCGACTGCGTCGCCCAACCAATGACGCCCGGCCTCTCGGCCGACGGCGCTCGCGCTTTGATCGCTCGAATATTCCCAAACGATATCAATGGCGTGCGCCGCCATGCACGGGGCTTCGCGGTGCCGGTCGGCTCTTTGTGGGCGGCCGGATTGAGGCACTGAGGCATCGGCGCTCCTGGTGGTTTGTCGGCAAAGTACAGATGGCCGGGCGCTTCGAAAAGGGGTGTCGGACAACCATTGGTATTCCGTCTCCCACCGCGGAGTCTTGAGTCAAACCGCCCGGATCTCCGGACGAACGATATCGAAGACCCGGGACACTTTGCTGCAGGATGTCGATGTCGAGGAGAAAGAGCTGAAGTCCACGCACTGCCTCGACGAGCCGGTGCTTGGATTCACTTGGGCGACGGGCAAGGTATACCGCGCGCGGATCACCCGTGTGCAGGCGACCTTCACACCGAAGCGGATGGCGCATGCAAATCCACAAATCCCATCAAAATGGAGGCTGCGGAACAACTGTTCCCGGTGCTTGGAGCACTCAATCCTCGCGGACGCCGTTCAATTTGGGCGCCCCGCCGTCCGCGATCGTCGGTGCCGCGGCGCGGGCAGGGGAGCGCCGGCCCGGGCTAACGGGCCGGCGCCTTGGGTCAGGCGGCGCGTGGCCGAGTTCCCGGATGCATCACTGCTCGAAGCGCAGCCCGGTACGTTCCTGGTATTGCTCAAGGCTCTCCTGGCCCTCTTCGCCCGGAGATTCCGCTTCTTTGCCGTCGAGCCGCAGCCGCGGTGCGACCTTGAGTGACAGGGCCTCCATGACTTCCATGGCCTCCCGACCCTCGACCTCCTCGAATGGGCAGCGGCCAACGCGCACCAGGCGCGCATTGCCCCATCCGATGATCCGGCCAAAGCTGCCGTCTTCGCGCCACTCGGTCCAGTCCTTGAACGCCATGCCGCCGCGGCGCTCGTCGGGATTGTCGAAAGTCGTATGGTAAAGCGTCATGTGGTCGTGGCCGACATCGCGGGCATAGTCGCCGGTCATCTTCACCTCATCGCCCTCCTGGTAGTAGCGCCCGTTCCAGTCCGGGAACGACAGCGAATACCAGGCCCCGGTGATACCGGTGCCAAGCGGCGCGTAGGGCATGAAGCAGATGATCTGCGTCGCCCACTGGGTATGATCAGAGGCCGGGTCGTTGAAATAGGTGATTTCCCAGCGATTCCCGCCATCGAAGACGTTTGGCTTCGGCTGCGCGGCGGCGTAGCTCGCCCCCAGAAGCCCGACAGCCACCGCAGTCGATACGAACAGTGCGGCACGGTTCTTTGCGTGTTTCATGGAAATGGTTCCCTTTTTATTGTGCTTTCGGTAATGGAGATCAGCCTACACATCGAGCGTCGAAGGTTTCCAGTTCCTGGCCAAGCACCGCAGCAAAACGACCGGCATCGGATATTTCCGCCGGTATGTTATGCATTTGGAGCGATTGGGTCGATAATGAGCCTTGATGGGGTACAGGGCACAATCGGCCCGACACTACGAATAAAACCAAAAAATCGGGAAACTTCGATACCTTCATTGTATTTGATCTACACGCTATCATTGTATCACGATCTCAAGTTCGCGTAAATATGTATCTCTCCGGTGCCGAATATGGCGAACTCTTGTGCAGACCGGCGGACGGAGCAGTCGATTGCGGCGTGAAAAAGAGCTTTGGTTTGAGGTGGTTGACTGAGTCCGGGTGGGCGACGGGATCTAGGGCAGGCGGGACGCAAGTTTTTTGTGCAGGCCCGGCGGGGCCACCAGGATCCCGGCCGATTTGGGCGTCTCGCGGTTGAGTTCCAGGCGCGCGCCGTCGCGATCGGTGACGGTAGCGCCGGCCTCTTCGGCGATCACCGCGCCGGCAGCGACGTCCCACTCCCAAGCGTCTTTCAGGGTCAGCATGATGTCGAAGCGGCCCTCGGCCACGAGGCAGAAGCGGTAGGCCAGCGAGGGGCGCCAGTGGCGTTGCACTTTCGGGACTGACCGGGCCCACCAACGCGGGTCGAGGCTGGGCTTGGGGGCGAGGATGGTGGCACCGTCCGGATCGACGCGGGTGCCGGTGCGGATTGGGGTGCCGTTGAGACGCGCGCCCTGATCCTTGGCGGCGGAATAGAGTTTGTCACGCGCGGGCAAGTAAACGACGCCAGCGGTGGGTTGGCCTTGGTGCACGACGGCGAGCGACAGAGCCCAGGTGGGTTGGTGATCGACATAGGCTCGGGTGCCGTCGATCGGATCGACGATGAAGACGGTGTCGCGGGTCAGGCGACTTCGGTCGTCCGGCGTCTCCTCGCTGAGCCAGCCGTAACCGGGGCGGGCGGCCGTCAAGGTCTCGCGGAGATACGCATCGGTGGCGTAATCGCCTTCGCTGACCGGCGAACCGCCGTCCTTGTGGTCGATCCTCTGGTCGGTGCGCCAGTATTTCAATGCGATTTCGGCGCCCTTGCGGGCAGCGTCGATCAACAAGGGCAGGTCAGTCGCCGGCAAGGGTGAGGCCTTCGACCAAGAGCGACGGGACGATGGAGGAACGGTGGCGCTTGGCGTCGTTGGCCGGGATGACGGTTTTGAGCATGTCGCGCAGGTTGCCGGCGATGGTGCATTCGTTGACCGGGTAGACGATGGTGCCGTTTTCGATCCAGAAGCCCGAGGCGCCGCGGGAATAGTCGCCGGTGGTTGGATTGATTGAGGCGCCGATCAGCGAGGTGACTAGCAGGCCGGTGCCGATCTCGGCCATCAGATCCTCGCGTGATCGGTCACCTAGGGTGAGTTCGACATTGGTGAGGCTGGGCGCAGGCGGCGCGGTGGGGCCGCGGGCGGCGTTGGCGGTGCTTTGCAGGCCCAGTTTGCGCCCGGTTGCAAGGTCGAGCGTCCAGCCCTGCAGCACGCCGTCGCGGACAATGTCGCGAGGTGCGGTCGGCAGGCCTTCGGCGTCGAAGGGTTTGGAGCCCGAGCCGCGCGGGCGCAGGGGATCCTCGGTCAGGCTGAGCGCGGCGGGCAGCACCTGGTCGCCGAGCGCATCCAGAAGCCAAGAGGCGCCGCGTGCGACGGCGGCACCATCGACGGCGCCGAGGAGGTGGCCGATCAGACCCGACGCGATGCGTTCGTCATAGATCACCGGGAAGGCGCCGGTCGGCGGTTTGCGGGCTCCGGCACGGGCGGCGGCGCGTTCGCCCGCGGTGCGCCCGATCTCTTCGGCCGAGGGCAGGTCGGTACCATGCAGCCGCATGTCGCCGAAATAGTCGCGCTCCATCGCCAATCCCTCGCCGGTGATGGCAACGCAAAACCGGGCGTGACTGGTGCGGGCATACCCGCCGGCAAACCCGTTCGTGGCGGCCAAGTGGATGGCGCGGCGGCCGAAGCTGGCGGAGCTGCTGTCGACCTGGGTGACGCCGGGGACCGCGCGGGCGGCAGTCTCGGCGCTGCGGGCGGCGTCTTCCAGCGCTTGCGGTGTGGGCTCGGGCGCAGGGTCGGCAAGATCCAATGCCGCGAGGTCCCAGGCAACGGCCAGCTGATCCGGCGTGGCGAGGCCGATATGCGGGTCTTCGGGCGCCTCGCGCGCCATCGCGACGGCACGCTCGGCCATCGTGGCGACGGTTGCGTCCGAAGTGTCGGAGGCCGAAACGCAGGCTTGTCGCTGGCCGAGCAGGACACGCAGGCCGATATCGGTGGCCTCGGATCGTTCGGCCTGTTCCAGAGCGCCGGTGCGCACGTCAATCGACAGCGAGGTGCCGTGCACGGCGATGGCGTCAGCGGCGTCGGCGCCAGCCTGTCCGGCGGCGTTCAATAGCCGGGCGGTGAGGTCTTGCAGGCGGTCGGTCATGCGGGCGGCTCGTACTGCTGTTTAAGGCTTGTGGGGGAGGTAGTCCGGCTGGGCGCCGGCTGCAAGCCGGCTGCGGCGCGGGTCCGGATTTCGCGCGGCCGAGCAAGGCCCCAGCGTATTGCGCAATCGCGTTCCCTGGTGGTTGGTCCTGGCGGCATTGCGCCGCGGCTTAGGCACCCGGCGGCGGTTTGGGATTGGTGTGGACCGTGTCGCGAAGTAGTCTCCGCACCATGGAATTTCTTGGGTCGAAACTGGCGATCCTGTCCGGCGGGCAGGTGCTAACGATGTTGCGCGACGACATTCCCGGGCTGCCGTATCGAGGTGAATGGGATTTGCCCGGCGGTGGGCGCGAGGGCGACGAGTTGCCGATAGATTGTGCACTGCGGGAGACCTGGGAGGAGACCGCGTTGCGGATCGAGCTGCGCTGGGTCGTGTGGCGGCGGCTCTACCCCAATCCGCGCCGCGCCGACGGTTTGCCGATTTGGATGTTCGTGGCCGAAGTGCCGCCGGACGAATTGGGCACGCCGCAGTTGGGAGACGAGGGCCAGGCGCTCGAATGGATGCGTGTGTCAGAGTTCCTCGGCCATTCCGGGGCGATCGCGCATCTTCAGGCGCATTTGCAGGATTACCTTCGGGAGCGGTCGTTGCGCGAGGGCTCGGCCCATGCCTGAGGTTGTGGCTTGCCGCACGCCGGCCGAGGGCCGCGACGGGGTGGTCAATGTTCCGACGTGGAAATACGCGGCGGTGCGACAAGCAATCCTTGCGGTGGTGGCGGAAGCCGGACCCGAGGGCGTTCGGTTTTCGGCGTTGGCCGGGGCGGTCAAGGCGCGATTGCCGGACCACGTCTTGGCCCGGCTAGGATCCGTCGGCTGGCACGTCACCACGGTGAAGCTGAACATGGAAGTCGAGAGCGAGTTGGTCCGATTGAAGGGATCGCCGCAGCGTCTGGTTTCGGCAATACACGGATAGGGGCAGGCGAACGCCGTAGAACGTGGCGTCGAAACCTCTGCGGATTCGGTGGTGAGGCGTCCGACCGGACAATCGAGGTCTTCTGCAACTGCGTTTGCATCATTCCGTACCGGAGCAGGGGCGTCGCGAGACAAGCCTCTTGGAAGCGGTTTGCGCCAAGCGCCTCCGAGGACGGTTTGGAACGCATCTCGAAACGCGTTTGGCCTGGCCTTTCGAAGGGCCTCAATTGCGGCATCGCCAACGACCGCGGCCGGCCGCGGGCCGGGGCCACGACAAAACCCCAAGGCGTCTCCGGCCAGGACGGTTGGTCGAATCGAACAAAAAAAATGGGGCGGCCCTGGTCGGCCGCCCCGTCCTGTCGATTTCGCGGATGTGGTTACTGCAGCCGCTGGCCGTTGGCCGAGACCGCGCCGGTGGCGCCGTCGACCTCGATCGTCGAGACCAGAGTATCCTCTCCGTCGCCGGGGCGGGCGAAGAGGCCCATCATCATGCGTGCGCCCATCGCCTGATCCTCAGGCAAGAGGCCCATGGCCACCAGCGAATCCAATAGCCCGTTGCCGCCGACCAGCTTGAGGTCGATCGACCCGGTGGGGGCAGGCATACCGTCGAAGGTCTCTAGATCGGTGTTGTCGAATGTGAAAGCGCCGCTCCCGGTCAGTTCGGCACCCGCCACGGCCACAACCAGACTGTTGAGGTCAAGCGCGTGCAACTCTGCCGGCATGTCGGCCTCGACCTCCATCATCGATTCCGGATTGAAGATGTCGAACAGCCAATTGGCCTGACCGGTGACGTCGAAGATCAACGTGGCCGGGTCGTGCGGCAGCTGCCCGCCGGCGTCGATCATCGACCAGATCATATCGCTGACGGCAAGATCGGCCAGGGTGATGCCAAGGCCGAAATCCTCCGGCGTTTCGCTGGGTGAAGACGGCATCAGCAACGCAAATCCCAGTTCGCCGAGCGCGAAGGCAACCTCGGGCAACGGAATCTCCGAGCCAGACATCGAGATGTCGAGCCCGGTATTGCCGAAGGCGTAGGCCAGCTGTTCGCCGTCCAGTGCGACGTCGAATTCGCCGGTCGCGGCGCTGCCGGAAAGCGCGAACATGTCGGGCGCGTCCTGGAAGTTCACCTCGAACGTCGCGGGGCCGTGGGTGAAGCTGGTGGCGGTGCCGAGCCCCTTGTCGAGCAGCATCGACAGCTCTTCAGGGTTGGCCATCATCATCAGCGAGCCGGCGGATTCGGCGACGAGGTCGCTGTAGGCAAGCGCCATCGCGAAACTGCCGTCGCCGCCGTCAGGCTCGTTCATGTCGACATTGATGGTCATATTTGCGGCGGTGAATTGGGTGGTGACCACTGGGGTGTCGCCTTCGGTCACGACATATTTGCCGTCCATGTCCGTCAGAACGCCCTCGGCGAGCAGCTCAATCATCTCGCCGTCGACCTCAAGGTTCGTCACCCCGAAGCTCATTGAGGGGGCGAGAAAATCGTAGGTAACTTCGCCGTCGCCGCCCGAGGCGACCATGGTCAGACCCTCTTGTGTCACCTGGAGTGCCACGTTCACGGCCTCGCCGATCTCGGGGTCCACGATCACGGTCATGTCGTAGCTGGGCGACATGGTGATGCCGACGGTGCCGTCACTGCGGTCGACGAATTCGACCATGGCGATCGACCCCTCGACGCTGCCGTCGGGCATCGGCATCGAGATCTGCAAATCGGTGATCGTCAGCGTATCGCCGGATTGCGTCTCGTTGCCCGGTGTGAGCGTTTGGCCAAGGCCCGCTGCGGCGGATTGCCAGTTCGCCCAAACTTCGGCGCCGGTGATCTCGGCCTGGGCCATGCCGGCCGTTGCAAGCAGGAATGCTGTGGTGCCGCAAAGGGCGGTCCTGTGTGTCATTGTAACCTTCCGGGTCAAATTCGAATGCGGATAGCTTCTGCGCCCGTGCCGCTGGGGTCAAGGTGAGACTTTCCTGACCCGTACAACCGCGCCATGGTGGGGGCAGGTTTTCAGGAGGCATGTGACATGGAGTTGACGGGCAAGGCGGTTTTGATCACCGGGGCGAGCCGCGGCATCGGGGCGGCGGCGGCGCGGGCATTTGCGGCGGCGGGAGCGCAGGTGGCGTTAGTGTCGCGGGGCGAAGAGGCGATAGCGGACCTGGCGGGCGAGATCGGCAGCGCGGCCCTGGCGGTGCCCTGCGACGTCAGCCGGTTTTGGGAGGTCGAGGCCGCCGTGGGCGCCTGTGTCGAGGCCTTCGGGTCGCTTGACGTGCTGGTCAACAACGCTGGTGTCATCGAGCCCATTGCGCATCTGGCGTTCTCCGATCCCGAGGGCTGGGCGCATGCGGTCGATATCAACCTCAAGGGCGTCTATCACGGCATGCGCGCGGCGCTGCCGGTGATGCTCGAGGCTGGGGGCGGTACGGTGCTGACGGTGTCCTCGGGCGCAGCACACGGGCCGGTCGAGGCCTGGTCGCATTACTGCGCGTCGAAGGCCGGTGCGGCGATGCTGACCCGCTGCGTCGACAAGGAATATGGCACGCGCGGTATCCGGGCGATGGGTCTGTCACCGGGCACCGTGGCCACCCAGATGCAGCGCGAGATCAAGGCCAGCGGGGTCAACCCGGTGTCGCGGCTTGAGTGGTCCGACCACATCCCAGCCGATTGGCCGGCCAAGGCGCTGGTCTGGATGTGCTCGGCCGAGGCGGACGGGTACCTGGGCCAAGAGATCAGCCTGCGCGACGAGGGCATCCGGGCGCGGATTGGCCTGTCGTGATCGAGGTCACGCGCGAGGGCGGGCTTTGGCGGGTGGTTCTAAACAGGCCGGACAAGGCGAATTCGCTGACCAAGGCGATGCTGGAAAAGACGGCCGGTGTAGCTGAGGCCGCGGCCGGAGTGGCCAAGGCGTTTGTGATTACGGGCGACGGTCGGGTGTTCTCGGCGGGGATGGACCTGGACGAGGCCAAGTTGGGGCTGGCCACCGATCCGGTGTGGGAGCGGCTGTCGGGCGCCGTCGCAGCCTTGCCTTGTTTGACGGTCGCGGCGCTGAACGGCACCCTGGCGGGTGGCGCCTTCGGCATGGCGCTGGCCTGCGACCTGCGGGTCTGCGTGCCCGAGGCGCGGTTTTTCTATCCGGTGATGAAGCTCGGATTTCTGCCGCAGCCCTCCGACCCCGGCCGGCTCGCCGCCCTGGTGGGCCCGGCGCGCGCCAAGTTGATCCTGATGGGCGGCGCGAAGCTGAGCGCCGAGGAGGCCTTGCGCTTCGGGCTGGTGGACGCGGTGGTGGCACAGAGCGAGCTGGAGCGGTTCGTCGCGTCGCTATGCACGGATGCGCTGGCGGCGGAGGCCGAGCACGTGGCCGCAATCAAGGCGATGATCTGACGCGACGTGGGGGAGTGGTCTTGCCGCCAAAAGGTCGGGAACTGGACGTAGCGTTCGAAATAAGGCCCCCTTGCGCACGGAGTAACGGGGCGCAGCCCCGCCGTGCCCATCGCCGCCCCGCCCCGGAGGGGTGGCGATTGGTCAAGACCTGCGCGCCGCTCGATGCCCTACGGACCGGGCAGCCATGAAGAACCGCCGCTCAGAGGTTGGTTCGCCACCCTACGGGTCGGCGATTGGCCCGGCTCGTCGCGATCGGGGCCGACGTCCTCAGTCCAACTGCCCCCGCCTCACCGTTTCCGCCGCGGCCCGGGCGTCCGCGAATGGAACTCCGGCGGCCGTTTCGCCACCCAGGCGATGAACTTCGCCAGCCGCGGATGCGCCCGCAGGGCCTCGACGCTGGCATAGTCGCGCGCCAGTTCGGCCTCGGTCAGCGTGGCATGGATCTCGTTGTGGCAGATCTGGTGCAGCAGCACCGTCGGCCCGCCGCGCCCGCCGCGCAGTTTCGGCACCAGGTGGTGCAGACTCTGCCGCACGCCTGGCGGGATCGGGCGCGAACAGAACGGGCAGATCGGGGTCTCGGGCAGCGGCACGGGGTGGGCGGAACCTTGTCAGGGCGGCGGATCGGTGCGACAGGATGGGGCGCGCGGCGCGGCACGGCAAGGGGCTGAGATGGAACGGCAACCGGAATTCCTGCAGACGGCGCTGGACTACGGCCGCCGCGGCTGGGAAATCGCCGAGAGCTGGCTCCTGAGCCCCGCCGCCTGGTCGCAATTCGCCCTGCTCATCGTGGCCTTCGTCCTGGCCTGGCTGGTCTCGCGCCGGCTCTCGCCGGTGCTGCGCCGGCTCCTGACCCCGCCCGAGGACCAGCAGAGCCTTCTGGCCCGCCTGCGCCGCTTCGTCCTGGTCTTCCTGCCGCTTTTGCTGCCGGTTTTGGCCTACGCCTTCACCGGCCTAGGCGAGCAGATTGTGCGGTCGCTTTTCGATTCGGGTGCCGTCATCGCCTTTGGCAAGCGGGTCTTCCTGTTCCTCGCCGCACGGGCCCTGGTCCGCGACATCGTCACCGAGCCGTTCCTGCGGCTTTTGGGCCGCTACGTGCTGATCCCGGTCGCCGCTCTCTATGCGGTCGGCATCATCGACGACGTCGCCGCCTATCTCAACACAACCGTCGTCTCCTTGGGCAACATCTCGTTTTCGGTGATGGCGGTGGTGCGCGGGCTGATCTTCGGCAGCCTGCTGTTCTGGCTCGGCCGCTGGTCGAACGAGCAAAGCGCCGGCTACATCGCGAAACAGGAAGAGCTGCGCCCGGCTACGCGTGAATTGGCTGCCAAGGCGGTCGAGATCGTCATCTTCGGCACCGCCTTCCTGCTGTTGATGAACATCATGGGCGTCTCGCTGACCTCGCTCGCCGTGCTCGGCGGCGCCATCGGAGTCGGCCTCGGCTTCGGCCTGCAAAAGATCGCCTCGAACTTCATCTCGGGCGTGATCCTGCTCTTGGAAGGCCAGGCCACGGTGGGCGACTATGTCGAGCTCGACGGCGGCGAGGCGGGCACCATCGTCAAGATGACGGCGCGCGCGATCATCCTGGAGACCTTCGACGGCCGCTGGATCGTGGTGCCGAACGAGGACTTCATCATCACGCGGGTGGTGAACTACTCCGACAGCGGCTCGGCCAACCGCTACGAGGCGCCGTTTTCGGTCAGCTACGATACCGACATCAACCAAGTGCCCGGGATCGTCGAGGCCGCGGTGGCGACCCACCCCGAGGTGCTCGATGACCCGTTTCCGCCCGATTGCGAGCTGCGCGGCTTCGGCGAGTCCGGCGTCGACTTCGCCGTCGAATTCTGGGTCCACGGCATCGACGACGGCAAGAACAAGTTCACCTCGGACGTGCTGTTTTTGATCTGGAACGCGCTCAAGTCCAACGACATCGAAATCCCCTACCCGCAGCGCGTGGTGCACCTGAAGACCGATGCCGAACCGCCAACGCAAGGCTCCACTTCATCTGGCTGAAATTATCTCAGGGGGTGAGGGGGGACAGCGTCCCCCCACCCACCGCGACGCGCAAAGCGCGGCGCAAACCAACCGGGGTGCCGCAGGCACGCAATCTTGGTCACAGCGACCAGTCGATTAGCGGCCCGGCCGGCACGATCCCAAGCGGGTTGCGTAGCTCCGAGGGCGAGAAATAGCCCTGCTTGTAGATCTCGAAGCGCACCGTTTCGGCCACCCCCGGCATCGCATAGATGCGCCGGGCATAGGCCCAGAGGTTGGGGTAGTCGACAAGCCGCCGGATGTTGCACTTGAAGGCGTAGTGATAGGCGACGTCGAAGCGTGCGAGCGTCGGAAAAAGCCGTAAGTCGGCCTCGGTGAACCGGTCGCCGGTCAGCCAGGCGGTCCGGCCGAGCTGCGCCTCGACCCGGTCCAGGGCGGCGAAGACCTCAGTGACGGCGGCGTCATAGGCGTCTTGGGTTCGTGCGAAGCCGGCGCGGTAAACGCCGTTGTTGACGCTGCGGTAGATCAGCTCGTTCCAGGCGTCGATCTCACCGGCAAGCTCCGGCGGGTAAAGCGCGGGCCCGCGGCCGAAAGCGCCGAGCATACGGACGATGTCGGCCGATTCGTTCGACACGATCTGCGCGGTCTGCCGATCCCACAGCACCGGAACGGTCAGGCGGCCGGTATAGGGCGGGCTGTGCCGGGCATAGACCTGGTGCAGCGCCGCGACGCCCAATTCGGCGTCGGCGAAGGCGCCGTCGGCATCGAAGACCCAGCCCTGCTCGGTGCGCCGGGGGCGGGCATAGGCGACCGAAAGCTCGTCCTGAAGCCCCAAGAGGACCCGGGCCAGCAGCGCCCGGTGCGCCCAGGGGCAGTTCCACGCGGCATAAAGGTGGTATCGGCCGGCATCCGGCGTGAACGGGCCCCCGGGCGTGATCCAGTTCCGGATCGTTGACGCGGCCCGCCGGAACGCGCCACCTTGCGTCGTGTCCGGGCCGGGGTCGTCTGCGTGGAAGATGCCGTCGATCATCACGCCCATGGCGCCGCTCCTGCCGCTCGGGTCATTCCCGCAGGATAGGCGCACGGAACGGCTGGACAAGGCGGCGGCCCGTGCACGGGCGCACAAGTCTGGCGCGGCGGGGTCAGAGCGCCTGGGCGCGGCCATAGGCCGGACGGTCGCGCAGGCGCTGGAAATAGGCCTTCAGGGCGCCCTCCGGCTGCGGGAACTTCGCCACCACGGCCCAGCCGCCGCAATGGCAGGCGATGATATCGGGCACCGTCATCATTTCGCCCATGAGATAGGGCCCGTCGCCGACCCGCTCGGCGAGGCGGTTCAGCGAGGTCGCGTATTCGTGCCTGAGCGTGTCCTTGACCGCCGGCACCCGCAGGTCCTCGGGCAGGATGAAGCTGTGCCGCGAGGCGGTCCAGAGCAGCGCGTCGAATTCGTCGAGCAGAAACTGCGTATGACCGTCCTGCCGGGCGCGGTCGCGGGTGCCGGCAGGGAAGGTGAGGGCGCCGTGCTTGTCGGCGAGATAGGTCAGGATCGCCGTCGAATCGGTCAGCGCAGCGCCGTCCTCGAGCAGCACCGGCACCTTGCCGGCGGGGTAATGCGCGGTGACCGCGTCGGAGCGTGGCGCGGCGGGCAGGTGGGTGTAAGGCTGGCCGAGCTCCTCGAGCATCCACAGCACGCGGAAGGTGCGGCTGCGGATGCCGCCGATGACGGTGTACATGGGCGCGGGCCTCCTGTCGGTTCGGGGCGACCATCGCATGGGGGCGCCGGCTTCGCCAGGGGCGGCCGCTGTCAAACCGTGGCGCTGCGCGCCGCTGGGTTTCGGCCCGTCCTCGCCTCCGGCTGCGGGCGGGCGCGCATCCTTTGGTCGGACACTCATGTTGTCGTCCATGGCGAGCGTTGCGGGGGCAGATGTGCTGCTGAGAAGACCAAGCGCGGTCGGGTCAGAAACAGTGCCGTCAGCGGCGGGCGGTGGCGAGCATGGCAAGGCGGATCAGGGCGCGTTCGACCAGCGCCATCTGCGGTGCGCGCTGGCCGGCGGAGCGCAGTTGCAGATCGGTGTCGGTCAGAAGCTGCAGCGCCTGTTCCAGTTTCGGCCGGCCCCAGCCCTGGGCCTGGCGTTGCATCGCCTCGCGGCGTGGCCCGAAGACCGGCGGGCGCGCCTTGGCGATACCGGCACCGGGCCCGCCGGGGTCGCACGAGGCGGCGTGAAGCGTGCGGAAATGCCGGGTGGCGCCGATGCAAAGCGTGACCGGCTGGATGCCCTGGCCCGCGAGCTTCTGCATCAAGGGCCCGATCTCGGCGGTGCGCGCCTCGGCCACGGCGTTCAGTACGTCGTCGAGCGCGGCCTCGGTGGTGGCGGGGGCACAGGCGGCGATGTCGTCGGAGGTCACCGCGGTGGCGTCGGTCAGCTTGTAGAGTGCGAGCTTTTCGATGGTCTGGCGCAGGTCGCCAGGGTCGAGCTGACGGGAAAGCGCAGCGAGATCGGCCATTGCCTGCGGTGCGACGTCGGCGAGCCCGGCCTTGTGCAGGTCGGCCTCCAACTCTTCGCGGCTCGGCGGGTCGTTGTAGACGCCAAGCGCGAAGGCCGTGGCGTGGCCCTCGAACAGCTTGCGCAGAGCGGACCGCGCGGTCAGCGGACCGGCGGTGACCACGACATGGGCGTCGCCCGGCTGCCAGTCGGCCAGCGCCGCGGCGACGGTCTTGGCGTCACCGTCGCGGGCGTCCTCGAGCAGCGCGGCGCGCGGGCCCGGAAAGAACCCCTGCGCCTTGATCGCGTCGGCCAGCATCGCCGGGTCCTTGCGCAGCTCGGCCGCGGTCAGACGCTCGAGCTGCATTTCCGCCTCGCCATGCGGACCGATCAGGTTGACGACCAGGTCCTGGCGCTTCAGCGCGACGCGCATCGCGTCCTGGCCGTAGATCAGCGTGCCCGTGGCGGTGGGGTCGGGCGCGGCGATGTGGCGGGCGGCCTCGCGGCCCGAGAGCTTCATTGCTGCCAGTCCGGCGCGGTGGCGATCAGGCGGGTGACCAGCTGGTCGGCCAGCGTCACCATCAGCCGCTCTGTGGCGTCCTCGGTGGCCGACAGCGTGGCAACGATCGAGCCGGTGGCGGAGAAGCCGGCAAAATTCTCGACCCGGCCGGTGGCCAGCACCGCCTCGGTGGCGCGGTCGGTCAGCGTGTAGTCGACGCGGCCGAGGATGCTGAAGCGGGTGGTGGCCTGGTCGGGGGTGATGCCGAGGCCCTGCCGGTCTGTCGTGATGGCGTAGGTGAGTACATAGGGTGCGGCCTGGGGCCGGCCGAGGCGATCCTCGAGCCGGGCGAAGAAGACGAACGACTTGCGGTCGGTGGGGTCGGCGGCACGGATCGCCCCGCGCAAGGTGTCGGAACCGCCTCCGGGACCGTAGACCGGACTGAAACCGCAGCCGGCGAGAACGGCGAGAGCGGCGGCGAGGATGTGGCGACGGGGCAAACGCGGCTGCCGGGACAGCGCGGCGCCTGGGGTGCGAGAAAGGGTCAAGATCCGCATCGGAATCGGTCTGCCTGTGCCAGGCCGCTTGTCGCGGCCGTTTCGCGCAGCATCGCCGGGCCGGGCACGGTTGGCAAGCGCCGGTTTGCCGGCGGCGGCGGCGATACAGCCTAGTTACACCTGATCCGGTCCCAAGGGAGGTGGTGGCTATGTGCGAGCGTTTGCATGATGGAAGGGCACGGCTCCTCACGAAACGGGCAACTTCAGAGTCGGGCGCGATCCCGTCACGCGCCCCAACCAAGCCTCACCCAGCCCTAGCGCCGGGAAGACTTGCCCCGCTTCGAGGCTCCGGAGGCCGACTTTGCCGATTTGCCCGAGGCAGCTGCGGATTTCCCGGATTTGGCCGAGGCGGCGGCTGATTTGTCCGATTTGGGTGGCTCCGGCGGCACGAAAGGCTCGACCTCGGTGGTCTCGTCGCGCCGGCGGGTGGACTGGGAAGTCTCGGTCGTCGTGTCGCCGCAATTCGCGCAGGTGTAGGTGTCGGTGACGTCATAGACCTCTTCGGTCCAGGTGGTGACCTTGGTCGACTTGTCCTCCTGCTCTTGCCGTTCCTCCTTGGCGGTGCTCGAGGCCAGGGCTTCGCTGCGGTCGGTGCGCGAGCGGCTGAACGCGGCCCCGCACTTGGCGCATTTCGCCGACTTGGCGCCGGAGTTGAAACTGGCGCGGTGGACCAAAAAGCCCGCCGCCAGGGCGATGACCAGAGCGCCGCCATGGCGCAGCGCCGCGCCCTGTCCGCCCAGTACCCAAAGCGCGATCAGCCCGGCCAGAACGCCGACGACCACGCCCCAGATCGTCGCCGTCTTTTGGATCGAGGCGCGTTTCTCAAGCTGTTCCTGGGAAAGCCCTGCCATGGTGTCCTCTGGAATTAGTCTGGCTGAGAGTCTAGGCCCCGCGGGCGCACCGGGTCAATCGGAGGCAGCCTTTGTGATGGGTTTCACCTGGCGGTCAAGAAAGGCTGAATGCCGATGAGCATGAATCGCAAAAGCAATCTCGTCGATTTTGTGAGATACTAACAGAAAATCCAGTAATTCGTTATGGGTGCGAGTATTTGCGGCCACACTGACTACAAGGGCTTGGATCTGGTTCATGATAATTGATTTGCTCACAGTATGGGCAAATCAAAAAGTCTCCCTTGCAGTCTTGACAATGACACATCTCTCCGTTTTTCATCGTTAGAGGTTTCCATGCCTTGCCGCTAAATAAACCGTACAATCCTGCCTTTATAGATGTTGTCCATCCAGAAGGGCCGCTTGCAATTCTATCGCTTTCGCAATACAGACACTTATATCCGTCTTTCATGATATGATACCACCATACGAATCATCATCTAATTATTGGTATGCTACCATTCTTTCGATGTTTTGAAAGTTGCAGTAACTGGCGTACTTTCGGATTTGGCTCTAAACTACCACGTTGACGATCCGCCCCGGCACCACGATCAGTTTTTTCGGCGCGCCGCCGGCCAGTGCCTTCAGCACCGCGGCGTCTTCCAGCACCAGTTTTTCCACTGCGTCCTTGGTCAGGTCCTTGGCCACCGTGATCTCGGACCTCCGCTTGCCGTTGACCTGGATCGGCAGGGTCACGGTGTCCTCGACCAGCAGCGCCGGATCGGCCTCGGGCCAGGGCGCACCGGCGACGAGGCCCGCGCCGTCGAGCATCTGCCAGATCTCTTCGGAAAGATGCGGGGTCATCGGCGACATGAGCTGGGCCAGCGTTCGCAGCGCCTCGCGCCGCGTCGCCGTGGCGGGCCGCGCCTTGGCGATGGTGTTGGTGAAGGCGTAGAGCCGGGCGATGGCGGCGTTGAAGCCAAACGAGTCGATGCCCATGGTGACGTCGTGGATCGTCTTGTGCATCGCGCGTTTCAGATCCTCATCGACCTCCTCGGCCGCGCCGCCGTCGGCGGTTTCGGCGGCCAGGCGGTGTACCCGGGCGAGGTGCTTGGCGGCCGCCTCGGCGCCCGCGGCGGTCCATTCGACGTCGCGCTCGGGAGGGCTGTCCGACAACACGAACCAGCGCGCGGTATCGGCGCCGTATTCATCGATAATCCGCGCCGGATCGACCACGTTCTTCTTCGATTTCGACATCTTGGCCGAGGGGATCACCTCGACCGCCTCGCCGGTTTCACCCAGCCGCGCGCCGGATTCGTGCCACTCGATGTGTTCCGGCAAATGGTAGACCGGGCGGTCGCGTTCGTCGCGGGTGACGTAGATTTCGTGGGTCACCATGCCTTGGGTGAAAAGCGCGTCGAAGGGTTCGCGCGCGGTCTCGGGCAGGTGCCCGCAGATATGCATCGCGCGGCAGAAGAAACGCGAGTACAAGAGGTGCAGGATCGCGTGCTCGATACCGCCGATATACTGGTCGACGTTCATCCAATAGGCGGCGTCGTCGGGCTCGGTCGGCGTGTCGGCGCGCGGTGCAGTGAAACGGGCGAAGTACCACGACGAGTCGACAAAGGTGTCCATCGTGTCGGTCTCACGTTTCGCGGGCCGCCCGCAAGACGGACAGGGGCAGTCGCGCCAGGTCGGGTGACGGTCGAGCGGGTTGCCCGGCTGGTCGAAGGCGACGTCATCGGGCAGCCGGATCGGCAGATTTTCCTTGTTCTCCGGCACCACGCCGCAGGTGTCGCAATGCACGACGGGGATCGGGCAGCCCCAGTAGCGCTGGCGGGAAAGCCCCCAGTCGCGCAGGCGGTACTTGGTGACGCCCTGGCCGACGCTGTTGGCCTCGCAAAACGCGATGGCGGCGTCGATGGCCTTGTCACCCGTGGCCTCCTCGGGCCAACCGAAACCTTTGACCCAACGCACCTTTTCCGTCTTGGGCGGGACGAAGGCCTCGTTTTCTACCGGCTGGCCGCCGTCGAGCGCGACGAATGTATCGATGACGTCCAGGCCATATTTCCGGGCGAAGTCGAGGTCGCGCTGGTCATGCGCCGGGCAGCCGAAGATGGCGCCGGTGCCGTAATCCATCAGGATGAAATTGGCGATGTAGACCGGCAGCTCCCAGGCGGTGTCGAACGGGTGGCGCACGGTGAGCCCGGTGTCGAAACCCAGCTTCGGGGCCTTTTCCAGTTCTTCCTCCGAGGTGCCCATCCGGCGGCACTCGGCGTTGAAGGCGGCGATGTCGGCATTCTCGCGCTCCAGCATCCGCGCCAGCGAATGGTCGGGCGAGATGGCGATGAACGACGCGCCCATCAGCGTGTCGGGCCGCGTGGTGTAGACCTCGACCCGGTCATGGCCGTGCGGGCCGTCGACCAGGCTGAAGGAAAACTGCAGCCCGCGCGACTTGCCGATCCAGTTGCGCTGCATCAGCTTGACCTTCTCGGGCCAGTTGTCGAGGCCGTCGATGGCGTCCAAGAGCTCTTCGGAGAAGTCGGAGATCTTGAAGAACCACTGGGTCAGCTCACGCCGTTCGACGGGCGCGCCGGACCGCCAGCCTTTGCCGTCGATCACTTGCTCGTTGGCCAGAACGGTCATGTCGACCGGGTCCCAGTTGACCACGGCGGCCTTGCGGTGGATCAGGCCGTTTTCCAGGAAATCCAGGAACATGGCCTGCTGGTGGCGGTAGTATTCCGGATGGCAGGTGGCGATCTCTCGGCTCCAGTCGAGCGAGAAGCCCAAAGGCTGCATCTGCGCCTTCATGTCGGCAATATTCTGGTAGGTCCAAACGCCGGGATGGATGCCCTTTTCCATCGCGGCGTTCTCGGCGGCGAGCCCGAAGGCGTCCCAACCCATCGGGTGCAGGACGCTGAATCCGCACGACATTTTGTAACGCGCGATGACGTCGCCCATGGTGTAGTTGCGCACGTGCCCCATATGGATGCGCCCAGACGGATAGGGGAACATCTCGAGCACGTAGTATTTCGGCTTGGCAGGGTCGCGGGTGGCGACGAAGCTGCCGGCCGCCTCCCAGGCAGCCTGCCATTTCGGCTCGATCTCACGGGGTGCGTAGCGGGACATGGGCGGTCTTTCGATACGGACGGACGGTTGCCCGGCGGTCATACTTTGCGGCTTGTCCGGGGTCCAGTGCGTGATGTGTGCGGGGCAAGGCGGCGAGGAGGGGCTGGTGTAGGAGCGGGCGGGTTCGGTGTCGTCGAGTATTTGGGTTTCCGAATATCAACCGTCCCCCGCGGCTTCAGCCGCGGATCGCGCCCGGCCCCGCCCCCCAGGGCGGGCGCGATGCGTCGAGAGCCCTGAAAACCTTGCAACATTTAGGCTTCGAAGAGATAGCAGTGCAGTTTGCGCGGCGCCCGCCCTCGGGGCCGGGCGTGATCCTTTTGCCCAGGTGCGATGCTGGCTTTCGGGGATCCTCTACGTTCGTCCGGGGCCCGACCCACCGGTCAGGCGCCAGCGTGCCGCCCGCGCCTTAAAGCCGTCCGTCGCGGATCCGAAGCTGGCGGGCGCGGGTGAGGATGGCGTCTTCGACGGCCTGCACGGTCTCGCGGCTGGCCGGACCGCTGCGGGTCTGCAAGGCGAGGTTCAAGGACCGCGCATCAAGCGCGGGGTCTTGTACGAAGATCGTCGCCCGATAGGCCCGGCCGCCGCCAGGCGGGGTGCCATAACCAGTGACGATCACGCCCGAGAACGGATCGGCGGCCTGGATCGGCAAGAAGCTGAGGATGTCGAGCGAGGCGTTCCAGATGTACTTGTTGACCTCGACCGTCACATTCGGGTCGTCGCGGGCCTCGAAAAGGTCCCAGATCGTGCCGCGTTCGCGGCGCTCGGCCCGGCGCAGTTCGGGCGGCGTGTTGGCGCGTTGGCGCAGCGTGCCCTCGCTGACCCGTCCGTCGGGCGCGCGAGGCGAGAAAATCCCCCCCGGACGGCCGATATCGAGCGCGCCGCCACAGCCGCTCAAGGCCAGGATCAATCCCAAGATGCCGATGGATTTCAAAGGATTGGCCGATGTCATATCGAATTGCCCCACGCCCGCCGTAGCCGCAGGTGTACCGGAGCCAAAACCGGGCGACAAGGCATTTCGCCGATGGGGTCGAATCGGGCCATGCAACACACTGTTGCAATGCGGCATCATCTGGCGGCGCTTTGGCAAAACCATGGCGCGGTTTCTTGCATTCCAAGGCGCATGGAGCGACACAGCAGCATACTCAATTCGAATACCGGGTTGAGGTGCACCTTTAACGAATGAGGGAAAACCAATGAAAAAGGTTCTCTTCGCAACCACTGCCCTCGTGGCCTCAGCCGGTATCGCGTCCGCTCAGGGCGTCGAGGTTACCGGTTATGCCGAAATGGGCATCTTCGGCGGTGAGGATGCGACTGGGGCGTCGATCGAGACCCAGTTCCACACCGACATCGACGTCACGTTCACCATGTCGGGCGAGACTGACAACGGGCTGACCTTCGGCGCGTCGATCGACCTCGACGAATCCGACGGCACCGACACCGTATGTACGGTTCTGCCCTGTACCGTGAACGGCGACTCCGACGCTTTCGACGCTGACCGCCAGGGCGGTGAGTCGGTCTTCCTGTCGGGCAACTTCGGGACCATCACCATGGGTGACACCGACGGTGCGTTCGACTGGGCCCTGACCGAAGCCATCATCGGCGGCGCCATCCAGGACGACCACGAGCATGCCGGCTACAGCGGCAACGCTGGCCTCGACGGCATCCACGACGGTCAGGTCGCGCGTTACGACTACTCGTTCGGCGACTTCGCCTTCGCCGTGTCGGCGGAAATCGATGATGCCGGCGCTGCCGGTGCTTCGACCGCGTTCGGCATCGGTGGTCGGTACTCCGGCGATCTCGGCGGTGTCGGCCTCGGCGTCGGCCTCGGCTACCAGACCGGCGAAACCGGCGGTACGCAGTTCGACATCATCGGTATCAGCCTCGACGCCACCTTCGACAACGGCATCCAGGCGATCCTGAACTACTCGGACCTCGACGGCTACGGCGGCAACGACAGCCACATGGGCGTCGCGTTCGGCTACTCGATGGACGCGCTGACCATCGCCGTGAACTACGGTGTGTTTGACCGCACCGTGGGCGCCGACAACGAAGGCTACGGCCTGATCGTGAACTACGACCTGGGCGGTGGCGCCGAGGTGCAGTTCGGCTACGGCCACAGCGACCGTGCCGGCACCACGCAGGACACCTTCTCGCTCGGCGTTGCGATGACGTTCTGATCCTTCGGGATACTCGTTTCGGGAAGAGCGGGCCTTGCGCCCGCTCTTTCTTTTTTCCGGCCCCCAAAGTGGTATAGAGCGGACGCGCCCGCCAGAAGGAGGTTGCCGCGTGCTGCCCTTGAACCCGTCGAAAATCCCTGAAATCTACCAGGCGGCGATGCGCCTGCAAGAGGCCGGCGACATCGCCGGTGCGTTCCAGAAATACAAGGCGATCCTGGCGGTCCGGCCGAAGCAGCCCGAGGTCCGGTTCCAAGTTGGCCGTATCGCACTGGCGCAGCGCCGCTTCGCCGAGGCGGTGGGCCATTTTGAGGCGGCGGTCGACGGCAAGCCAGACGTGGCGGCGTTTTGGGACGCCTATGCCCAGGCGGTGGTGGCGGCGAAAGATGCCGGCGCGCTTGGCCGGCTGCAGGCGCGGGTCGCCGCGGCCGACCTGCCGGCAGAGGTCCGCAACGGTGTCGCTCGGCGCGTCGCGCTCGCCGGCAAGAGCACCGAGACCACGACCCGCGGCGCGCCGATCCAAGAGGTCAACCTGGCGGTGTCGATGATCCAGTCCGGCGACTTCGGCAAGGCCAAGGCGATCGCCGAGACCCTCGACGCCCGGCACCCCGACGTACCCGTCCTGCAGGCGATCATCGCCAATGCCGAGGCGCAGCTTGGCCACCCGGGAGCGGCCGAGGCGCGGTATCGGCGGGCGATCGAGCTCGACAAGGATTACGCCGAGGCGCGAAGCCAATACGCGCAGTTCCTGCTGTCCCAGGACCGCCGCGACGAGGCCATCGTCCAGGCGCAGGCGGCGCTGGCCATCGCGCCGCGGCTTGCCGACCCGATGCTGGTCGTGGCCGAGGCGTCGCTGGCCGAGTTGCAGTTCGGTCGGGCGATCACCATGCTGCGGCAGGCGGCCGAGGAACGCCCCGACGACCCGCGGATCGCACCGATGCTAATCGACGCGCTTTGCCGCAACGGCCAGTATCTCGACGCGCTGCCGTTGATCGAGGCGGCGCTGGCCAAGGCCCCCGACAACGCCACCTTGACCGTGCGGCTGGCCCAGGCGCTGGCCGCGGCGCAGCGGCAGGACGACGCCATGGCAACCTTCGACCGGGCGATGACGCTCGACCCCGACAGCGCGTTTGCCCGCACCGCCACGGCGGAATACCTGCAATCGCTCGGCCGCTTCGACGCGGCCGGCGTGTTGATCCGAGAAGGGATCGACCGCGATCCGGGCGAGCCGAGCTATTACCAGGTCCTGGCCGCAGGGCGGAAGATGACCGCCGACGACCCGGCAATCGCGCTGATGCAGGCGCTTTGGGCCGACAGGCCCGACGCCGATGCCGGGCGGGTCTATCTGGGCTTTGCGCTGGCCAAGGCGATGGAGGATACCGGTGCCCACGATCGGGTCTTTACCTATCTCAGGCCGGCCAACGATCTGGCCAGGCAGCTTTATCCCTTCGACCTTGATCACCGCCGGCGCGTCGTCGACGAGGTCAAATCGGCCTTCGGCGGCTACGACTATCTGGGCACCGAGGTGCCCGGCCGGTCCGAGTTCGCGCCGATCTTCGTCACCGGCATGCCGCGGTCGGGCACCACGCTGGTCGAGCAGATCGTCGCCAGCCATTCCCAAGTCGCGGGCGCCGGCGAGGTCGGGTCGGCGCGCAGCGAATGGAACGCCGCGCTGTCGCTTGGGGCGCGCGGGCTCCGCGGGCTCGACGAGCTCGGCGCGGACGAGATCGCCGATGTCGGCCATCGCATCGAGGCGCGCCTGCGCGAGCTGCACCCCGACGCGGCCCGGGTCACCGACAAGGGCATCCAGAACTATATGGTGCTGGGCGCGATCCGGCTTGCGCTGCCGAATGCGCGCGTCGTCGTGGTGCGCCGCGATCCGCGCGACAATCTATTCTCGATCTACAAGAACCCGTTCGCGCCCGGCCGCCATGCCTATGCTTATGACATGACCCAGCTTGCGGCGGTCTACGGTATGTTCGCCGAGTTGGTGGCGTTTTGGCGCGACCTCTGTCCTGGCTGGATTCACGAGATCCAATACGAGGACCTCGTGCGCGACCCTGAACCGCAGACCCGGCGGCTCATCGAGGCCTGCGGCCTGCCCTGGGAAGACGCCTGTCTGGACTTCCACAAGACCGAACGCCAGGTCTCGACCCTCAGCCTGCACCAGGTGCGGCAGCCGATCTACACCTCCTCGACCCAGGCCTGGCAGCGGCATGAGGACGAGCTGCAAGAGATGCTCGCGGCCCTGGACGCGCTCGATGCCGGCGCGGTCGGCGGAGCCGCCTAGCCATGGCGCTGGACGACATCGTCGCGCGCATCCGCGCCGCGGAAGCGAAGGCCGGCCGCCCGACAGGCGCGGTGCGGCTGGTGGCGGTGTCGAAGGTGCAGCCGCTCGACAGGATCGAGGCGGTGCTGGCCGCCGGGCACCGGCTGTTCGGCGAGAACAAGGTGCAGGAGGCGGCGGGCAAGTGGCCGGCGCTGCGCGACCGTTTCGACGGGGTCGAGCTGCATCTGGTCGGGCCGCTGCAGACCAACAAGGCGCGCCAGGCGATGCAGCTTTTCGACTGCATCGAGACGGTGGATCGCCCGAAACTGGCCCGGACGCTGGCGCGGTTGAGCGACGAGCTGGGGACCTGCCCGCGCCTGATGGTGCAGGTCAATACCGGCGAAGAGCCGCAGAAGGCCGGCGTGCTGCCCGGCGACGCCGACGCGCTGATCGCCGAGTGCCGCACGCTCGGCCTGCCGGTGGTCGGTCTGATGTGCCTCCCGCCGGCGGACGAAGAACCCAGCCTGCACTTCGCGCTTCTGGCCAAGATCGCGGCGCGCAACGGGCTGGACGAGCTGTCGATGGGCATGAGCGCCGATTTCGAACGCGCCATCGCCCAGGGCGCGACCTATGTGCGCGTCGGCTCTGCAGTGTTCGGCGAACGCGTCTACGGCTGAGGCGGCTTTCCGGTCGGCCGGTTGCGGGGCCGGTCCTGGCTTGGCGCACGCTGGCGATGTGGAGCGAAGCCGCGCCGTCGCCAACCCGCGGGGTGGCGGTCCGACGTCTGGACGGGTGCGCTTTATGGCTGTCACATCCGTAGGACATCGCGCGATGTGCTGATGTCGATAATCGCCACCCCTCCGGGGCGGGTTGGCGATGGCGCGGCGGCCTCCGGCCTTGGTTCCGCGCCTGGGGAGAAAACCCACCGCCCGCCCCAGCCCAACCCGGCCTACGCCCGAACCCATCGGCCGCTCGCCGCCACCTGCGACGAAATCGATCAGGCCCCGGCCCTTCCGTTTCACCGGCCCCCGTCCCACGTTTCTTGCGAAGCGCGCCGACAAAGATGGAGGACCACATGCGAGTGGTATCTATGGGCGTGCTGGCCCTTTTGGCCTCGGCCGGCGTGGCGGCGGCGGAGTTCCGGATCGCCTTCGACTGGGGCGACATCCCGCTTTGCACCAACGGGCGGCCGAACAAGGTGGGCTCGCCGCAATTCGCGCTGGCCGAGGTGCCGCCGGGCACCACCCGGATCGACTTCAAGCTGAAGGACCTCAATGCGCCGCGCTACAACCACGGTGGCGGCAAGGTGACCTGGACCGGCGGCAATTCGATCCCCTTCGGCGCGTTCAGCTACAAAAGCCCCTGCCCGCCGGGCGAGGTGCATACCTACGAATGGACCGCGACGGCGCGGAAGGGGAACAAGAAACTGGCCACGGCGAAGGCGCGGCGGCAGTACCCTGAGTGATCACGGCACGATCAGCCGGATCTGGACCCGGATCCGGGCGGCGATCCAGGCCAAGTGATCAGGATGCAGCGCGATGCAGCCCTCGGTCGGGTGGCCCGGCTTGCGCCAGCGGTGCAGGAAGATCGCCGAACCCGCGCCGCGCACCGCCTGCGGCCAGTTCCAGTCGGTGATCAGGATCAGGTCATAGAGCGGGTCGGCGCGGCGCAGCCGTTCGTGGCTGTGCGGGTACGGCGCGCGGACCATCAGGTTGTAGTCCTCATGCGCCGGATCGTCGGACCACAGATCGCCGGGACGGATCGGCAGCGCCCAGTCGCAGGGCCGCCGGATCCGGTCGGGGCGGTAGAGGCAGCCGACGATCCGGTGGCGGCCGCGCGGCGTCGCGCCGTCGCCCTCGCGCTTGTCCGAGGTCAAGCCGCCACGGCCGATGGCGCAGGGAAAGGTCCGCCCGAGAAAGCGCAGGCCGCGTGGGCCGAGGACCAGATCGACCGGGGTCATGAGCGGCAGACTAGTCCAGCGCCCGGCAGGGAGAAAGCCACCTGGTGTCGCCCTGCCGGCACCAAGATCCCGGGTCGTTTTACGCTGGCCCCTACCGGACTTGCCGGCTTGTGCCGGGCGCTATGTTGCCGCCCAGGCGACCGGTCGGGAGGCGGCATGATCAAGACGGAGGATTTCGCCAAGGTCGAGGTGACCTCGGTGGCGGAATTGCGGGACTGGCTAACGGTGCATCATGCGCAGGAGCAGAGTGCTTGGCTGGTCACCTGGATGAAACATGCCGGCGACAAGTACGTGTCGCGCTGGGACGTGCTCGACGAGTTGCTGTGTTTCGGCTGGATCGACGGTATACGGCGCAAGCTCGACGACGACCGGACGATGCAGCTGATCTCGCCGCGCAAGGTCCAGCATTGGTCGAAAAGCTACAAGGACCGGGTCGCGGCGCTGACCGAGGCGGGGCGGATGCACGCGGCCGGGCTGCGGTCGGTCGCTGACGGCAAGGCGAACGGTCTGTGGCACTTCATGGACGATGTCGACGCGCTGATCCTGCCCGAGGATCTGGTAGCGGCGCTGAGGGAGCGGCCGCCGGCGCTGGAGCGGTTCGAGGCGTTCAGCGCCTCGTCGAAACGCAACATGCTGCGGCTGATCAAACTGGCCAAAACGCCGGCGACCCGCGCCAAACGCATTGCCCAAACGGCCGATCTGGCACAGCGCGGCGAGACGGTGCCCTTGACCTGAGGGGCGGCAAAGTTTCGACGAAACTTTGTGGCGCGGGGGAGCCGGGTGTCGGTCGTGTGCCAGATCGGTTTTGGCTTGGGAGCGGTCCTTGTGGATGTAGAGATGAGCCGTGCCATCGCCAACCCGCGGGGTGGCGAGCCGACCTCTGGACGGCGGTGCTTTATGGCTGCCCAATCCGTAGGACCCTACGCGGTGCGCTGGTGTCGACAAATCGCCACCCCTCCGGGGCGGGTTGGCGATGGCGCGGCGGCCTGCGGCCTTGAGTCCGCGCCTGGGGTTTCGAGGCACTCGCGAACCCCGGACCAAATCCAGCGGCCGAATTGACCCGCCTCTTGCCCTACAGAATATGTCCCGACTTTTTCGCCTTTGTATCCAAATACTTGGCGTTCAGCGGATTGAGGCCGACCTTGAGCGGCACGCGCTCGGTCACGGTCAGCCCGCAGCTTTCCAGCATCGCGACCTTGGCGGGGTTGTTGGTCAACAGCCGCACCTGCCCGAACCCCATGCGCCGCAAAATGTCGGCACCGATTCGGAAGTCGCGCTCGTCGTCCTCGAAGCCCAGGCGGTGGTTGGCCTCGACCGTGTCGAAGCCCTGGTCCTGCAGGCTGTAGGCGCGCATCTTGTTGGCCAGCCCTATGCCGCGGCCCTCTTGGTTGAGATAGAGCAGAACACCGGCGCCCTCGTCGCCCATGTGGCGCAGCGCGGCGCGCAGCTGCGGCCCGCAATCGCATTTCAGCGAGCCCAAGAGATCGCCGGTGAAGCAGGCCGAATGCAGCCGTGCCAATACCGGTGCGTCGCGCGCGGGCTGGCCGATCTCGACGGCATAGTGCTCTTCGGCGCCGTCCTCGGGGCGGAAGACGTGCAGCCGGCCGGCCTCGGACACCATCAAGGGAACCCGCGCGCTGATTACCTCCTGCAGCGGGGCCAAAGCGTCCAGCGCGGCGCCAATGTCGGCGAGGTCGAGAACGCTCAGCCCGGGCGCGGCCGGGGCGTCCAGCGGGACCAGAACCATCGCCGGCAATAGCCGCGCGGATTTCGCCAACCGGATCGCCGCGCGGTGCAGTTCGGCCGGCCCGTCGCGCTCGGTCCGGTGCGGACCCTTCAGCGGCATCGACAGATCGTCGGACGGATCGGCCATGTTTGCGACCCAGTCGATGTCGGCGCCCTCGGGCAGCACGATCCGCGCCAGATCCCCGTCATAGGCCCGGGCCTTCAGCGTCTCGGCGCGCCGTGCGGTGACCGCAAGCACCGGCTCGCCCAAACCGCGCAAGTCGGCCAACCGGTCGGCTGTCAGGGTCTCGGCCGCCGCCGCCAGCATCCGCGCCGCACCCGACCTCAACACCACCGGCAGCCCCATGCGCAAATCGGCCCGGGCGCGGGCCAGCGTCTCGAAAATGGTGGGGGCAAGCGACATGCGGTCCGCCGGGGCTCTGCAACGGTTGCCCCCAGATATGAAACAAATCCTCGCATGTCGACACGACGGCGTGAAATGGCTGCAGCAAATCTTGCCCGGCCCGGGTCCGTCCCACAAGTCTCGGTCAACGCACGAGGAGGCATAAGGTATGTCCAACCTGAAAAAGATTTTGCTGGTCGACGACGACGAGGACCTGCGCGAAGCGCTGAGCGAACAGCTGGTGATGACCGAGGACTTCGACGTTTTCGAGGCCGGCAACGGCGCCGAGGCGATGACCAAGACCAAAGAGGGGCTCTACGATCTCGTGATCCTCGACGTCGGTCTGCCGGATACGGACGGCCGCGAGCTCTGCCGGTTGATGCGCAAGCAGGGCGTCAAGTGCCCGGTCCTGATGCTCACTGGCCATGACAGCGACAGCGACACCATTCTGGGGCTGGACGCTGGCGCCAACGACTACGTCACCAAGCCGTTCAAGTTTCCGGTGCTGCTGGCCCGCATCCGCGCCCAACTGCGCCAGCACGAACAGTCCGAGGACGCGGTGTTCCAGCTTGGCCCCTACACCTTCAAGCCGGCGATGAAGATGCTGATGACCGACGACGAAAAGAAGATCCGGCTGACCGAGAAGGAGACCAACATCCTGAAATTCCTCTACCGCGCGTCCGAGGGAGTGGTGGCCCGCGATGTGCTGCTGCACGAGGTCTGGGGCTACAATGCCGGGGTGACCACGCACACGCTCGAAACCCACATCTACCGGCTGCGGCAGAAGATCGAGCCCGATCCGTCGAACGCCCGGCTTCTGGTCACCGAAAGCGGCGGCTACCGGTTGGTCGCGTAAGGAATTCCGGACTTATCTGATCCAGATCAAAGTGGCATCCTAGGCTCAGGTTAAAGTCCGCAAGAACCCGCCACATGTCCGGGTTACGACATGTACCTCCCTGTTGGACTGGCCCGGGCTTCGCGCCCGGGCTTTTTTTGGTCCGGCAAGGCAACGCCGATTAACCTAAATTGACGAAGTGTTAACTATTTGTTGAGGTCCTTTGGTTAACGGTTTTCGCGATGGTGAGGTTAAGTCGATTTCCGCGGCCCAGCGCGATCTTGGCCGTTGCCTGCCTGGGCCTGGCGCTGGCTTTCGCTTTGCCTCTGTTTTCAGTCTACTATTCGCATCAGCGTCACAACGCCTTGGTGCAGTCGCACGCCGAATCGTTGCGGACGGCGTTGCAACTGCGGCTGTCGCTGATCGAAAATCAGGTGTCCGGGGCGGCAGGGTTTCTGTCCGCTGGTCGGCACATCGATGCCGCGACATTCGCGGAGTTCATGCGCAAGACGTCGACGTCCAAGATCGGGCAAGCGCTGCGCGCCGTTGCGTATATGCCGGCGCTCCGGCGTGGCGAGATCCATCTGGTCGAACAGTTTTTTGAGCTCAACAGCGACGCCTTCCGCGATGAGGAATACCCGCCCTTCCAGCTCTTTCCGGCGACGGACAACAAAGCGATGTTTCCCGTCGTGCTGGTCGAACCGGAAGCGGCGCGGGCGCAGGTCTTTGGCTTCGACCTGGCGTCGAGCCCTGTGCGTTTGAGCCGCGCGCAGCAGGCCCTGCGCACCGACAGGCTCGTGCTGACCGACCCGCTGACCCTGTCGCAGGACGACGCCGGCGCGCCGGTCAGCCTGCTGTTGATCGCTCCGGTCAAGGTCGAGGAGTTTTCGCTGGAACACAACGGCCTGCCGTCGCTGCGCGGGGTCGTGGCTGCAAGCGTGACGCCGGTGCATGTCGTCGAAGAGCTGTTGCGCGACACGCCCGCGCATGAGGTACTGGTCGAACTGCGCATGGGGCCCTGGAGCCTGCCCGGCCTGGTATTCGATCGCCGCGGAGCTCCCGACGAAGACAGCGCTGGACCGCTCAGCCACCGCGCCAGTGCCGCGCCGCTGACGCTCCGGTTCGCGAACCGGGCTTTTCGGATGACCTATAGCGAGAGCGTCAGCCTGACCGCGCGCGAGATCGCGAATGCGGCGGTTCTGTTCCTGCTCAGCCTGATGGCAACCGCGCTCGGCATCGCCTATCGCTGGCGGCAACAGCAGACCGCCGACGAGATCACCACGCGCCTGGCCGCGCAGGAGGAGGAGTTGCGCAAGTCCGGCCAGTTGATCGCACAGGCGCAAAAGCAAGAGGCCTTGGGCAATCTCGTCGGCGGCGTCGCGCATGATTTCAATAACTTGCTGGCGGTGATCCTGGGTAATGCCGAACTCTTGGACGAAGACATCCCAAGCCAGGAACGCGCCGAATGCGCGCGGCAGATCAAATTGGCGACGGAGCGCGGCGGCACGCTGTCGCGGCAACTGCTGTCGTTCGGCCGCCGCGCGGTGCTGGAGCCCGGGCGGCAGGACATTGCCGAGTTCATGGCCGAACTGGAAAGCATGCTGCGCCGCGTATTGCCCGAGACGATCGACTTGCGCTGCCACGTTGCTCCGGACACTGCGCCGATCTTCATCGACCGCAACCAGCTCGATACCGCTGTTTTGAACCTTGCGATCAACGCCCGCGACGCTATGCCGACCGGCGGTAGCCTGATCATCGAGGCGCGGAACGTCTCACTCGATGCGGCCTTCGTGGCCGAGGGCGACGAGGAGTTGCCGTCTGGATCTTACGTGATGCTGGCCGTCCGCGACACCGGGCACGGCATGTCGCCGGAGATGGCCGATCAGGCCTTCGACCCGTTCTTCACCACCAAACCGGTCGGCCAGGGGTCTGGGCTGGGGCTGTCGATGGTGTTGGGCTTCGTCCGGCAATCCGGCGGCACCGTGCGGCTGGTCAGCGAAAAGGGCAAGGGCACGTCGATCGAGCTCTACTTTGCGGCGCTCGACGCAGCGGCCGCCGCCACCCCGATCTTCGCCAATGTGAACCTGCTCGAGGACCTGCATGTGTTGCTGTGCGAGGACGAACCGCCGGTTCGCCAGGTGTTGAAGCGGCAACTGGTCTCTGCGGGTTATCAGGTGACCTGCACCCCGGACGGCGAGGCCGCGCTGCGCAAGCTGCGGGACGGGCTCCGTCCGGACGTTTTGCTGACCGATGTGGTGATGCCGGGCTCGGTCCAGGGCCCCGACCTTGTTTTGGCTGCGCGCAAGCTGGTGCCCGGGATTTCCACCATCCTGATCTCGGGGTATCCGCGCGATGCCGAAGAGGCCGCCAGCGCACTGCCCGGCGACACCGTGGTGCTGCAGAAACCAGTGAAAAAGCGCGACCTGCTGGACACCATCGTCGCGTTGACCAGCGCCGGCCCGGCGGCCGAGGCGGCTGAGTAGCATCGCCTGACAGCTCTGGCGCCCGGGGCGCGGGCGGTCTAGGTAGGACCGCGATCCCAGCGAGACCTGCCCATGCCCTTCACCATTGCCACCTGGAACATCAATTCGGTGCGCCTGCGCGAGGCGCTGGTGTTGAAACTCCTGGAAGAGGAAGCACCGGACATCCTGTGCCTGCAGGAATGCAAATCGCCGGTCGAAAAGATCCCGCTCGACGGCTTCCGGGCCCTGGGATACGGCCACGTCGTCGCCCGCGGTCAAAAAGGCTATAACGGCGTCGCGGTGCTGTCGAAGCTGCCGATCGAGGACCTTGGTGACCGTGACTTCGCTGGGCTCAACCACGCCCGTCATGTGGCCGTTCGGCTGGAAAACGGCGTCGAGGTGCACAATTTCTATATCCCCGCGGGCGGCGACGTACCGGATCGCGAAGTGAACGACAAGTTCGGGCAAAAGCTTGATTATATTACAGAAATGCGCGACCACTGGCATGCCGAGCGGCCCGAGCGCACGGTTATCGTCGGCGATTTCAACATCGCGCCGCGCGAAGACGACGTCTGGTCGCACAAGCAACTTCTGAAAGTCGTCAGCCACACGCCGATCGAGGTCGAACATTTGGGCGAGATGCAGGATGCCGGCCGCTGGGTCGATATCACCCGTAAGGACATTCCCGACGGGCTCTTGTACTCCTGGTGGTCCTACCGCGCGCGCGATTGGGATGCGGCCGACAAGGGCCGTCGGCTTGACCACATCTGGGCCACGCCCGACATCGCGAATGCAGGCCACGGGTCGCGGATCCTGCGGGACGTGCGGGGCGGTCATCGGTCCTGGCGGCCCTCTTCGCGGGGCGCGGGAGCCGACAGCCGGGACAGGGCGACGGGCGGATACGGTGCGTCCCGTCCGGGAGCCGGTCGG